>DATLNO010000022.1:0-22971 GCA_035536715.1 Solirubrobacteraceae bacterium
ACGGCCTCGTAAATCCAGCTGGGCCTGACCGACAACAGCTTCGCCGCCTGCTCAGGCTTGAGCAGCGGCTCGGCGAGTGATGGTGGGGTTGGGTCGGTGTGCGATGACATCGCGGCCGCGCTCGAAACGATCCTCTACGGATAAGGAGCCCGCAGCGCGCGAACTGGCCCCCCTGGCGCTGGAGCCACTCGGCGAAACGAGCAACGCGGCCGGGCAGTCGCGTGTGCGGCACGGCGCGGCCATCAAGCCGCAGGGATGGCGAGAACGCCTGCGATTGCGCCGTACCACGAGCACCACAACACGACGACGACGCGCTTCGATCCCAACACTGACGCGCGTCTGCTCGCTACCCGCCTCCCGTCCTTACATCCTCCGCCGCGCGACCGACCACTGACTGCCTCCCCGACTCCTACTCCCTGCTCATCCACATGCTCGACCACCTACCGCTTGCCGCCGCCCCGCCTCCGGCCCCTCCACTATCTGCCTGGGCTGCCCTGCCCGATTTCTCTGGCAGGTCGAGGAAGGGGGTCCAGCGCGTCAGCGGTGGACCCCCTTCCTCGAAAGCCCAGGCGTGGTGCGGGTTCTTGAGCCGGAGGCGGGGCGGCGGCCTGTTCGTCTCCTAAGACGAACACCAAGAGACGAACACCAAGAGACGAACAGCCAGAAACGAACAGCCAGAAGAGGAAAGGAAACGAGGGGTCCCTCAACGGGCGGACCAATCGTTGGGCGCGTCGCGAGTGACGCGTACGCTCAGCGTCGATGGCAGAGCACTCTGACTCAACCGCACCGCTGGCGCGAGCGTGCGGCGCGAGCACGAGCGACGCAAAGCCAAACGTGAGGCCGCAGTTCCGAACGCGTCATCCCCGCTTCGGCGGCGTCATCCTCGCCCTGCAGCAGGCGCCGCAGCACGAGTCACGCTGGGCGCGCGGCGCCGACGGCGAGGAGATCGTCAGCAGGCGCTTGCGGAGCGCTACTCCGACATCCGCGTGCTGCACGACCGCCGCATCCCGGGCTCGCGGGCGAACATCGACCAAATCGCGGTCGCGCCGACCGGCGTGTGGGTCATCGACACCAAGCGCTACAACGGCAAGCTCGAGGTCGCCGAACCGTTGTTCGGCAAAGCGACGCTGAAAGTCGCCAGCCGCGATCAGACCAAGCTCGTCGACGGCCTCGTCAAGCGCTTGGAGCTCGCGCTTGCCGCATCCGCCACGGCCCGGAGCAGCGGTCGCAATGCGCGTCGACCCGTAGTACGCCAGCGGCGGCGAGCCCCACAGCCGACGACTACCGGAACGCCCCGAGAAGTCCGCTCTCCTGCCTCAGTGCGGCCGCGCGAAGAGCGTCCCTTCTGCCTCTAAGCGGCATCGTGTCGAGAAACGACGAGGACCCCGCCGAAGCGAGGTCCCGTTCCTTCAAGGTCATGGCGATCGCGACGGTTAGGAATTTCGCCCTATGGCTTTCCTTCGTCAGGACACCCCGGCCGACACCGCAGGGGTGACACCGTGGCGCCGCATCAGCTCGAACAACGCCTCGCGATCGGGCGGCGCGTCGCCCGTGTCGACGAAGAACTGCATCGCCGCACGGAAGTAGTCCGACCCCGGCGTGGCGACGCACACGAGCGTGGCGCCCCGCTCGGGATCGGGCCGGAAGCCGTGGATCGCCCCGCGCGGGATGAAGAGCGCGTCGCCTGCGCTCAGCGGGACGGGCTTGCCGTTCACGGTGAAGGTGATGGCGCCGGCCGCGCAGTAGACGGTCTCGTCGAACGTGTCGTGGCTGTGGGGCGGCGGCACGAGCGAGTCCGGCTTCATCTCAGCACGAAACGCGGATGCGCTGCCGTCAGTGTCAGTCGTATTGAGGAGGAAGCTCATGCGCATTCCCCCTACCTCGAGTGTCTCGGCCATGGTCGTCCTCCCGATGTTGTACAGTGACTTTACAAATCTAAAGGCTATCGAGACCCCCTGTCAAGCCATGAGTGACGTCGTGCCCAAACCGCCCCCGCTGCTCGGCGCCTTGCTGCGCGTGCCGCTCGAGCACGCCTATGAGCGGGTCATCGCCGCGCTCCACGCGGAGGGGTTCACAGACGTCGTGCCGGCTCACCTCGCGGTCCTGCGCTATCCGGGCCCTAGCGGTCGGCGTCCGGTGCAGCTCGCGGCCGACGCCAACCTGTCACGCCAGGCGATGAACTACCTTCTCGGCCAACTGGAGTCGCTGGGCTACATCGAGCGGCGCCCCGACGAGGACGACGGCCGAGGTCAGCGGGTCTACGCGACCGAGCGCGGCGAAGATCTCATAACCGTCGCCCGCGCCGCGGTGCGCGCGCTCGAGGACGAGTGGGCCGGCGCGCTCGGGGGCGCGGGAGACCTCGAGACCCTGCGCGACATCCTCACTCGGCTGAACAGGCACGTGGCCGCCGCGCGCGGCGGCGCGGCGATCTGAAGCGGCGCTCCGATACGAGACGGCAAGAGCAGCTGCTCAAGCGTCCGGGTTCGCGTTCAGCCGCGACTCCTTCGACCACAAGGCCCGACGCCGGTTCGCGCAGACGGCCCCCCTGGCCATGAACAGTCGGCGCAATCATTCCGCTTTCGCCTGCAGGGGGCGCTCTCGTCGCGCTGCTTGTCGACGTCCGCCAGCCGGTCGTCAAGCGACAGAGGGGTCAGGGTCCGCTATGCGAGGCGGGCGGGGCTGGCCGTCCGTTGACGGCGAGATGCTCTGGGTGTGCCGACGATCAGCCGCTTCTACGGGATCGTGATCCGCATGTACTTCGCCGATCACGCGCCGCCGCACTTTCATGCCGTCTACGCCGGCGAGGAGGCGGTCATCGAGATCGCGACCGGCGAGATCCTGCGCGGACATCTGCAGGATCGGGCGTTGCGGATGGTGCGAGAATGGGCGTCGTTGCATCGCGACGAGCTGGCCGCGAACTGGGAGCGTGTCCAGGTTCCCGAGCAGCCGGTGCCGATCGCACCGCTGCCATGAATCCATCGCGTACAACGATCACTCAGGTTGAGCCGCTCGAAGGCCGTTGGCTTCGGCTGACCTTCGGCGACGGCGCGGTGCACGAGGTGGACCTCGCGGATCTGCTGCAGGCCGGCGGCGTGTTCGGCGCGATCCGCGACGATCGCGACGTCTTCGAGGCTGTCACGGTCGACCGCGAGTTCGGCACCATCGTCTGGCCTGGTGATGTCGATCTTGATCCCGACGTGCTTCGCGGCGACCAAGCAGCAGCGGCCGGAGCAGCGCTGCCCCGACGAGTCGTCGAGCCGGCCTAGCACTACCGCGACCCGCCGGTCATCGGCGCGCCACAGGCGTCGTCAATCGGCCGGAGGGCTCGTCTTGAGCGCTCACCCCTCTGACTGACGCTCGTCGTCATCCGCGATAAACGTCCAGACAGGCGTTCCCGGACATGGGCGTCACACGGCACACGCATTCGTCATCGCTGCTCGACGAGCGTTTGGCGTCGCACCTGATCCTCGGACAGGCGCTTTCGAACCGTGTCCCCGACGATGTCCCCAACCCTGCAGATCTGACCCTCGCCAGCCGCGCCCAACCCAACCAAACTTTCCCAAACTGCCTGCAAAGCCCAGTGTTTTGGCGCCATCATAATCCGCGTGTCGGGGGTTCGAGTCCCTCCTCCGGCATCGCGACCTTGCCCGACCCTTGTCGGCGCGGGTGGAACACAGCGCTCAGACGGCTCCGTCGTGGTTGGCCTAGTCGCGTCGCAGCGCCCCGTCATGGTTGGCCCCGTCGCGTCGCGCCCCGTCATGGTTGGCCCCGTCGCTTCGCGCCCCGTCGTGGCGTCCCCTGTCATTGCGTGACGTATGCGGCAGTGGCTCCAGGAGGAACACCTCAACCGCGGCATCCGGGTCGATGTGGTTGTCGCTCATGAACGCGATGACCTTGCGCCCGAGGATCTGCTCGATGCCGCCGACGAGGTCTTCGCGCATCGTGCTCTGAAACGCCTTGCGCATGGTCAGCACGAGGTCGTCGAGGTCGTCGCTGACGAGGCTGCGCTCGCCCTTGGTCAACGTGTCCTGCAGGACGCAGATGACGACGTCCTCGTTGATGTAGGTGCGTGCCTTGGTCGGTCCGCGACCGGTGTATTCGCTGATCGTCCGGACGACGTGGTTAGAGATCGCGGCAGCCTTGGAGCCGGTGGGCGAGTGCTCGGTGTGCGTGCTGGTCATGCCAGCCTCCGTTCTCGCCTCCCTCCTGAGTACGGGCACGCGCGAAAAGCAGGAAGGAAACGAAAAAGCATCCGCCGCGCGGCCCACGCCTTCCTATCGTCCTGACAGATACCCAGGCAAACCGAAACTCGCGTACCACCAGCGTAGCGGCAACTCCAAGCGGGCCCTCGGCGCAGCCAGCGTGGCGGACCGTCGTTGTCCCGCGGCCTGCCTTACGCGCAGGCAAGCAGGAGTCCGCCGACGGCCCGCCATAACCGACGGTACTCGTTCGCGGCTGATGACATGACGCCTTTCACCGCGCACAGCGTGATCGATCGACGCCCGGTTCCCGCGGGTGACGCCACCTCAGGCCGTCAGCGCCGTCGCAAGCTCGCGGCGGCCCTTGATGCCGAGCTTCATGTAGACCCTGCCGAGGTGGTTCTCGACCGTCTTCGGGGTCACGAAAAGGTCCTGGGCGATGTCCCGATTGGAGCGTCCCTGCGATGCGAGGTCGGCGATTCGCCGCTCTGACGCGGTCAGCGAGTCGGCGCCGGAGAACATGAGCTTGCGCGGCCGGTCGCCCAGCGCCGCGAGTCCATCGATCGCGCGAACGCGCAGCACGCGCGAACCGCACTCCTCGGCGAGCTCGGCAGCGCGGCGCAGCGGCTCGTGCGCGTCGGAGCGGCGCCGCGCGACCCGCAGCGCCTCGCCGTAGTCGGCAAGCGCTCGCGCGAGCTCCAGTCGCCATGGCGCCTGCTCGAGCAACGCGATCGACTGCTCCAGCAGCTCGAGGCGGTGCTCGCCGTCGACGCGCGCGTTCAGACGCAGCGAGGCGCCCATGTCGCTTGCGGTCCCCCACCGCCGCGCGAGCGCGACCTGCTCGGCAACGAGCGCCCGCGCCTGCTGCTCCTCCCCAAGCCGCTGCAGCGCGATCGCCGCCGGCGCGCGCCACGGCACGGTCGGGCTGTCGATCCGCGCCGCGCGCGCCTGCTCGCCGAGCGCGAACGCCTCCTCGCGCGCCAGCGCCGGGTCGTCGCGTGCGAGCGCCAGCGCAGCACGCGCGTGGCGCAGACGCGTCACCGGGATCATCTCGGGCGCATCTGGGCATGCCGCGTCGAACCGCGCGACGACGGCCGCCGCCGCCGCGATGTCTCCACGCTCGAGGACGGCGAGCACGAGCATGCGCGCGGCGACCGCCCGCATCGCGACGATCGGTGCGCCGGGATCGGCGAACGCCAGCGCCGCGAGCAGCGCCTCGGCGTCTGCCTCGGTGCCTGCGACGTCACCGCAACGCCAGCCGACTATCGCGGCCACCGCGCTGACGGACGCGAACTCGAAGGGCGAGCCGCCCGATCGCAGGCGCCGGCGGGCGTGCTCGACCTCCGATTGCGCGAGCTCGACGCCGTCGGCGGAGATCAGCGCGTTGAGCGCGTTGCCCCAGGGGATGAGGCCATCGGCTGCCTCAGCGGCATACGTGCCGTCACCGAGCGCGCGCGCGGCGAGATCGGCGACCTCCGGCGCCGGTCGCACGTCGTACAGGCCGCGCTGGGCGAGCAGCGCCAGCAGCGTGCGCTCCGCGCCGTTTGCGCCGGGAAGATCGGCGAACGCGCGCAGCCGCGTGGCATTGCGCTCGATCTCCTCGGGCAGGTAGGAGCACATCGTCGCGAGACGGGCCTCGAGGACGAGCCGCTCCGGCGCCCGTGCCGCCTCCTGCGGCCAGGTGTCGAGTTCGGCGCGCAGCTCCTCGATCGCGAACGCGGGCCCTTCGAGACCAAGCGTGGCCGAGGCCATCTTCGCGACGTGCTCGGCGCGCTCGGGCAGCGTGCCGGCGGCGCGTGCGGCGATCCGCAGCTGATCACGCGCACCCTCGAAGTCGCGCGCCTGCAGCAGCGCATCGCCGAGCTGAGCGACGATCGAGACTTCGCCAGACGACTCCTCCAGCGCGCGCCGAAGATGGCGCACGGCGGTTGCCGCGTCGCCATCGGCGAGCAGCTGCGCCGCCGTCGCGCACAGCAGCGCTGCCGCCTCAGGCAACGTGCCGGTCGGAGCGGCCGCGAGATGGGCTGCCACACGGTCGGCGGCCGCGCCCGCCTCGTGCAGGGCGACCGCCGCCGCCGCGTGCAGTGCCGCGCGCTCGCCCGGGCCGAGCTCGGCGAGCACGGCCTCGCGCACGACCGGATGGACGAAGCTGAGCTCCTCGCCTGCGCGGTGATCGCCACCGCCGGCGAGGACGTGGCCGACGACGAGCGCGTCGATCGCGTCGGGCATGCGCTCGGAATCGATCCGGGCGAGGGCGGCTGCGAGCTGCGGATCGCTCGTTCGACCCAGCACCGCCGCGGTCGCCGCGAGCTGCACCGCGTCCAGCGGCAGCCGCGACAGCAGCGCGTGCGAGATCGTCGCCGGGCCGAGACCCGCGATCGCATCGGCGTTCGCCGGATCGTCAAGCGCCAGGTCGCGGGCGTCGGCCTCCTCGATCAGCTGCCCGGCGAGAAACGGGTTGCCACCGCTGGCAGCGTGCAGCGCCTCGAGCACCGCGGGTGCCGCGGCGACGCCGTCGCTCGTGACGAGCTCGCCGATCGCCTCGAAGGAGAGCGGCTGGAGCGACAGGCGCAGTCCATGACGCGCTGCCACGAGCTCGGCGAGCGGGCCGGAGCGCTCCGACGGCGGGCGCGTGGCGATGATCAGCGCGATCGCCAGGTCGCCGACGCGCGGCGCGAGGTGCGCGAGGAAGCGCAGCGACGGCGTATCGGCCCACTGCGCGTCGTCAACGGTGATCAGCACGGGCCGATAGGAGGCGAGGTCCGCCGCGACCCACCACAGGGCATGCATCGTGCGTGCGAGCGCGACGTCGCCGGCGCGTGCCTCGTCGGGCGCGCGATCAAGCGCCGCCAGCGCGGCGCCCGAGGGCCCGGCCAGCAGCTTCTGGCGCTCCTCGCCGCCGTAACGTGCGATCGAGCGCTCGACGAGCTGGCGCACGACCGCCCACGGCATCGCGCTTTCGAGCTCGTCGCCGACCGCCCACATCCGCCCGAAGCCACGCAGCTTGGCCAGCGCGCGCGCGTCGGCGATCAGGCGGGTCTTGCCGATTCCCGCCGCGCCCACGATGACGACCGTGCAGCCGCGTCCGTCTGCCGCGGCGTCCAGCGCGGCCGCGATGCAGTCGAGCTCGGTCTCTCGCTCCAGTGTCGGCATCCGTCCCCCTGGTCGGGACGGTACCCGCTCCGTCCGCCGCGTCCTCGCAGCGGGCCGGTCAGCGAGACGTCAACTTCGCCACCGGCGCTTGCTGCAGGCCGGCGAGGAACAGCTCGAGCGGCCGCGGCTCGGCGAGGTAGAAGCCGAAGCCAGCGCCGAAGTCGTCGAGCGCGATTCAGCAGCCGAGCTTGGCCAGCTGATCGGAGAACTCCCGCGCCTTGGCGATATCGGCGATCGCGGCCGTCTCGGTGATCTCGAAGATCACGGGGCTGGCGTCCAGGCCGGTCCCCCAGCACAAGCTCGATCTCAGGCAGCGTGCTGCTGTCGTTCGGCGTAGTACGCCTCGAAGGCGCAAGAGCTCCTAGGCACTGGCCGCTTTGACGTCGGCGAGCGTGAGCGTCATCAGCGCGTCACGATCCGGCGGGCTGCCGAGCGCCAGCAGCCGCTCGGCCTGGTGGGCGATGACGTCGTCGAACAGGTTGCGCGCAGTGCGCGCGTTGCCGAAGTAGCGATCGCGGGCGGCGTGCAGGCGCTCCATCGTGCGCTGCAGCTCCTCGCGCGCAGCGGCGTCGAGCCTGTAGTCGGCCTCCTTGCCGAACACCGCGAAGATCTGCACGAGCTCGACGGGCCCGTAGTCGTCGAAGTGGATCGTCTCGCCGAAGCGGCTGCGAAAGCCGGAGTTCGAGGCCAGGAACTCCGACATCTCGTGCGGGTAGCCGGCGGCGATCACGGCCAGGCGGCTGCGGTCGTCCTCCATCCGCTTGAGCAGCTCGACGACGGCCTCGGGCCCGAAGTCGCCCTGGCTGCCGGGTCGCACCAGGCCGTAGGCCTCGTCGAGGAACAGGACGCCGTCGAGCGCGCGGTCGATGACGTCGTTGGTCTTCGTCGCCGTCTGCCCGACGTAACCCGACACGAGATCCTCGCGGGTGATCTCGACGACCTGATCGGTGGCCAGCAGCCCGAGGCTCTTGTAGAGGCGCCCGAACAGCCGCGCGACGGTTGTCTTGCCGGTGCCCGCGCCGCCCTCGAAGACGAGGTGCAGCGAGACCTGAACCGTCTTCAATCCCGCCGCCTTGCGCATCGATGCGATCCGCAGCAGCTCCGCCAGGCGCTTGACCTCGGCCTTGACGGCGGCCAGGCCGACGAGCGCGTCGAGCTCGGCCAGGACCGCGTCGAAGCCCTCCTCGTCAAAGCGCAGGGCGGCAGGGTCGGGTGGCGGTGGCGGACCCTGAGAAGGCGGGCGCTCGGACCGCGGGCCGCCGCCACCGGTGACACGCGCGGGCACGGGACGCAGGTCCGCGAGCGCCTCGCGCGCGGCCTCCACGATCTTCTCGCGCCCTTCGACCGGCGCACGCTCGGCGACCGCGATCGCCGCGCGCAGGCTCGCCTCGGCGTCGGCGCGACGGCCCAGGCGGCGCAGCGACTCGGCCCGCGCTATGTGGGCGTACGCGAGCGGGATGAAGGCATTGCCGAAGACGCCGGCGAGCGCGATCGCTTCGTCGAACGCTGCGAGCGCGGCCTCGTCACGGCCCTGCCCCGAGCGCGCCATGCCGAGCCGCTGGTGCAGGTCGTAGAGCTCGCGGCCGCCGCTGACGCCGTCCGAGCGCAGGGCGCCGATCGCCTCCCCGAACGCCTGCTCGGCGGCGGGATAGTCGCCCTGGCTCATCGCCCGCTCGCCGCGCTGCGCGTGGAGCTTGGCGAGCAGCTTCGGCGGCGAGCCGAGCTTCTCCAGCGTCTCGCGTGCGAGCCGCTCCAGCCCTTCGGCGCGCAGGAAGTCGCCGGAACGCACCAGCTCGGCGGCGTGGCGCAGATAGGACTCGAAGCGATCGGCCATCGCGGCAAACGCTACCGGCGTCCGCCGAAAGCGCCAGCCGATGTCAACCTCGGAGTGTCGCGCCCAACCCCCGGTGTGCACGCCCGGAAAACCCGCAGAACTTGCGGACGGGTCCACTAGCCTGCGGGACATGGACGCAAAGCGCGTCGCTCGCGGGACGACCACGACGGTCGGCCTCATCGCGGCCGCGGCCGGGGCCCGACGGGCGTGGCGCTCGCCGCCGGCACAGCTGGCGCGCATGAGCGGCACGTCGATCAGCGGTCCCGACGCGGTCGGCTGGGTCACGGACTTTCTCAACGCCGCCTACTACGCCCGGCGCCCCGAACTGCGCAACGTGGAGGACCTGCGGATCGCGTTCGCGATCCTCACGACGCGCTGGCACCAGCTCGGCGGCCGCCGACTGCGCGCACCCGACGTGCTCGCGTTTCACCGTGCCTTCTTTCGCGAGCGGATCCTCGATGCGGCCCACACGCCGCGCGGGACGCTGGACCGCGAGCAGCTCTTCGCCGGCGCCACCCGGCTGATCGGCCCGTGGTTCGAGCGCTCCTTTCTCGACGACGAGCTGCGCGCGCACGGGATCGCGTTCGAGAACGCTGAATCACGCGCCGCCTACAAGCCCGAGTACCGCCTGGCCCACGCCAAGCTCGGCGACCCCACCCCGCCCGAGCTGCCTCGCAACGAGCAGGTCTGGCACACGTACAACCCCGTCGAGGTGCGGTCGGCGTCGCACACGCTGGCGGCCCTCGCGCGACCGCAGACGTGGCCGGACTATGCGAGCGACCTCGGTCGCTTCACTGCGGTGCGTAGCGGCGGGCTCGCCGGTCAGACCTTCGAGATCGAGGTCATCAGCGCGCTGACGCCGCGCACGCCCGCGATCCTGCGCGGCTATGTCTCCGTGACGCGGTTCTTCACGCGCGAGGACCACCCGGCCGAGCTCGAGCACTACGCCGCGCGCGTGAGCGAGCTGATGGTCCGCTACGGCCGCGACCAGCCGCCGGCCTATCCGCCGGGCTGCACGCCGCTGGCGGTCATCTGCCTCGACACGCACGCCGGGCACTTCATGGGCCGGGGACGCAACCGGCTGCTCGTCTACGAGTTCGACGGCCGGTACTACCTGCGCGCCGCCGGGACGTGGGACGACATGCCGGTCACCCTCGAGCAGGCGTACCGCTCGCAGGGCCGCAAGGCGCAGCAGGCCTTCTGGGGCGACGAACGGCCCGAGTCGAGCATGCTCGAGCAGATCGCCCTGAGAACAAGAGACCGATGAGCGCCACGCGCTACGACGCCATCGTCGTCGGCGCCGGTCCCAACGGACTGACCGCGGCTGTCACGCTCGCCCGCGGCGGGCGCTCGGTGCTCGTCGTCGAGGCCACCTCCACGCTCGGCGGCGCCGCCTCGACGGCGGAGCTGACGCTGCCCGGCTTCAAGCACGACGTCTTCTCCGCCGTGCACCCGGCCGGGATCGCCTCGCCGGTCTTCGCCGACCTCGGGCTCGAGCGGCACGGCCTGCGCTGGATCCAGCCGGAGCTGGCGATGGTCCACCCGCTGCCCGGCGGACGCGGAGCGGCGCTGTCGCGCGATCTCGCGTACACGGTGCGCTCGCTCGACGCGCTCGGACCCGGCGACGGCCGGCGCTGGGCGGAGCTCGTCGGCCCGTACCTGCGCCGGTTCGAAGCCGTCCGCACGACGATGCTCTCCGGCTTCCCGCCCGTGGCCGGGCCGGCGCGACTGCTGCCCGCGCTCAAGCTCGGCGGCACGCTGGAGTTCGTGCGCATGCTGCTGATGTCGGCCGAGGCGCTGGCCGGCGAGGTGCTGCGCGGCGAGGGCGCCGCCTGGCTGTACGGCTCTTCATTGCATGGCGACGCCCCGCTGGACAGCGCCGGCAGCGCGATCGCCGGCGTCTGGCTGAACATCCTCGGCCACGCGGTCGGCTGGCCGAGCCCCGAGGGCGGCGCGGGCGCGATCACGGGCGCGCTGGCGAGCGTGCTGCGCGAGCACGGTGGTGAGACGCGCACGAGCGCGCCCGCCGCGCGCGTGCTGTCCTCACGCGGCCGCGTGACGGGCGTCGAGCTCGCCGGCGGCGAACGGATCGCGGCTCGCACCGTCGTCACGACGACGACGCCGCACGGACTCGTGGAGCTCGCCGGCGACGCGCTCGGCGATGCGTACACGCGCCGCGCCGTTCGCTTTCGCTATGGCCCGCAGACGATCAAGCTCGACTGGGCGCTCGACGCGCCGATTCCCTGGGAGAACCCCGACGCCCGTCGCGCGGGCACGATCCACGTCGGCGGTACGGTGGCGGACCTGCGCGTCGCGCTCGCCGACGTCCGGGGAGGCCGGCTGCCCGAGCAGCCGTTCCTGCTGACCGGCTCGCAGACGGTCGCCGACGCGACGCGCGCACCGGCGGGCAAGCACACGATGTGGGCCTACACGCATACGCCGCCGGGTGTCGACTGGGCGCGTGACCGCGAGCCGTTCGCCGACGCGGTCGAGCGCCAGATCGAGCGCTTCGCGCCGGGCTTTCGCGAGCGCGTCATGGCCCGTCACATCATGGCTCCGGGCGACCTCGAGCAGCGCAACGCCAGCCTGCCCGGCGGCGACGTCGGCCACGGCAGCTACGCGCTGGATCAGCTCATCTTCCGGCCCGTCGCGTCGCTGAACCCGTACTCCACGCCGGTGCGCGGGCTCTTCATCGGCGGCGCGGCGGCGTTCCCCGGCGGGGCGGTGCACGGCGTCAACGGCCACGCCGCCGCTCGTGCCGCGCTGCGCGAGGCGCGGATCCCGCGCCTGCCGCACCTGCGGCCGGGGCGCTGAGCGCGTCGATCCTCGTCAGCGATGTGTGCCGCGCCCAGGGCGATCGGCGCGGTCGGCCCGGATGACCGGCTGCTGGCCGAACGCCGCCCGGAGCTCCGCGGTCCGCCCCGCCAGCTGCTGCGCGCGGGGCCCGAGCGTCACGGTGCCGGCGCCGCGCCCCTGCAGATCATGCATCTCGGCGACGAGCTCACGCACAGCGGCGGAGATCTCGAGCAACTGCGCGGCGGCGTTCTGTTGCGCGGTCGTGAATCGATCGCCCGCGGCGACCTTCTGCGCGATCTCCTCGTAGGCGAGGGTCAGCTCGAACTCGGCGGCGCCGGCGGCGCCGGCGGCATCACGCAGCGCGCCGTCCTGATCGGTGTCCTGCATGGTGCTCATGGCACCGGTCCTCCCCCCGCGGCGAGGTGCGGCAAACGCGCTCGAGGGCGCGAAGGAAAAAACACACGAGGCCACGCGGGCAGATCGCGGGCGCACGGGTTCCTGCATCGTGCAACGAGAGCGCGACTATCGTCGCCCGCCGTGGTTCAGACGACGATGGCCCGCATCATCCATCGCCGCCGGGGGAGCGTCGCCAGCTGCGCGACCGTGTCGGCGCTCGCCCTGCTCGCCACGGTCGCGACAGCGCCCGGCGCCCAGGCCCAGGCGCCGTGTCCCGGCGTCACGGGCGCGTGCCCGTACACCGTGACATCGCAGATCGGTCAGCGCGGCGGCGGTGTCCTGCGCTTCCCGCAGTCGGTCGCGATCGGCCCCGACGGCTCCGTCTACGTCGCCGACCAGTCCTCGAGCGTGATCCAGGTCTTCGGGCCCGACGGTGCCTTCCGGCGTGAGATCGGCCGTGCCGGGACGCGACCGGGCGAGCTGACGTCCGTCGGCGCGATCGCCGTCGCCGCCGACGACACGCTGTTCGTGGCCGACGGCGGCAACCGGATCGACCGCTTCGACGCCGCCGGCAACCTGATGCACTCGTTCGGCCGCCGCGGCGCCGGCGTCGGCGAGTTCAACTTCGGCAAGGGCGGCGGCAACGACGCGCCCGCGGGCGGCGGCCTCGTGACCTCGGGCAACCTGCTGTTCGTCTCCGACAGCCTCAACAACCGCCTGCAGCGCTTCAACCTCGACGGCACGGGCGGGTTGGAGATCGTCCCGCCCGGAACGCTCTACAACCCGCGCGGCCTGGCGGTCCGTGGCCAGCGGCTGATCGTCGCCGACGACAAGAACCACCGGCTCGTCGTGATGGACTTCGGCGGGCGCATCCTGCGCACGGTCGGCAGCGGGCAGGGTGCCGGCGCCAACCAGTTCAGCTTCCCGTTCGGCGTCGCAGTCGACCCGCAGGGCCGCGTCTTCGTCGCCGACGACATCAACCAGCGCGTGCTGCGCTTCGGGCCCCAGCCCGACTACAAGTACAAGGCGCGCTGGGGCCATTACGGCACCGGTCCCGGACAGCTCGCCTATCCCCGCGCGATCGCCTCCGACAACACCGGCGCGTTGTACGTCACGAACACCGGCAACGATCGCATCGACGTCTTCAACAACAGCGGCGGGCTGCTGCGCTCGTGGGGCGTCTCGGGGCGCGGCAAGGGGCAGTTCAATGCGCCGCTCGGCGTCGCCGCCGATGGCCAGGGCCTGCGCGCGGTCGCCGACTCGGTCAACGGCCGCGTCGAGCTGCTGAACCCCGATGGGTCAAACGCCTCGAGCTGGGGCTCGCCCTCCCCCGGGCCGACGATCCTGCGCGCGCCCGTCGCGGTCGCGTTCGACGCGGTCGGCGATGCCTACGTGCTCGACCAGCGCCGCGCGCGGATCTTCGTCTTCGGCCGCACGACCGGGTTGCCGGCGCGCACGATCGGCTCGCTGGGCAGCGGCCCGGGACAGCTGCAGGATCCGTCGGCGATCTCGATCGCCAACGGCGTCATCACCGTCGCCGACACCGGCAACCGCCGCATCGTCCGCTTCACGGTGGCCGGCGACTACCTCGGAGCGTGGACGAACGCAGGCACGGTGCGCGGCGTCGCGGTCACGCCCGACGGCTCGCGCACCTACGCCAGCGCGACGGACAACCGGATCACCGTGTTCGACGCGCAAGGCGCGATCGTCAAGCAGTTCGGCGGCCTCGGCCGCACGCTGGGCAAGCTCGCCGCCCCGGCGCAGATCGCGCTCGACGCCGGCGGCAAGCTCTGGGTCGCCGACCGGGGCAACAACCGCATCCAGCGCTTCGGGCCTGAGGGTGAGCGGCTTGACATGTTCGGCGAGCGCGGGTTGGGCGCGGGCCAGTTCATCAACCCGACCGGTGTGGCGATCGACTGCCACGGCGTGCTGACGGTGACCGACACGCGCAACAACCGCGTCCAGCAGTTCCTGCTCGCCGCGCCCGAGGTCGTGCCCTGTGTCGCCCTCGCGCCGATCGGCCACCCGCCGCCGCCGAAGGCGCCGACGCTGCCGCCACCGCTCGGGCCGGAGCTCAGCGTGAAGGTCCTGCGCAGCGGCCGGCTCTTCAGCGCGCGCCAGCTGCCGCTACGCGTCGGCTGCGACACGATCTGCAGCGTCGAGGTCACCGCCCGCCTGACCGAGCGCAACAAGCCCCGCAAGCGCAAGCGCGCGTTCTCGATCAGCCTGCGGCCCGTCGTCGTCAAGCTCGCCGCCGCTGAGTCGAAGATCGTCCGCGTGAAGCTCAGCCGCGCCCAGGTCGCGCGTCTGCGCAAGGCGATGCAGCGCCGCCGCGGTCTGACCATAACTCTGCAAATCGAGGCCACCGCGGACGCCGGCGAGCCGACGACGGTCAGCCGGAGCTTGACGGCGCGCGGATAATTCTCGTTCGGCCGCGCGAGTACGGTCGTACAACACGCGTTGGGTGAGAGCTATTCGGGGACGACGTTCCGGCACATCGGCCGATTGCGGCCCTATGCACTTGATACGGCTGGGCGCGTGCCTCGCGCTCGCGATCCTGCTCGTCCTGCTGACGGCTGCGGTGCCGCGCGCCCACGCCACCGACGCCGACGTGCTCGTGGTGGGCGACTCGCTGGCAGTCGCGACGCAGCCCTTCCTGGGCCCGCTGCTCGGCGATCACAACCTCGTCGCCGACGTGCGCAACGGCATCACGACGCCGCAGGGCATGCGCCTGCTGCGCATCTCGCTGAAGACAATCGTCCCGAAGACCGTCGTCATGAGCCTCGGCACCAACGACGGCGGCGATCCGGAGCGCTTCACGAAGCGATTGCGCCGCACGCTGGCGCTGCTGCCGCTGGACACCTGCGTCATCTGGCCGACGATCATCCGCCCCTCGCGCAAGGGGCCCTACCGGCCGCTGAACAGGGTGCTGCACAAGCTGAAGAAGGAAGACCCGCGCCTCGTCGTGGTCGATTGGGAGCACGCCGTCAAGGCCGGAACCGTGTACCTCCCCGACGGGCTGCATGCCGACGCAGAGGGCTACCGCCACCGCAGCGCGATGATTGCCGAGGCCGTCGACGCCGGCTGCCCGGCGCGGGTCGAGACCGGCTGAGTCTGCTCAGCGCACCTGGTTCCACTCTTGCGCCAGTGCCTGCACCTTGCGTCCGAGCGGCGGCGCGAGCGTCTCCGCGAACACGCGCGTGAAGTGGTGCAGGTCCTTGTAGACCAGCGCGCCGCCGATCACGGGGAAGCAGATGAGCTTGCCGCAGAACACGTCGGACAGGTCGATCGCCTGCAGGCGCCGCGCGTGCTCCTTGCGGGCGGCGATCACCGCGGGGTCGTCTTCGAGCGCCGCGTTACGCCGGACGGCACATTCCACGCCGGCCGGCCGCTTGGCCGCGATCGCCGCGTCGATGCACTCGACGGTGGCGCGCGTGATCCGCGGCGTATCGCGGATGATCACGATGTGCTTGACGGTGTCGGGCAGCGCTCTCCACGCCTTGCGCACGCCGTTCATCTTCGCCTCGAACATCGTCCTGCCGCGTGGGACGTTGACAATGCCGCCCGTGATCGCGACGACGAAGACCGTGTCGATCTCGGGGTGGGCGCGGAAGAACTTCGGCACGTTTTCGACCCAGCGCAGGCACTGCGACCTCGTCGGCTCCGGCGTGAGCTTCGTGGCCGCCGAGTACACGCAACTCGTCCGCGTGACCGACAGCCCGCGCCAGCCCCGCTCACGGACGACGATGTCCAGCGGCGCCCGCCAGTGCGACGCGTGGCTGTCGCCGAGCAGCGCGACCGTCTTCTGCGCGTGCTCGGGCTTGACGCCGAAGTCGCACACGCTCACGCCGAGCTCCTTGCGGAAGTTCGGGCAGGGCGCGTTCTCCTCGATCTTGGCGGCCACCGGCAACGGCACGACCTTCGCACGCAGCGCCGCGTTCTCACACGGTTTGAGCGGGTTGCGCGCTGCCGCGCCAAAGCAGGCGGGCGTCTTCGCCACGAGCTTGGTCTGCTCGCGCTCGGCCGCGTGTATCTGCGCCTCGACGTGCGACGTGCCGCCGAGCAGCACGACGGCGAGCACGGCCGTGGCCGCGGCACTGCAGGCAAACGTCATGCTCGGCTTCGCCGACAGCCAGGCGCTGCGGCGCACCGGATCCTCGACGAGCACCTTCGTGATCCACGCCAGCAGGATCGTCAGCGCCGGCAAGGCGATCCGTGTCTCGGTGACGCCCGGGTTCGCGAACACGAACGGCGTGAAGACGAGCAGCGGCCAGTGCCAGAGGTAGACCGAGTACGAGATGTCGCCGAGGAACTGGAACGGTCGTATCCGGAGGATCCGCGACGGCGCGAAGAACGCCTTGGGCATGCGCGCATAGATGACGACGAGCGTGCCGGCGACGGGGACGGCCGCCGCCCATCCGGGAAACGCGGTGTCGGTGCTGTAGGCCGCAGCGGCGTAACCGACGGCCCCGAGGCCCGCCCATGACAGGACGGCGCGTATCCAGTCGGGCAGCTGGGCGCGCGCGCCGATCAGGGCGAGCAGGCCGCCGGCGCCGAACTCCCACGCCCGGGTCGGGGTGATGAAGTAGGCAGCCGCCGGGTTCGCTGCGGTCTCGGTGATCGAGTGCCACAGGCTCAGACCGGTCACGGTGAGCAGGATGAAGGTGATCGCGAGGCGCTTGCGCGCCGTCCAGGCCGCGACGAGGATCAGCAGCGGCCAGACCACGTAGAACTGCTCCTCGGCCGACAGCGACCAGAAGTGCTGCACGGGCGACGGGCGGTTGTCGGAGCCCAGGTAGTCGACCGCATCCGACGCCAGCTGCCAGTTCTGCACGTACGCGGTGCTCGTCCCGATCTCGGTGAGGAACTGCTGCCAGTACAGCTGCGGCACGAGCGCGATCGTCCCCACCGCGCAGACGAACAGCGTCACCAGCGCGGCGGGCAGCAGACGGCGCATGCGGCGCGCCCAGAACTGCCACAGCGACAGCGTCCCGGTCCTGTCGACCTCGCGCACGAGGTGCGCCGTGATGAGGAAGCCGGAGATCGCGAAGAACACGTCGACTCCGACGAAGCCGCCGGGCATCGACTCGGGCCAGACGTGGTACATGACGACCGTCAGCACCGCGATCGCACGCAGCGCCTGAATCTCCGGGCGGACGTTCTTGACGAGCGGCACCGGCTCGGGCAGTACCTCTCCGTCCGTCCCCTGATCGCGGCGGCGTCGCATCCTGGCTCTAACGCTCCCCGCCCCGCGAGGGTTGCGCTGCTGCCTCGATGAGCGGTGTCGTGCGCGGCGGCACCTGGCGCGTGAGCACGATGTAGCTCGTGCAGCGCCGGATCGCCGGTGTCGCCGTCAGCCGATTGACGATCTCCTGCAGGTGCTCGGTGTCGTGCGCGACGACGCGGCAGATGAGGTCCTGCGGGCCGGAGATGGCGTCGGCCTCGAGCAGTTCGGGGATCGACTCCATCACCTCGACCGCGGCCGCCAGCTCGCCCTGGGCGAGCTCGATGAGGATGAACGCGCTGATGCCGTAGCCCATCGCGATCGGGTCGACCTCGGGTCCGTGGCCGGTGATGACGCCGCGTCCCTCGAGCTTGGAAAGCCGCGCCTGGACGGTGCCGCGGGCGACACCGAGTTGGCGCGCGATCTCGAGCAGGCCCACGCGAGGGTGGCTGCGCAGCGCGGCGATGAGTCGGGCGTCGAGGCTATCGATGGACAAGTTGACCAGTATTTCAAGGTGATCGGCGTATCTGCTGTGCTGATTGACCTGCTGGGATGAGCAGACTTGTAACCCGCCTCCGGATGACCGACGCTCCTGTTGAACGAGAGAGGAGCACGACGTGTTCGAAGAAGCCCAGGTGTACTCCCCGGTCACAACCGGCGCTGCCGGTGAGGTCACGGTTCACCTGCACGACGGCCATCCCGGCGCGCACGATCCAGACTATCGCCGCAGGCGCAACAAGATCGCCGCCGCGGCCCTTGCCTGGCGTCCCGGGCATCGTTCACCGCCGATCGAGTACCTCGACGCCGAGCAGGAGGTGTGGCGGACGGTCTGCCGCGAGCTGGCGCCCCTGCACGAACGGCACGCCGTCTCCGAGTACCGGGAGGCGCTCGGCGTGCTCGATCTGCCCCGCGACCACGTGCCCGGGCTGGACGACGTCTCGCGGCGCCTGGCGACCCGCAGTGGCTGGAGCTACGTGCCGGCGGCGGGCCTCGTCGACCTGCGCACGTTCTACGCGGCGCTCGGCGATCGCATCTTCCACTCGACGCAGTACGTGCGCCATCCCGCGATGCCGCTGTACACCCCCGAGCCCGACATCATCCACGAGGTCATCGGTCACGGGCACCTGCTTGCCACACCGACGTTCGGGGAGCTGCACCGTCGTGCAGGCGCCGCCGCCGTGCGGCTGCACGACGAGGACGCGCTGCGCTTCCTCTCACGGGTGTTCTGGTTCTCGCTGGAGTTCGGGGTCGTCTGGGAGGACGGCGAACTGCGCGCCTACGGCGCCGGGATCCTCTCGAGCTCCGGCGAGATCAGCCAGTTCCGGGCGATGCAGCTGCGGCCGCTGGACCTGCGCGAGATGGGCACCGTCGACTACGACATCACGCAGTACCAGCCCGTTCTCTATCGCGCCGAGTCCGTGGCCGAGATCGAGGCCGTCGTCGGCGGCTTCTTCGACACCTGCACCGACGAATCGATCAAGGAGCTGCGCCGTGAGCACGCTGTCGCTTGACCCCGCCGCAACGACGGACCGACG
Organism: Solirubrobacteraceae bacterium; assembly: GCA_035536715.1. Lineage (GTDB taxonomy): Bacteria > Actinomycetota > Thermoleophilia > Solirubrobacterales > Solirubrobacteraceae > CADCVQ01. The sequence goes on from DATLNO010000022.1 coordinate 19,138, forward strand.
CGACTTCATGCCGCTGCACGGCGTCGATCACATCGAGCTCTGGGTCGGCAACGCCGCCCAGGCCGCGTACTACTTCACCCACGCCTTCGGCTTCGTGGAGGTCGCGTACGCAGGCCTCGAGACCGGGCTGCGCGACCGCGTGTCGCATGTCCTGCAACAGGGCCGGATCCGGCTCGTGCTGACGGGCACCTTGGGAGTCGGCACCGAGATCGCCGCCCACCATCACGCGCACGGCGACGGCGTGAAGATCGTCGCGCTGTCGGTCCCCGACGTCGATGCGGCCTACCGCGAGGCTGTCGCGCGGGGCGCCGCCGGGCTCGTCGAGCCGCACGAGCTGCGCGACGCCGACGGCAGCGTCCGGGTCGCCGAGATCGCCGCCTATGGAGACACCGTGCACCGCTTCGTGGGGCGCGCCGACTACGCCGGCACGTTCCTGCCCGGCTTTGCCGACGTCGCGCACGACGGCGACGCGTCGCAGCCTGCGCTGCTCGCAGGGATCGACCACGTGGTGGCGAACGTCGAGCTCGGCGAGATGGATCGCTGGGTGAAGTACTACGAGGATGTCTTCGGCATGGTCGAGCTCATCCACTTCTCCGACGAGGCGATCTCGACGGAGTACTCGGCGCTCATGTCGAAGGTCGTCACGAGCGGCGACGGCCGTGTGAAGCTGCCGATCAACGAGCCTGCCGAGGGGGCGCGCAAGTCGCAGATCGACGAGTACCTCGAGTTCTACGGCGGGCCGGGCGTGCAGCACCTCGCCGTTTCGACGACGGACATCGTCGCCTGTGTGGAGGCACTGCAGGCGCGCGGGGTGAAGTTCCTGCGCACGCCGGAGTCCTATTACGACGGCGTGCCCGAGCGCGTCGGCGAGATCTCCCAATCGCTGGACGACCTGCGGCGGCTGGGGATCCTCGTCGACCGCGACGACGAGGGCTACCTGCTGCAGATCTTCACAAAGCCGCTCGGCGACCGGCCGACGATCTTCCTGGAGATCATCGAGCGCCATGGCGCACGCGGCTTCGGCGAGGGCAACTTCAAGGCGCTGTTCGAGGCGATCGAGCGCGAGCAGGCTCTGCGGGGAAACCTGTAGCCATGCGCTACGTGTCCCTGGGATCGGTGCCGCCCAAGCGCCACACGCAGGTCCGCGACGGCGACAGCGGCGAACTGCTCGTCGAGGAGGTCATGGGCTACGAGGGCTTCTCGGGCAACGAGTCGATCCTCTACCACCTGCAGTCGCCCTGCGACGTGATGGAGGTCGGCGCGTTCGAGCCGATTGCGCTCGAGGAGTGGGTGCCAGGCGCGCACGTGCACCGGCTGACGCAGACGGCGGGGATGGCGCCGGCGGGCGATCCGATCTTCGGGCGCCGCGTGCTCATGTTCAACGACGATGTCGAGATGGCGATCTGCCGGCCGTCGGAGGACTTCGACGGCTTCTACCGCAACGGCGAGGGCGACGAGGTCGTCTTCGTGCACGAGGGCTCGGGCGTCTTCGAGACGATCTTCGGTTCGCTGCCGTACCGGCAACACGACTACGTCGTGATCCCACGCGGCACGACGTATCGCGTGCGCTGCGACGACGGGCCGCAGACGTGGCTGACCTTCCACACACCCGGCGAGATCGAGACACCCAACCGCGATCGCAACCGCTACGGGCAGCTGCTCGAACACGCGCCGTTCTCACAGCGCGACTTCCATCCCCCGGCGTCGCTGCAGACCCACCGCGATCGAGGCGGGGAGTTCGAGCTCGTCGTCCGGGCGCGGCGGGGTTTCCAGCGCTTCGTGCTCGACTACCACCCGTTCGACGTCGTCGGCTGGGATGGCTACGTCTATCCGTACAGCTTCAACATCCACGACTTCGAGCCGAAGTCCGGGCGGTTTCATCAGCCGCCGACGGTGCACCAGACCTTCCAGGGCCCGAACTTCGTGATCTGCTCGTTCTGCCCGCGCCGGCTGGACTGGGATCCGCTCGCGATCCCGATCCCGTATCACCACTCCAACCTGCAGTCCGAGGAGGTCATCTACTACGTCGATGGCCAGTTCGGCTCACGCGCCGGCGTCGCCGAGGGCGCGCTGACGCTCCACCCCAGCGGCCTGCCGCACGGGCCGCAGCCCGGACGCGTCGAGGCGTCGCTCGGCGCCACGAGCACCGACGAGCTCGCGGTGATGTGCGACACGTTCCGGCCGTTGCGGCTCACGACGCTCGCGCGCGACCTCGACGACCCGTCGTACGCGCTGAGCTGGCACGCGGGGGCGCGCGCACCGGCGTAGTGGTCGTGTCGCGTGAGGTGCGGATCGCGCCACCTCGCACGACACGACGCGTGTCCAGCGGGGCGAGAAGCGCGGTCATGTCGCCTCAATGGGTTGCATGCGCCCTTCGTTCGACACGATCGCCAGGATCGCCGGTCGCCAGCACGGCCGGATCTCGCACGCGCAGCTCGTGGCTGCCGGCGTCGATCGCGACCGCATCAAGCGGTGGCGGGTCGACGGGCGGCTGCATCCCGTGCACGTCGGGGTCTACGCGGTCGGTCACACTGCGCCGTCGCTGCTCGGCGACCTGATGGCCGCGGCCCTCGCCGGAGGTGATGGGCCCGCTGTGAGCCACAGGTCCGCCGCACACGCGATGCGGATCCTGTCGCTGCGGCCGGCTCGACCCGAGATCACCGTTCCGACCACCGCCGGCCGGACGCGGGCCGGGATCGTCGTGCATCGCGTCAGCGTGCTGCATCCGGCTGACGTCTTTCGGTTCCACGGGATCCCCATGACGACCGTACCACGCGTCCTGCTCGACCTCGCTCCACGACTGGCGCTCGTGCAGCTGACCCGCGCGTGTCACGAGGCGTGGGTGCGACATCGGGTGACGTCACGTGATGTCGAGGCCTGCATCGCCCGCAATTCCACGAAGAACGGCGCGGCGAAGCTGCGCCGAGCGCTTGGCGCCGACGCGACCCTCAGCGAGCTCGAGGACGGGTTCTTGAGGCTGCTGAGGCGCCACGCGCTGGTGCTGCCCCGCACGAACATCGACAATGCCGGCGACAAGGTCGACTGTCACTGGCCGCGCCACGGACTCACGGTGGAGCTGCTGAGCTACCGCTTTCACGCCAGCCGCCAGGCGTTCGAGGACGACATCGCGCGCCGCCGACGATCCAGGCACGTCGCGTACACATGGGGTGACGTCTTCGAGCGCGGTACGCAGACGGCCGCGGAGCTCAGGTCGATGCTGCAGTAGCGGAAGCGCCGCACAACGAAGGTCGTTGTCGTGGCCGGGGGCGCATGCCGCACCTCGTGCGACACGATTGCCGGCGAGCGGCGGTGTGGCGCAGCCCGTAGGTTGCTGAAGCGATGACGATCCGGCCGAACCTGAAGTGGGGCGTGGTCTCCGTGGGCGGCGGGGCGCCGTGGCCTGCGCTGCGCGATGGCGACGACGTGCTGATCGCGTCGCGGCTGCGACTCGACGACGATCCGGACCTCGGGCGAGCCCTCCACAGCCCCACGCTCAACGCGCTCATCGAGCTCGGCCCCCCCGCCTGGCGCGACGTCCTCGACGCTGCCGCGGCCTACGTGCCGGCCGATGCGCGGGTCCCGCTCGCCAGCACGACGCCAGTCCTCCCGATCCAGGTCCCGGACTACGTCGACTTCTACTCCTCCCTGGAGCACGCCACGAACTTCGGGCGCATCTTCCGGCCGGGCACGCCGCCCGTGCGCGACAACTGGCGCCACATGCCGATCGGCTACCACGGGCGCGCCTCGACGGTCGTCGTCAGCGGTACGGAGATCGGCCGCCCGCGCGGGCAGACCGGGCCCGGCGTCCTCGAGCCGACGGCGCAGCTCGACCTC
>DATLNO010000023.1:0-3847 GCA_035536715.1 Solirubrobacteraceae bacterium
AGCGCGAGTTCGCGCGCGCTCAGCGAAACGATGAACCCTTGTGCCTGGCATTGCTCGACCTGGACAGCTTCAAGGCCTTCAACGACACGCATGGGCACCCGGCGGGGGATGCGGTGCTGCGCGATGCCGCCCAGCAGTGGAAGCGCCTCCTGCGGCTATCGGACGTGCTCGCTCGCTACGGCGGAGAGGAGTTCGGACTCGTATTTCCTGCCTGGCCAATCGACCACGCGCTGGCGGTCGTCGAACGCCTGAGGGCCGCGACGCCGGGAGGAGTCACCGCGTCCGCCGGTCTTGCCGTATGGCGAAGCGGCGAGTCTCAGGAGCAGCTCATCGCCCGCGCCGACGGCGCTCTCTACGAGGCCAAGCGGGGCGGGCGCGACCAAACGGTGACCGCGCCAGAGACCGCGCCGGGTGCTCTCGTCCGTGGACGGCGCGTTCCGCAGGTCCTCAGTGCAAGCAGGGCACGGAGTTTGCAGAACGGTTCTGCAAACCGTTCTGCAAACTCTCGAGTGGAGACGGCGGGAATCGAACCCGCGTCCGCGATCGCGTGACGGTGACGTCTACGAGCGTATCCGGCGCTCTGATCTCGCCCTCGGGTCGCCTCGCCGGCGGGGTTCCTGAGGGCCAGCTCCCTGAGATGTCCCCGGTTCGGCGGGAGCGGACCTCCCCGGGTGATCCGGCATTTTGATTCCGAGGATCCCAGCGGCCGGCTGGCCGGGCTCAGAACATGACTCGCCTAGTTTGAGCTAGGCAGCCATGGCGTACTCGTGAGAGTCCGCACGTATGGTTTTGCCAGGTGTTTTGCGAGGCCTCCTGGCACCTCGGCTCGCAACCACCGTCACGAAGTCGACCACGTCGAAGCCATGTCGTCCCCGTGTCGGTACGCCCTCCAGTCTAGCGCTCGCCGTCCGCTTACGGGACGGGTTGCGCGGGGGCGGGGACCTGCGGCGTCGTAGTCGCGGGCGGCGGGGCCGGCGTCGCCTCGACGGGCGGCACGGTCGTGGTCGCCGGGGGCGGCACCGTGGTCGTCTCGACCGCAGGTACGCTGACCGTCGGCTCCACCGGGCCGCTCTCGGTCTCGGTCGGGGAGGTCTGCGTCGTCGTGTCCGTCGTGTCGCGCTGCGAAGAGTTCCTGTCGCTGTCAAAGAGCGTTGTCTTGCGATCGCCGCCCAGCACCGACTTGCCCGACACGAACTCCGGCACGGTGATGATCACCGCCGCCACGACGAAGCCGAGCAGCCCGGTGATGACCGCGACCTTCCAGGCACGCGGCGAATGGGCACGCGAGCTGCCGTGGATCTCGCCGTACTGCGCGACCCGTTCGTCCTCGGGGTGAAACGGCGCCACCGGTTCCTGGGGCTCTCCCGGAGGCGGCGCGCTGCGCACGACGCCGCGCACGGGCACGACCCGCGTGACGACATCGGCGGGCTTGAACAACGCCTCCTTGACGAGCGCGACGATCACCGGGGTGATCGCCGCGGAGGCAAGCGTTCCCGGAGCCCAGAGCTCGGAAGTGACGTAGGCAGCGGTCGCCGAGGCGACGGCCGTGATGATGAGGGTGGTGAGGTCGACCCCGCCACCCCGGGATGAGGGCGATGCGCTCACAACGAGGGCGGCTGCCCGCCGGGGCGCGTGGCTAAGCGTGAACAGAACAGACGCTTAACGTAGTGCGACGCGGTTCCGGGGCCGATTGAGGAACCCTCGACCCGGTCGCGCTCCGAAGAGGCGCCCGGGCGTCTGGGTGGCGCGGCCTCACACCTCGGTGGCCTCGCTCTTTGCGGCTCCAGTTCCGCGTCGCAAGAGGAAGATAAAACGGGCCCGGATCGGAGATCAAGAGCCGATCTACACAAATCTCGCAATCTGCGTGAAATATCCTGTGGAGCATGACCGTCGAAGAAGTCTCGTGGGACCTTTCACCGCTCGTCCACGGCGAGGGCGACGCCGGCGCCGACCGCCTCGTCGACGAGGCCGCCGCTCGCGCCGGCGCGTTCGCCGGCACCTACGCCGGCCGCCTCGGCGAGCTGACCGGGGCCGAGTTCGCAGCTGCCGTCAAGGAGCTGCAGGAGATCTCCGAGCTGGCCTCCCGCTCGGGCCACTACGCGATGCTGCGCTTCAGCGTCGATACCGCTGATCAGGAGATCGGCGCGCTCATGCAACGCATGCAGGAGAAGAGCACCGCGATTGAGACCCAGCTGATCTTCTTCGAGCTCGAGTGGGCCGCGCTGGACGACGATCGCGCCGATGAGCTGCTGGCCGCCGAGGGCATCGACACCGCCCGCCACTTCCTGCGATCCGCGCGCCGCTACCGGCCGCACCTGCTCTCCGAGCCCGAGGAGAAGATCCTCGCCGAGAAGTCGATCTCGGGGAACTCCGCCTGGGCGCGCCTGTTCAGCGAGCAGGTTTCGTCGCTGCAGGTCACGCTGCCCGATCACGACGACCCGGTGCCGCTGGATGCCGCGCTGGCGCGGCTCATGTCCTCCGACCGCGACGTGCGCCGGACGAGTGCCGAGGCGGTCACGGCTGCGCTGGAGCCCGGGCTGCGCACCCGCGCCTACATCTTCAACACGCTGCTACACGACAAGGCCGTCGACGACCGCCTGCGTCACTACGACAACTGGCTCGCCGCGCGCAACCTCTCCAACGAGGCCTCTGACGAGTCCGTGCAGGCGTTGCTCAGCGCGGTGCGCAACCGCTATGAGATCCCGCGCCGCTGGTATCGCCTCAAGTCGCAGCTGCTCGGCATCGACAAGCTCGCCGACTACGACCGCATGGCGGCGGTCGTCACGCAGGACGACGAGCCGGTCGACTGGGAGGACGCCAAGGCGCTCGTGCTCGCCTCCTACGCCGACTTCACGCCCGAGCTCGGTGACCCGGCGCGCGCGTTCTTCGACGAGAACCGCATCGACGCCCCGCCGCGGCCGGCGAAGCGCGGCGGCGCCTTCGCGGCCTACACCGTCCCGTCCGAGCATCCCTATTTGATGCTCAACTACACGGCCAAGCGCCGTGACGTGCTCGTCCTCGCCCACGAGATGGGCCACGGCCTGCACGCCGAGCTTGCGCGTCCGCGCGGCGTGCTCGAGCAGGGCACGCCGCTGACGCTCGCCGAGACGGCATCGGTGTTCGGCGAGACGCTCGTCTTCGGCCGCCTGCTCGACCAGGCCCCGACGCCCGAGTCGCGCCTGTCGCTGCTGGCCGAGTCGATCGAGGGCTCGATCGCGACCGTGTTCCGCCAGACGGCGATGAACAGCTTCGAGCAGCTCGTCCACACCGCGCGCCGCGGTGAGGGCGAGCTTGCCGTCGAGCGGCTCAACGAGCTGTGGGCGCAGTCACAGGAGGAGATGCTCGCCGACAGCGTGCAGCTCACGGAGGGCTACCGTACGTGGTGGTCTTATGTGCCGCACTTCATCTCGACGCCGGGCTACGTCTACGCCTACGCCTACGGCCAGCTGCTGGCGCTGTCGATCTACAAGCGCTACATCGACGAGGGTGAGACGTTCGTACCCAAGTACCTGGAGCTGCTGCGGGCCGGCGGATCGCGCAGCCCCGAGGAGCTCGGCGCGATGGTCGGTATCGACCTCGCCGACCCTGGCTTCTGGGACAGCGGCCTGGATCTCGTCGAGGCACAGCTCGAGGAGGCCGAGGCGGCCGCGCGCGAGGCGCTCGCCCGGACCTAGATTGCAGCACGACGCACACGGTGGCGCCGCCGCGAGCGCAGAGCCGCGCGCCGACGGGCGCGGACGGTCACAACCTGGCGCCGCCGCTTGGCCAGGGCTTAACCAAGCGTTGTCACAATGGAGGGCGATGAGCCAGCACTGGCCGGCCCCTCCCGGTTTTCGTCCCGCGCCTC
>DATLNO010000024.1:0-8987 GCA_035536715.1 Solirubrobacteraceae bacterium
TCCGACGTGAACAGATACTCGTGCTGGGCGAAGTTTGTCATGCGCGGAGGCTATCGGTCCTCGCCGCGGCGGGACTTGCGCTCGTTGAAATCGATGATGAGCGGGATGCCGTCCATCGCAAATCGCGCCCGCATGCGGTTCTCGATGTAGTAGGCGTAGTCACGGGTCACCCGCTGGCGGCTGTTGACCTGGATCGCGAAGCGCGGCGGGCGCTCGCCGATCTGCGCCGCGTAGAGCAGCTTCAGGCGGTGCCCCTGCTTGGCCGGCGGCTGCCGCGCCTGGACTGCCTCGCCGAGAAAGCGATTGAGCTCGGGCGTCGGGATCCGGCCCGACATGCGATCCCCCAGCGCGACGACCTCGGTCAGCAGGCGGGGCACATGGCGCCCCGTCAGGGCGCTCGCCGTCATCACCTTCGGGCGCTGGCGCAGCTTCTTGGCAACCTTGGCGCGCTCGTGGTCGAGGTCGCCCTCGTCCATCTCCGCGGTATCCCACTTGTTGAGCACGATCGCAGTCGCGCAGTTCGCTCCCATCGCGAGCTCGGCCACGCGCATGTCCTGCGCGGTGACGCCGTCGTTGGCGTCACAGACGACGAGCGCCACGTCGGCGCGCTCGGCCGCCCGCTGCGAGCGCAGCGTCGTGTAGTACTCGACGTTGTCGGAGACCTTCGACTGGCGCCGCATCCCGGCCGTGTCGACGACGACGAGCTTGCGCCCGTCGATCTCCAGGGGCAGGTCGATCGCGTCGCGGGTCGTGCCCGCGACCTCGGAGACGATCACGCGATCTGCGCCGAGGAAGCGATTGACGAGCGACGACTTGCCGACGTTCGGGCGCCCGATGATCGCCAGGCGGATGAGGTTCTCGTCGACCTCCTCGTCGTCCTCGGGCAGCATCTCGACGAGGCGGTCGAGTAGGTCGCCGGTGCCCAGTCCCTGCGCTGCTGAGACGGCCATCGGCTCACCGAATCCGAGGCGATGCGCCTCGACGGCGAGCGAGAGATCGCCGACGCTGTCGATCTTGTTGGCCGCGACGACGACCGGGATCTTCGACCGGCGCAGGAGGTCGGCGAGCTCGTCATCGCCCGGGCGCAGGCCGGCCTTCGCGTCGAAGACGAACAGCGCGACCTGGGCGTCGGCGAGCGCGGCGCGGGCCTGGTCGCGGATCGAGCCGGAGATCGGGTCCTCGTCCTGGTTGTCCATGCCGCCGGTGTCGATCAGCGTGAAGCGCCGGCCGTTCCACTCCGTCGAGAGCTCCTTGCGGTCGCGCGTGATCCCCGCCCGCTCGTGGACGACCGCCTCGCGCGAGTTCGTCAGCCGGTTGACGAGCGAGGACTTGCCGACGTTCGGATAGCCGACGACGGCGACCTTCATCGGACTGCCTGCGCGAGGCGCACGATCTCGTGCGTGACCTCGTCGATGCTGCGCCCGGTCGTGTCGACGCGCAGCGCGTCGGGCGCCGGCTGCAGCGGCGAGTGCTCGCGCGTCGTGTCACGCGTGTCGCGCTCGGTCTGCTCCTGGAGCACCTGCTCGGCGTCCTCGCCGATCTGCTCGGCGCGGCGGCGGGCGCGCTCCTCGGGCGACGCTGTCAGAAAGACCTTCAGCTCGGCGTCGGGGGCGACGACGGTGCCGATGTCGCGGCCCTCCGCGACGTAGTCGCCGTTGCGGATCATCGAGCGCTGCAGCGCGACGAGATGACCGCGCACGTCCGGCCGTTCTGCGATCTGCGACGCGAGCTCGGAAACCTCGGGCGCGCGGATCTCGTCGGTGACGTCCTCGCCGTCGAGCTTCACGTGCCCGTTGTCGAGGTCGATCGCGCAGTCGAGCGGGTCGTCGGCACCGCGCAGCTGGGCGAGCGCGACGCAGCGGTACATCGCACCGCTGTCGAGGTAGGTGAAGCCGAGCGCGTCGGCGACGGCGCGCGCGACCGTGGACTTGCCCGCGCCCGCAGGGCCGTCGATGGCGATCAGCATCGCTCTGAGGATAGGCGCGTGCGCGCGACCGCCCGGTCTGGGCGCCGTTGCCGCGTCGGGTACGCTGGCGCAGTTGGTCGCTACGCGTCGAACAACGTGCGCAGCGGGTACGTGAACCCAGGCAGCAGCGGCGATGTCAGCTCGTCCTCGATGGCGAGCTCGAGCGCGACGTCGAACGTCGCGGCCTTCGGCCAAGAGCGGCGAAACACGAGGACGACGTCGGCCGCGGTGTCGACGAGCCACAGCTCCGGCAGCCCGCCCCGCTCGTAGGCCGCCTTCTTCGCGCCGATGTCGTAGCGCCAGGTCGACGGCGAGCGCACCTCGACGACGAGGTCGGGAATCGGGTAGGGGCGATGGTCGTGACGACCGGGAGCGCGACCCTGGGCGTACCACATGAGGTCTGGACCGAAGACGTTTCGCTCGTCGAGCTTGACGTCGAGCGGAATCGAGACGGCCCCGCGCCCGGGGCGCTCCGCAACCCACGCATCGAGGCCACGAAGCAGATCCAGCACGACGACCTGGTGCAGGTTCAGCGGATCGTGCACGACGACCTCACCCTCGACGAGCTCGCTGCGGACCTCGTCGAACTCCTGCGCGAGGTACTCGTCTGCGGTCATGCGCTGGACGATCGCCATTGCGTTCATCGTAAACCTCTGGCGGTGACGTCCTTGACCCACGACAGGCGCCCGCCGCGCGTCAGGCTCACGGCGCCGCATGACGCTCGTGAACAGCATCTCTGGGGGAAGTGGGTTCGGATGCCGCGGCGACCCGCGCGGGCCGGGGGTCTTGCCTATTTCGACCCTCACACAGAGGACGAGATACCAAAACCCCCCGCCCCGAGGGGGTCTTGGAACCTATGCGACATATAGGCGCATAAGTTCCAAGACCCCCCAAGGACCGGCCCCCGGGGAACCGCCGACTGCCCGAGCGAACGCGATAAGGGCCGGTCCACCCTTCCTTCAGAGATGCTGTTCGCAAGCGTCAGGCCCACCGCAGGCAACCGAGCAACCCACGACACCCACAACCTCACCCCAGCCGCGCCAGATCCTCCGCGAACCCCGGGTACGACACCGCCGCCGCCTCCATCCCGAAGACGTCGACACCCTCGACAGAAGCCAGCCCCGCGACCGCGCCGAGCATCGCCATCCGGTGGTCGCCGCGCGCGTCGATGACCCCACCACGCAGCCCGCGCCCTCCGGCACCCGTCACCACGAACCCATCCGATGTCGCCTCGATCGCCGCGCCCAGGCCGCGCAGCCCGTCGACGACGCCGGCGATCCGGTCGGACTCCTTCACCCGCAGCTCCTGCGCGCCGCGCACGACCGTCTCCCCCTCCGCGAAGCAGCCCAGCAGCGCCACCAGCGGCAGCTCGTCGATCGCCAGCGGCACCTCGTCGGCCTCGACGACGGTCCCGGCCAGCGGGCCCGCCGTCACGTCGATGTCCGAGATCGGCTCCGACGTAGCGACCACCGAGGAAGGCTCTTCGAGCGAGCCGATCGCGATCCCACCCATCCGCTCGAGGATCCGCAGAAAGCCCGTGCGCGTCCAGTTCACGCCGACATCGCGGATCAGCAGCCGCGATCCGCGCACCAGCACACCCGCGGCGATCATGAACGCCGCCGACGACAGGTCGCCCGGCACGACGAGCGACTGCGTGTCGAGCTCGTCGGTGCACGTCACCGACACCGTCAGGCCGTCACGGACCACCGTCACCGCGGCGCCGGCCAGCATGCGCTCGGTGTGATCGCGGCTGGCGACCGGCTCGACGACGCTCGTCGTGCCGTTCGCGCCGATGCCCGCCAGCAGCACGCACGACTTCACCTGCGCGCTGGCGACCGGCATCTCGTAGGTGATCGCATGCAGCCGCGTGCCGTAGACGACGAACGGCGGGAAGCGATCGTCGGTGGCCTCGATCTGTGCGCCCATCAGCGCCAGCGGGGCGGCGATCCGGTCGACCGGACGCCTGCGGATCGACTCGTCGCCGTCGAGCACGAAGATGCGTCCCTCCTGCGCGGCGAGCCAGCCCGCCAGCAGTCGCATCAAAGTGCCCGCGTTGCCGACGTCGATCGGGCCGCCGGGCTCGCGCGCCTCGCGCAGCCCGGTGCCGCGCACGACGACGTGATCCTCGTGCTGCTCGACGAGCGCGCCGACCGCGCGCAGCGCGTTCAGCGTCGAGATGGTGTCCTGCGCCCGCAGGTAGTTGTCGATCCGCACCGGCTCGAGCGACATCGCGCCGAGCAGCGCCGCGCGGTGCGAGATCGACTTGTCCGGAGGGGCGGTGATCTCGCCGCGCAACCGGGTGGAGGGGGCGAAGAAGGCCGAGCTCACGCGCGCCGGGAGGGATAGCCGAGCCCGGCGACGAGCTCGATCGTGCGCTCCGCGTCGCCCGGACTCACCCACAGGACGATCACGCCGGTGCGATTGTCGACCTCGGGCGCCAGCGACATGTCGGAGATGTTGATCCCCGCCCGGCCGAGCGCGAGCGCGATCTGCGCGACGACCCCCGGCCTGTTGGGCACCTCGGCGCGAACCTCGCGCGCCGCCCCGCCGCCGCCGGCCAGGCCGACCTCGAGCAGCCCGCGTCGCTGCCCGGCTGCGACCTCCTGCCACGCCGCGAGCTCGGCGCCGCCGGCGTCGAGCAGCCCGCGCACCTCGCCCAACCGCCGCACGAGATCGTCGATCTGCGCGCCCAGGGCAACGCGATTGGCGCTGTAGATCTGCGCCCACAGCGCCGGGTTTGATCCGGCGACCCGCGTTGCGTCGCGAAAGCTCGGCCCCGTCGCGGGCAGCGTCTCGCCGCCGAGCGCGTCCGTCGCCTGCGCGACGAGCAGGTTGGCGACGACGTGCGGCAGGTGCGAGACGGCGGCCATCAGCCGGTCGTGATCGCCGGGTGAGATCGCCGTCGGCACGGCGCCGATGCCGGCGACGAAGCGCGCGAGGCGCTCGTACAGCACGCCGGCCGTCTCGCCGCGCGGTGTCAGGTACCACGTCGCGTTCTCGAACAGGTCCTCGCGCGCGTGGGCGACTCCGGTCGATTCGGCGCCGGCGAGCGGATGGCCGCCGATGAAGTTCGGATGCTCGATCGCCTCCATGAGCGCGCCCTTGGTCGAGCCCACGTCGGTGACGACGGCACCGGGCAGCGCTTCGCACAGCGCCCGCACCGCGTCGGGCAGTGCGTCGACGGCGACCCCGGCCACCGCGATGTCGGCCGTCCCGATCTCGTCGATGCCGGCGACCGCCTCGTCGATCGCGCCGCGTTCCAGCGCGATCTCCAAAGCCTGGGCACTGCGGTTCCAGCCGACGACGTGCGCGCCCAGCCGGCGCCGTGCCGCCATGCCGACCGAACCGCCGATGAGACCGACGCCGACGAGCGCGACCCTCATCCGGCGCCGGCCACTCTCAACCCAGCGCGCGCCGGGCGCGCACTGCGGCGGCGAGCTCGTCGAGCACGCCGACCGTCGCCCCCCAGTCCATGCAGGCGTCCGTGATCGACTTGCCGTAGACCAGCTCCTGACCGTCGACGACGTCCTGGCGCCCGCCGACGAGGAAGGACTCGAGCATCACGCCGACGATCGCGTGGTTGCCACGCGCCACCTGCGCGCCGATCTGCGATGCGACGCCCGGCTGGCGCTCGTGGTCCTTGGCGCTGTTGTCGTGCGAGGCGTCGATGACGAGGCGCTCGCCGAGCCCGGCCTTGCGCAGCTTGTCGAGCGCCGCGCGGACACCCGCCTGCGTGTGGTTGGGCTCGTCATGCCCGCCGCGCAGGATGACGTGCCCGTCGGGATTGCCGGTCGTGTGCATGATCGCCGGGATGCCGCGAATGTCGACGCCGGCGAACGAGTGGCTCGCGGCGGCGGCGCGCACGGCGTCGACGGCGACCTGCACGTTGCCGTCGGTGCGGTTCTTGAAACCGACGGCCATCGACAGGCCCGAGCCGAGCTGGCGGTGGATCTGGCTCTCGGTCGTGCGCGCGCCGATCGCGGCCCACGAAACGGCGTCGGAGATGTACTGCGGCGTGATCGGGTCGAGGAACTCACAGCCGATCGGAAGCCCCAGACGGAGCACCTCCAGCAGGAGCTCGCGCGCCATCCGCACGCCGGCGTCGACGTCGCCCGAGTTGTCGAGGTGCGGGTCGTTGATGAGGCCCTTCCAGCCGGTCGTCGTACGCGGCTTCTCGAAGTACACGCGCATCGCGATCAGCAGGTCGTCCTGGTGGCGGCAGGCCTCGTCGCGCAGCCGCTCGGCGTACTCGATCGCGGCATCGACGTCGTGCACGCTGCACGGGCCGACGACGATCAGCAGCCGGTCGTCGGTGCCGCCGAGGATCGCCTCGACGATGTCGCGGCCGCGCAGCACGACGTCGGCCAACTCGGGTTCGAGCGGGAGGCTCTCGAGCACCTCGGCGGGGGTCGTCAGCGGCGAGACCCGCGCGATGCGCAGGTCGCTGACACCGGTCACCTGATCCGGTCGCGCGGAGACCATCTTCACGTCACCGCTTCCTGCTGTGGGGCGCGCTGGGCCTGCTGGCTGCACATCATCACTGTCATCCGGGCCTTTCACGAAAGAATTGAACGCCTGACTGGTGATACGGCGGGCGCTCGGCGAAAGGGCGATGAAGCGGGTGCGGTGAGCCGAGCGCCTAGGTAAATCGCCAGGCGAAATACCGACGCGCGAACGTAAAGGTGCTGCGGGCGCTGTCGGTGGTCCGGATCATTCGAATCGCCAGCTTAGAGGACTTCTGCCAGCGCGTCGAGGAAGCGGACGTTTTGACCTGGCGTCCCGTACGTGACCCGCAGCGCACCGGGCCGTCCGAGCGCCGCTCCGGCGCGCACGAGCACGCCCCGCTCGGCCAGGCCCTTGACGACCTCGGCCTCATCGGCGCCCTCGGGCAGGTCAAACCAGCAGAAGTTCGTCTGCGACTGCGCGGGCTCGATGCCCAGCCTGTCCAGCCCCGCCTCGAGTTCCACGCGCGCCACGATCGCCCGCTCGACGCGCTCGGCGACCGCGTCCTGGTGCTTGAGCGCCTCGATCGCGGCGGCCTGCGCGGCGATGTTGCAGAAGAACGGCTGGCGCACCTGGTCCACGGCGCGGGGAACGTCCTCCGAGCCGCACAGGGCGAAGCCCACGCGCAGGCCGCAGAGGCCGTAGACCTTGGAGAACGTGCGCAGCAGGACGAGGTTGGAATAGCGGTTGAGCAGGTCGAGCGTCGTGTCTGGGTCGTCGAGCAGGTTGAACTCGCAATAGGCCTCGTCGACGATGAGCGCGACGTGCGGCGGCACCTTCTCGGCGAACGCCGCGATGTCGGCGAACGGCAGCGCCGTCGACGTCGGGTTGTTCGGATTGCAGACGATCACGAGGCGCGTGGCGACGGTGATCTCCTCGGCCATCGCGTCGAGGTCGTGACGGTGCTCGGCGTCGAGGTCGATCGTGATGGCGCGCGCCCCCGAGGCCGCCGCGAGGTGCGGATAGACGCTGAACGACGGCCACGCGTAGACAAGCTCGGCGCCGGGATCGAGCAGCGCCTCGCCCGCCGCGAGCAGCAGGTCGCAGGAGCCGTTGCCGATCGCGATCCGGCTCGCCGGAACGCCGTAGCGCCCGCTGAGCGCGCGCTTCAGCCTCGAGTTGGACGGGTCCGGATAGCGGTTTGCGCCCGCGATTGCGCGCGACGCGGCCTCGACCACCTGGCGCAGCGGCGGGTCGGGCGACTCGTTGGACGCGAGCATCGCGACGTCGTCGGGCAGCGAGTACCCGTCCGCGACGGGATAGGACGGGATCCGCCGGATTCGCGTGGAGAACTCGATGGCCATGCGCCCATTGTCTCCAATCGCCGCCGCGGGGTGGCGAGCGGCCGTCAGGCCGGCTGGTCGAGCTCGCGACTGATGCACCAGCCGCCGTACGCGACGAGCAGCCCGCCGAGCACGCCGCTATAGGCCCCGTAGCCGAGGATCTCCGTCTCCCGGAAGAGCTTGATGACGAGCAGGACGGCGACGAAGATGCCGGCGACGAGGTGCACCACCGGCCACGGCAGCCCGGGCGCCGGGACGCGCACCGACGAGAGCCTGGCGAGCACGATCTGCAGGACCATGATCGCCGTCAGGATGACGGCCGCGATGCCATACCCGGGGTAGATCTCCTGCACGGCGGTGCGCGTCGGGTCAAAGGCGACGTCATCGGGAATGTCTGGCGCACTGTGCCACGGCAGGAACAGCAGGTCGACGATCAGCAGCACGCCGACGACGAGCACGATCCGCTCACCCTGCGACAGCGTCGCCATGCCTGGCTACTGCGCGCCCTCGAGGTCCTGGCGCAGCTCGCGCGCCGCGCCGAGGTACACGTGGCGCGGGACGTGCAGGTCGGGGGCGTAGTAGTGCATGAGCACCCGAATCACGCGCGGCAGCGCGCCCGGGACCGGGACCTCGCGCGCGCACAGCAGCGGCACCCGCGAAAAGCCCATGTTGCGGGCGGCGACGGCGGGAAACTCGGCGTCCAGGTCATCGGTCAGCGTGAAGATGCAGCTGATGACGTCGCTGGGATGCAGGTCGTTGAGCTTGAGGATCTCGCGCAGCAGCCATTCGGTCGCCCCGAGAATCGCCTGGGCGTCGTTGCGGTCCACCGACGAGGCCCCGCGCAGGGCGAAGAGCCGCATAGCGGGGCGATGCTAGTCGGGTTGCGCAGGGAACGAGGCGCGCGGTCAGCGCGCGACGGGAACGGCCGCGGCCTTGCGCAGTCCCTCGACCTCAGCGGCCTTGAGGCGCCGATGCGCTCCCTCGGGCAGGTCGTCGAGTCGCAGCGGCCCGAAGCGAATGCGCTGCAGCGTGTTCACGCGGTGCCCGACCGCCTCGCACATGCGCCTGATCTGGTGGTTGCGTCCCTCGTGGATCGTGATCTCGAGCACGCCGGGCTTGACCTGACGAACCTTCGCCGGCGCGGTGCGGCCGTCGTCGAGGTCGACCCCCTCTCGCAGCGTACGCAGCGCGTGCTCGGGGACGGGCCCCGGCCGCACCGTCGCGCGGTAGGTCCG
>DATLNO010000025.1:0-40965 GCA_035536715.1 Solirubrobacteraceae bacterium
GATCGCGTTCGTGACCGGGTCCTGGCCGCCCATCCGCTTGACGCTGCCAAAGCGCTTGAGCTGGCGCGTGACCGACGGCGAGATGAGCTTCGACGGGCCGAGGATGAAGATCCGCGGCTTCGCCAGGCCGCGCAGCGCGGCGAGTGCGGCGCGCGTCTCGGTCGGGATGTCGTCCTTCGTCACGAAGAGGATCGGGTCGCCGGTCTTCGCCGAGTAGCCCGCGGCCGGCATCGCGAACGAGGGGTCGTCGGAGCTCGCGATGACGATCTTCGACGCGACCCCCGGATGCGCCGAGCGGATGAGCCCGGCGATCGCGCGCGTCAGCGCCAGCGGGCTCGAGCCGCGGACGTCGGTCGACTTGTAGCCGGCCGGCCGGGCGACGTTGCCGATGCGGATGACCTGCGCGTTTCCCGCCGCCTTGGAGCCCGTCGGGGCGAGCGCGGCCAGCGCGGACTGCGACGGACCCGGCAGCGTCGTCCCGTCGCTGAAGAGGATCGGCGCGCGGAACGGATCGGCCATGAGCGCGGACGCCGCGACGGCCACGCGCCAGTCGCTGGTGTCGACGATCGTCACCGCTCCGGGCTTGCGGGCCGGGTCGGGGAAGACCGCGCGCGCGATCGCGGCCGCGGTCTGGGTCGGGTCCGTGCCCGGGACCCGGGTCGTGTTCTTCGTCGCGGTCTCGGGGAACCCGAGGTTCTCCTTCGCCTGGCTCGGCGGGGCCAGCAGCGCCGGCTGCGAGGGATCGTCGGAGCGCACCTCGCGACCGCAGCCGGTCACGACGAGAGCAGCCAGCAGCACGAGTGCGACGCGGCCGGGGAGGCCGATGGGGCGGAGCATCGGCGGCACATTAGCGGGCGGTGGCGCGAGAAAACGCCACGCGTCTGCGCGGGTGGGTATCGCGCGCCTGATAGAAAGAACGAGACCCACCACCCCCCAGGAGGCACGATGGCCGGCATGTCCGGACGGATGTCCACCGTCATCAAGGCGAAGATCTCCAAGCTGCTGGACAAGGCAGAGGACCCGGGCGAGACGCTCGACTACAGCTACACGAAGCAACTCGAGTCGTTGCAGCAGGTCAAGAAGGGCATCGCGGACGTCGTCACGGCGAAGAAGCGCCTGGGCATGCAGGCTCAGAAGCTCGAGCAGTCGGTCGTCAAGCTCGACACGCAGGCCCGCCAAGCGCTCGCGCAGGGCAACGAGGAGCTCGCGCGCATGGCGCTCGAGCGCAAGCAGCTGGCGCAGACCGAGCTGCAGTCGCTCGATCAGCAGGTCGCCGAGCTGCAGTCCCAGCAGGACAAGCTGACCGAGTCCGAGAAGCGCCTGCGCACGAAGATCGAGGCGTTCCGGACCAAGAAGGAGGTCATCAAGGCCCAGTACTCCGCCGCCGAGGCGCAGGTACGGATCTCCGAGGCCGCGACCGGCGTCGGCGAGGAGATGGCCGACGTCGGCCTCGCGATGCAGCGCGCGGTCGACAAGACCGAGGACATGAAGGCGCGCGCGTCCGCCGTCGAGGAGCTCGAGGCCGCGGGGACCTTCGAGGACCTCACGCAGCTCGGCAGCGGCCAGGACGACATCGATCGCGAGCTCGCGCAGCTCGGCGCCGGCGGCATGGTCGACGACGAGCTGAACAAGCTCAAGGCCGAGCTCGGGCAGGGCAGCGCGCCCGCGCCGGCCGAGCTCGAGTCCGGCTCAGGCGAAGGCGACAAGCCATGATCGTCCGGATTATGGGGGAGGGCCAGTACCGGCTGCCCGAAGCAGTGCACGAGCGCGTCAACGAGCTCGACAACGCGGTGGTGGCGGCGGTCGAGAAGGACGACGAGGACGCCTTTCACGCGTCCTTCGAGGAGCTGCTCGACCTGATCCGCACCGATGGCGAGCACCTCAAGGACGAGGAGCTGGAAACGTCGGACGTGATCGTCCCGCCCGCCGACACGTCGATGGCAGAGGCGTCCTCCGACTTCAGCGGCGACGGGCTGATCCCGGACTGATCATCAGGCGCGTCGGCCGGCTTCCAGCTGGCGCGCCTCCCACTCCGAGACGGCGCGCGAGCCGGGCTTGCCACCCACCACGAGTACCGCTGTGCCTGGCGCGGAGGCGAACGCCTCGCGCTGCTGACCGGGAGTGACAAGGACCATGCTGCCCGCGGGCAGCGTGTGTTCGGAGCCGTCGATCACGAAGCGCGCGGCGCCCCGAAGCACGACATAGAGCTCCTCGTCCCCACCGGTCTCCTCGTGCAGTTCGACGACGCGGTCGCCCGCGCTCGCGCCGAGGTACGCGTTGACGCCGAACGAGCTGATACCGAGGTGGTCACGCACCGGCCGCCAGTCAAGCGACGGATCGCATGGCTCCACGGCGCGCGGGATCTCCTCGAGCGCGACGATCATCGCCGCACCTGCGCGGCCCGCAGCCCGAGCAGCTCGAGGATCGCGGTCGTGGGAACAAACGGATCGGCGACGGCACGGCCGCTGCGCACCTCGAGCGCGGCGACGATCCGGCCACCAAGCTCACCGACGAGCCGCTCGCCGCCGGCGAGCTCTGGGCGCTCCTCGAGCGCGGCCAACCGGGCGATATCGGGCTCATCGTCGATCGACGCGGGACGGATGAGCACCGCCGCCTCATCGGCGGTCGTGGAATAACGGCGGGGCTTGCGCCGCGACGAGACGTTCGTGAGCTGCATGACGGTGGATGGATGGAACATGGTCGGCCCCCTGGCACGGATAGGTGTAACTGTCTAAATAGTATAGCCGGTTAGCTAACCTGTCAAGCAGCTACACTGGTGTCATGTCCAATCCGGCCCCAGGCGCGCTCGAGACGGTGCGCGCGTTCGTCAACACGCTCGATACCGACGACGACATCGAAGAGCTGTCGGGTCCGCGGGAGCTCGTCGACTGGCTCGCCGGCAACGACCTCCTCGACGAGCCCGGCGCGGTTCGCGCCACGCAAGCCGACCTGCGGCGCGCCATCGAGCTGCGCGAGGCGCTGCGCGCGCACCTCTTCGCCCATCACGGAGACCCGCTCGCCGCCGGCGCCGCTGAGGCGCTCGACGCCGCCTCGCGGCGGGCACGGCTGACGGTGCGCTTCAGCGCAGTCGACGAGACGAGCGTCGAGCCTGAGGCCGCCGGCGTCGACGGCGCGATCGGGCGCCTGCTGGCGATCGTCGCCGAGGCGATCGACGAGGGCACCTGGCAGCGGCTGAAGGCCTGCCCCGCCGAGGATTGCCAGTGGGCCTTCTACGACGCGTCACGCAACCGCTCGGCCGTCTGGTGTGACATGCGCGTCTGCGGCAACCGCGCGAAGGTGCGCGGCTTTCGTGAGCGCGCGCGCGGCGGTGACGCCGACGACGCCGACCACCGCCACTGACCTAGACCGGTATCCCCCAGAGCGGAAACCAGCGCTCGAGCTCGGGCTCGATCGGCAGCTCGTCGCCGATGATTGCCTTGATCTGCAGCTCGCGCTCGCCGTCGCGCTCGCGCTGGCCCTTCGGCACGAACGGGTACCAGAACCCGCGCTTGTAGTTGTAGATGAAGTAGACGGGCCGGGCCTTGGAGTCCTTGAACGCGAAGACGGCGGCGAGCACGCGATCGCCGTAGCCGCCGACCATCAGCCCGTCGCTGACGGCGTTGACGCCGACGACGAGGTCCTCGATGTCGTCATCGCGCAGGATGATCCAGCGATAGCCGTGCTCGTCCTCCTCGCTGTGGATCGTCGTGCCCGTGTCCTCGCCGGTGCCCCTCAGGATCTCCTGCATCTCGTCGACGATCGCCTCGAAGTCCGCCGTTCCGAGCTGCTGGAAGACGATCGCAGCACCGCCCTTGGTCGCGATCCCGTGTGATGTCGAGAGCGTGACGTACGCCGTCGACATCGCGAAGAGGCGATCGGGCGCCGGCCCCTTGAGCTTCTTCTTGCCGCCGAGGATCGAGTCCAGGAAGCCCATGTCGATCAGTATCTCGCGGCGGGGCCTACGCCGCCGCGAGCGTGCCGGTCTGCAGCTCGCCCTCGAGCCGCATGAGCTGCTCGATGCGCTTCTCCATCGGCGGATGCGTCGCGAAGAGGCCGGCGACGACCTTCTTCGGCGAGGCGATGAAGAACGCGCTCAGCTCGTTGGCGACGCGCAGGTCCTGCTGGGGCAGCCGGTCCATGCCCGACGAGATCTTGCGCAGCGCCGAGGCCAGCGCGCTCGGCCGGCCGGTGACCAGCGCCGCGCCGCGGTCGGCCGTGAACTCGCGGTAGCGCGACAGCGCCATCATGAGCAGGAAGGAGAGGACGTAGACGACGAGCGAGGCGAGCAGGATCACGAGGAAGCCCGGGCCGTCGTCGTCGTCGCTGTGACCGCCGCCGCCGAAGAGGAAGCCGAACTGCAGGATCATCGCGGCGACCGAGGCGAAGAACGAGGCGATCGTCATGATCGCGACGTCGCGGTTCTTGACGTGCGCCAGCTCGTGCGCCATGACGCCCTCGAGCTCGGCGGGGGAGAGCATCTTCATGAGGCCCGTCGTCGCACAGACCGTCGCGCTCTTCTGCGACTTGCCGAGCGCGAAGGCATTCGGCATCTCCGTGTACGCGACGGCGATCTTCGGCTTGGGCAGGTCGGCCTGGATGCAGAGGCGCTCGATCATCGTGTGCAGCTCGGGAGCCTCCTGCGCGCTGACCTCCTTGGCGCCCATCGCGTGCAGCGCGAGCTTGTCGGAGGTGAAGAACTGCAGCGCCGCGAACCCGCCGGCGATGAGCAGGATCATGAAGCCCTGGACGCCGGCCGCGAACAGGACGCCCACGAACGCGACGTACAGCGCTCCGAGCAGGAACATCGTGAGCAGCATGCGCGACTGCAGTCCCGCGTCGCGTGTGAAGGTCGTCTTCGTGGCAGCCATGCATCCATTCTGACACGCGGCTTGCACGGGCTCGCCGGGTGCCCCCTGCGACCTAGACTTCCCGCCGTATGCGCGCCCGCGTTCTTTTGGCTGCCGTGGTGCTGCCGCTCGTCCTGTGGGCGCTGCTGCCGCTGCCGTCGACCGGCCAGTCCAAGCAGCAGGAGCTGAAGGAGCTCCAGAGCAAGATCGACCGCGCACGCGCGAAGATCGGCCGCAAGAAGGGGACCGAGCGCGTCCTGACCACGCAGATCTCCGGCTACAACCGGCGCATCCGTCGCCTGCAAGGCCGCATCGGGGTACTCCAGACGCGCCAGCAGCGCGTGCAGGTCGACCTCGACGACAAGCGCTCCGAGCTCGAGAGCCTGCGCAGCGAGCTGCGCTCCGAGCGCGCCCGTCTGCTGCGCCTGCGCGCCCGCCTGGACGAGACTCGCACCATGCTGCGCTCCCGTCTCGTCGAGATCTACAAGGCCGAGCCGCCCGACGTCGTCACCGTGATCCTGAACTCCGACGGCTTCGCCGACCTGCTCGAGCGCACGGAGTTCATCCGGCGCATCTCCGACCAGGACCGCAAGATCGTCACGATCGTCCGCGCCGCCAAGACCGACTCCGTCACGAGCGAGAAGAAGCTCGCCAAGCTCGAGGCACGCCAGCGGCTCGTCACGGCGATCGTCCAGCGGCGCCGCGACGAGATCGCCGGCGTGAAGATGGAGCTCATCGGCACGCGCGTGGGCTACACGCGCACGAAGAACGGCAAGGCCGCCGCGCTCAGCACGGTGCGTGAGAGCCGCAAGCACCTCGAGGAGCACGTTGACAGCCTCGAGGCGGCCTCCAGCAAGATCGCCGGCGACCTCGCCGCGGCGCAGGGTCGGTATGCGGGTGACCTGCCGATCAGGCGCGGCAACGGCAGCATGGTGTGGCCGGTCAACGGACCGATCACCGGGGTCTTCGGTGAGGCGCGCCCGGGCCATATGCACGCCGGCATCGACATCGCCGCGGGTGAGGGGACGCCGATCCACGCCGCCGACGCAGGTCGCGTCGTCCTCATCCAGGGCACCGGCGCGTCCGGCGGCTACGGCAACTTCACCTGCGTCCAGCACACCGCGTCGATGTCGAGTTGCTACGCGCACCAGTCGCGCATCGGCACGAGCCAGGGCGCCAGCGTCAGCAAGGGTCAGGTCATCGGCTACGTCGGCAACACGGGCCACTCGTTCGGAGCGCACCTGCATTTTGAGGTGCGCATCAACGGGTCGCCGACGAACCCGATGAACTACCTCTAGCGAGCGAGCCTCATACGCCGAGACGAGGGAGATCCCGCCACGCATGAGTACGTCGACGGCGGTGTGTCGAATACCCGTCGGCGGGCGACGATCATTCGTCACACCTCCGCGACGGACCGGCCGTCGTGGCAGCTGTGCCGCGTCAGACGCGGCAGATCCGCCACCAGGCTGAGGCCACCCATCCTTCATCGATGCTCTGATGACCAAGCCGAGCTAGCGGCGCGCTAGCGTCTGCGGCCGTGCAGCCCGAGATCGATGTATTCGGCCTGCCCCTGAAGACGTTCGGGCTGTGCTTCGGCCTGGCCTTCGTCGTCTCGGGGGCGATCGTCGCCCGCCGCCTGAAGGAGCTCGGCAAGCCCGTCGACTGGGCCTACGAGCTCGTCTTCGCTGCGCTGATCGGCGGCCTCGTCGGCGCGCGCCTGTATTGGGTTCTGGGCAACCTCGACGAAGTCAGAGGGGACTTCGTGGGCAGCGTGTTCGGCGGCTCGGGACTTGTCTGGTTCGGTGGCGCCCTCGGCGGCGCCGCTGGCGTGCTGCTCTGGGCTCATCGCCACGGCATGTTCAACCGGATGTTGCTCGACATGTGCTCGCCGTCGCTCGCGGCGGGCTATGCCGTCGGGCGCATTGGCTGCCAGGTCTCCGGCGACGGCGACTACGGCGAGCCGACCGACCTGCCGTGGGGTATGGCCTATCCGGATGGCGTCGTGCCGACGAACGAGGTCGTGCATCCCACGCCGATCTACGAATCGGTCAGCATGCTCCTGCTCGCATGGTGGCTGTGGTGCATGCGCGACGCGTTCCGACCCGGCGTCCTGTGGGCGTTCTATCTGTTCTTCTCCGGGCTGGAGCGGTTCCTCGTCGAGTTCGTCCGCCGCAACGAGCCCGTTCTGGCGGGGCTCACCGAGGCGCAGTTGCTGAGCTTCGTGTTGATGCTCGCGGGGGCCATCTGGCTCGTTCGTGAGGCACGCTCAGGCGGCCTGCGGCGCGAGGACGGCGGCGCAGACCCGTACGCTGCCGCGGCGTCACCCGCCTGAGCGACGTGGCTAGCCGCAGGAAGCTCGCCGCCGTGGTAAGGCCTCAACTCCCGCAGGTCGTCCGGCGCCTCACGCCCGATCGGATCCGTCACGATCCGCGCCTGCGCGCGCTGGCCGTCGGCTCAGGGCTGATCCCGCCGCGGACGATGCACACGACGGGCGAGGCGCAGTTGCTGACCGCGCTTGCCGGCGGGCGCGAGCGGGTCGTGGAGATCGGCGTCTACGAGGGCTCGTCGGCGCTCGTGCTGCTGAACGCGCTCGGGCCGGGGGCGACGCTGCATCTGATCGACCCGTTTGGCCATCACCCCGGCGCACTGCGCGCCGGCTGGGGCGCGATCGAGGGCGCCACCAAGCGCGTCGTCGCGCGTGCCGCGGCAGGAGCAGGCGCGCCGCGCGTGCAGTGGCATGTCGAGCGCAGCGAGGACACCGCGTCGCGATGGGCGCACGAGGTCGACCTCGTGTTCATCGACGGCGACCACACCGAGGCGGGTTGCAGGCTGGACTGGGATCTGTGGCACCCGCACGTGAAGCCTGGCGGCCACATCGTCTTTCACGACGCGCGCTCGGGGCCGGGCTCACCGCCGGGCCTGGAAGGCCCGATCGCGGTCGTCGACGGCCTGTTTCGCACCGACGCGACGCCGGACTGGGAGCTTGCAGAAGAGGTCGACCGCGCGGTTGCCGTGCGCCGCCTGCGCTGACTCAGGGGCTCAAGGCATCCACCGGGGAGCGCCGCTCACCTGGTGTCCGCGGGGCAGCCGGCCGCAGGAGCACTGCGACCACGTGCAGGGCAATCGCCGCCAAGGCGACGGAGGCCCCGGCTGCGATGTCGAGCTCGGCGCTCGCGACGAGGCCGAGCAGCCCCGCCAGCGCGCCAAGCGTGGCGGCCGCGGCGATCTGGCCACGCAGCGTTGCGCCGAGCCGGATCCCGGCCGATGCGGGCGCGACGATCAGCGCGAGCACGAGCAGGTTGCCGAGGCCCTGCACCGCCGCGACGACCGCGACCCCCAGCAGCGCGAGCAGTGCGAGCTGTACCCGCCCCGGCTGCACGCCGAGCGATGGCGCGGCGACGGGATCGAACACGGCGGTCGTCAGTGAGCGATGCCCCGCCCCGAGCGCGAACGCGACGAGCAGGCCAAGGCCGGCGGCGGCGGCGAGGTCCGCCGTGCTCGTGCCGAGCAGATCGCCGAAGAGCAGCTCGCCGAGCCGCGCGGGCACGTCCGGCGCGAGCGCGAGCACGGCGCCCAGCCCGAAGGCCGTCGTGACCACCACACCGACGGCGACCTCGGCGCCGACGCGCGTGTCGCGGGCGGCGAGCGCGATCAGCCCGGCGGCGACGAGCACGCCGCCGGCAGCGCCGAGCAGCAGCGGCGCGCCGACCAGCGCGGCGATGACGAGCCCCGGCAGCATCGCGTGCGCGAGCGACTCGGCGGCGTACGTGCTGCGCACGTGCAGCAGCCATACCCCGAGCGCGCCGCACGTCGCGCCGAGGATCAGGACCTCGAGCAGGGCGCGCTGCAGCAGGCCTGAGCGAAGGATTTCCATCGAACCGTCAATGCGTGTGCGCGTGATGCTGGATGGCGACGGCGCGATGGCCGCAATCGAGCATCACGATCTCCTCACCGTACGTGCCCTCGAGAACGGCGTTCGTGAGCGTTGTCGCCGGCGGGCCGTAGGCGATCTGCTTGCCGGCGAGACACAACACGCGGTCCCAGCCACGGGCCTGCTCGACGTCGTGTGTGGCGATCAGGAGGACGCGCCCTTCTGCGCGCAGCTCGTCGAGGATGCCCATGATCGCGTCCTCGCTCGTGCGGTCGACACCGGCGAACGGCTCGTCGAGCAACAGCACGCCGGCGTCCTGCACGAGCGCGCGGGCGATCAGTACCCGCTGGCGCTGGCCGCCCGACAGCGAGCCGAACCGGGTCCCGGCGCTGTCTGCGAGACCGACGCGCTCCAGCGCGCCTCTCGCGAGCGCCCGGTCGCGGCCCGCGATCCGCCGGTACCAGGACGTGCGCGCGTAGGCGCCCATCAGCGCGACGTCGAGGGCGCTGACGGGGAAGTCCAGCCGCGAGCGCTCGGTCTGCGGCACGTAGGCCGGGGTCCCGGAGACCGTGATCGAGCCCGTCGCGGTCGGCAACTCGCCGAGCAACGCACGAAAGAGCGTCGTCTTGCCGCCGCCGTTGGGCCCGAGCACCGCGACCGCCTGACCCTCCGTGGCCTTGAAGCTCACGTCGCTCAGCGCGATGGCGCCGTTTCCGTAGCCGGCCGAGACACCGGCTACCTCGATCGCCGCCGCGCTCATCGCGCGCCGCGCACGGTGCAGGACACTGCCGCGAGCGCGAAGCCGCCGCCGCCGAGCACGGCGATCGCGGGGCCGGGCGGCAGATCGAGGTGATAGGCGAGCAGCAGCCCGCCGACTCCTTCGAGCGCGGCCAGCGTGACCGCCGCGGCGAGCAGCGCTCCGAGCGACTGCGTGAGCAAGCGGGCGGTCGCGGCGGGCACGACGAGCAGCGTGCTGACGAGCAGCGCGCCGACCGCCGGCAGCACCGCGACGACGGTGACCGCAAGCAGGGCCAGCAGCAGCCAGTCGCCGCGAGCAGCCCGGACACCGAGCGCCGCGGCCCCGGCCGGATCGAACCCGGTGGCCAGCCATGTGCGCCCGAGTGCGGCGGTTGCTGCGACGGCCGCGACGGCGGCGGCAGCAGCCAGGGCGACATCGCCCTCGCCGAGACCCAGCAACGTCCCGAAGAGCAGTCGGTCGACGCCTGCCCCGGAGCTGTAGACGTCGCTTGCGAGGATCGCGCCGAGCGCCAGCGCGGCCGTCAGCAGCAGACCGGTCGCGGCATCGGCGCTCGTCGCGCCGCGCCGCGTCATCCGTGCCAGCAGCCCGGCGAAGCCGAGGCCTGCGCCGAGCGCGGCGAGCGGCGGCGCGAGGCCCCAGGGACCCGCGACGACGAGCCCCGGGAAGGTCGCGGTTCCCGCCGCGTGGGCGAAGAACGCGAGCCGGCGCAGCACGATCCAGGTGCCCAGCAGGCCGGCGGCCACGGCTAGCAGGAGCGTCGCCAGCAGCGCGCGCTGCATGAACGGGAGCGCGAGAGGATCGGTCAGCCAGCGCACGGGCCGAGCTTATCGAAAACAATTCTCATCTAGCGGTGATGAGCGGCAACTCGCCAACGTCCTGATTGGAGCTAACGATTCGCATCGCGCCGGCCGATAGCTATCGGTACCGCTCTCATGCGCGCTCTTCGCCTGGCCACGCTGCCGCCACGTCTGGGTCTCGCCGGAGCGAGCAGAACCAGCGCGCCGGCGAACAACGCCTCGTGCTGCCAGGCGCGGCCGCGCAAGCGGCACGCGGCGAACAGCCGGCGAGTCGCGCCCGCGACAGGTCGGTCGCCCCGCCGCCGCGCACCGCGACCGCGGACTCGCTGACCACCATCGCGCAGCAGTCGCCCGAGATCACGGTGCCCGAGAAGGCCGACCCGGTGACGCCTGGCCCGCACGTGCCGGAGCGGCCCGAGCCTGATCCGCTGCCACCGGGGGTGGCCGAGCCGGCTCGCCCGCTCGAGACCGTCGCAGAGACCGTCGCTGAGACGACCACCGCGCTCGCGACGATCCTCCGACATGCCGCAGCCGTGTTCGCGCACGGGCTCACGGCCATCAGCCCAGCGGCCGCGCCCGCGGTCACGGACGCCGGGGCGGCGCCTGCCGAGACCGTCGACGAGGCCGGAAGAGCGGTCCGCGGCATCCTCGGCGGCCGCCCCGGCGACTGACTCAGCCTCAGCCTGAATCTCAAGTGAGAAGCTCAGGTCAGGCCGACGAGGAAGTCGATGGCCTCGGCCTGCAGCGCGGGGTCGTGCTGGGCGGAGTGATGATCGCCACCGGGCACCACGACGAGTCGGCTGCCGTGTGCCATCAGGTGCAGGCGCCGCGAGTGCGCGCACGGCACGCGATCGTCGCCCTCGGCATGGACGAGCAGCAGCCGTGGCCCGAGCGCCTGCGCCGCGGCCTCGATGTCGATCGCGCCGATCAGCTGCTCGAGCGCGGCGCGGTCCGCGCGAACGTCGAAGCGCCCCTCGCGCAGCCCACCCAGCAGCAGCTCGCGGCCGGCCGGGCAGATCGCCACGACGCCCGCGGCTTCGACGGATGCGGCAGCGGCGAGCGCCAGAAAGCCGCCCATCGACGAGCCGCGCAGAAACAGCGGCAGATCGCCCGGCAGCAGCGAGGCGATCGTCGCGACGTCCGCGATCGCGCGCCCGTCCAGGGCGCCGTCGCTCGCGCCGTGCCCGCGCTGGTCGAACACGACCACCGCCAGGCCCGCGGCGGCGCAAAGCTGCGCGAAGTCGCGGTGGTTCTCCTTGCAGGAGCCCGCTCCGTGCAGCACGACGACGCCGCCGCGCGGCTCGCCCTGCGGCCGGCTGAGCTCGTAGGCGAGCCCGTCCCCGTGCCGGTTGCCAGACATAAACGGCATAGTCTCCGATCCTCGATGCCCGCCACCCGCACCGTGCTCTCCCAGGCCTATCCGATCGGCAGCCGCCTCGACGAGGACGGCCGCCTGCAGATCGGCGGCTGCGACGCTGTCGAGCTCGCGCGCGAGTTCGGCACGCCCGCCTACATCGTCTCCGAGGACGACCTGCGCGCCCGCGCGCAGACATTCGTCGAGGCGTTCCGCGCGCGCACCAAGGACTTCGACGTCCTGTACGCCTCCAAGGCCTTCCCCTGCACCGCGGTCTACCGCGTGCTCGCGCAGGAGGGAATCGCCTGCGACGTCGCATCCGGTGGCGAGCTCGCGCTGGCGCTGCGCGGCGGCTTCGATCCCGCGCGGATCTACATGCACGGCAACGCGAAGTCCGTCGACGAGCTGCGCTTCGCCCGCGAGGCGGGCGTCGGCCACATCGTCATCGACAACGCCGTCGAGATCGAACGGCTGGAGGCGGTCGTCGGCGACGGCGCGTCGCAGCCCGTGCTGCTGCGGGTCACGCCCGACGTGCGCGGCCGTACGAACGACAAGATCTCGACCGGCCAGGCTGACTCGAAGTTCGGCGTCTCGATGGCCGCTGCGCCCGCCGTCATCACCCGCATCCAGGACAGCGCGCAGCTCGATCTCGTCGGCCTGCACATGCACATCGGGTCGCAGATCCTCGAGCTCGAGCCGTTTCGCCGCGCCATCGAGGCGATCGCGCCGCTCGGCGACTTCGGGACGTACAACCTCGGCGGCGGTCTCGGCGTCGCGTACACCGCCGACCAGGAGCCGCCGCGGATCGCCGACTACGTCGCGACGAAGGTCGACACCGTCAAGCGCGTGCTCGGTCCCGGCAAGCGCATCCTCGACGAGCCGGGGCGTGCGCTCGTGGCGAACTCGACGGTGACGCTCTACACCGTGCAGAGCATCAAGCGCAACGTCTCGACCTGGGTCGCCGTCGACGGTGGGATGTCCGACAATCTGCGCCCGATGCTCTACGGGTCGGTCTACGAGGCGCAGGTCGCCGACCGCTTCGGCGGCGGCACGCCGGTGCGGCTAACCGGCAAGCACTGCGAATCCGGCGACGTGATCGTGCGCGACGTCGAGCTCGACGACCCGCGCGTCGGCGACGTCATCGTCACGCCGGCGACGGGCGCCTACGGGTACGCGATGGCCAACAACTACAACGGCGTTCCGCGCCCGCCGGTGATCTTCGTCGCGCACGGCGATGCCCGCGTCGTCGTCAGGCGCGAGACGTACGACGACCTCTTCGCCCGCGATGTCGACTGAGCCCTTCAAGATCGGCCTCCTCGGCCACGGCACCGTCGGCGCCGCGTTCGAGGAGCTGCTCGAAGCGCGGGCCGACCACGTCGCGGCGACGACGGGCCTGCGGCCCGAGCTCAGCGGCGTCCTGACGCGCTCGCGCGGCGACTTCGAGGAGATCCTCGCGGGCTCGGACATGATCGTCGAGCTCATCGGCGGCCTCGATCCGGCACGCGACTACGTCCTGCGCGCGATGCGCGCCGGCAAGCACGTCGTGACAGCGAACAAGCAGCTGCTCAGCCAGCACGGCGAGGAGCTGTGGGCTGTGGCGCGCGAGCGCGGCGTGCAGTTGCGCTTCGAGGCCGCCGTCTGCGGCGTCGTGCCGGTCATCCGCGTGCTGCAGGAGTCGCTCGCCGCCGCGCACATCGACCGCGTCCACGGGATCGTCAACGGGACGACGAACTTCATCCTCTCCGAGATGGCGCGGACGGGCTGCTCGTACACCCACGCGCTGGCCGATGCCCAGCGTCTCGGCTACGCCGAGGTCGACCCGACCGAGGACGTCAACGGCAAGGACGCCGCCGCGAAGATGGCGATCATCGCGCGGCTGGCCTTCGACACCCCCGTCCACCTCGACCAGGTCACCTACGAGGGCATCGAGCAGATCACGGCCGACGACATGGAGTACGCCCAGGACCTGCGCCTCGGGCTGAAGCTCATCGGCACCGCGGAGCGGATCGACGGCAGGCTCGCCGTGCGCGTGCATCCGGCGTTCCTGTACTCCGGCCACCCGCTGGCCAGCGTGCACGGCCCGTTCAACGCCGTGACGGTCGAGTCGAAGGCGATCACCGAGATCACGATGTCCGGTCCCGGTGCCGGCGGGCCGCAGACGGCGAGCGCGGTGCTCGGCGACGTGATCAGCGCGATGATCCCGCCCGCCTCGACCCCCGAGACGACGCAGTCGCTGGAGATCATCGACGACGTCGAGTCCTCGTTCTACCTGCACATGGAGGTCGCCGACCGGCCCGGTGTGCTGGCCCAGGTCGCGCTCGTCCTCGGCGAGCACGGCGCCTCGATCAAGTCGGTCGTGCAAAAGGGGCTCGGGGAGAAGGCGCGCTTGGTGATGGTCGTGCACCCGGTGCTGGAGTCGCGGTTCTTCACGGCGGTCGAGGAGATCGCGGGGCTGGACTTCCTGCGTTCGCGGCCGCGCGCGATCCGGGTGATCGACGAGGAGTTCGTCTAGATCTGCCGCGGCGTTCGCGCACGGCGACGCGTGCGAGCGTGTCGTGTGCGTGTTCGCCTGCAGCATCGACAGGACAGCCGGTGCGCCCCGACCCCGACGCCCGATCACGGTGCGTGACCCACTAGGGTCACCCGCGATGCCTGGCCTCATCGAGCGCTATCGAGACCGCCTTCCGTTCGCCGACGGCGATCCAGTCGTCACGCTCGGCGAGGGCGACACGCCGTTGGTCCACGCGCCGCACATCTCCGAGCTCGTCGACGCCGAGGTCTGGCTGAAGCTCGACGGCACGAACCCGACCGGTTCGTTCAAGGACCGCGGGATGACCTGCGCCGTCAGCGCGGCCGTGCGCGAGGGGGCCAAGGCCGTCATCTGCGCCTCCACCGGCAACACCGCGGCGAGCGCCGCCGCGTACGCGGCCCGGGCCGGGCTGACCTGCGCGGTCATCGTTCCGGAGGGCAAGATCGCCGCCGGCAAGCTCGCCCAGGCGCTCATGCACGGCGCCCGCGTGATCGCGTTGCGCGGCAACTTCGACCAGGCCCTGACGCTCGTGCGCGCGCTGACCGACCGCCAGCCGATCGCCCTCGTCAACTCGGTCAACCGGTTCCGGCTCGAAGGCCAGAAGACGGGCGCCTTCGAGATCATGGAGCAGCTCGAGACGCTCGACGGCCTCTGCATCCCGGTCGGCAATGCGGGCAACATCACGGCCTACTGGAAGGGCTTCAACGAGCTCGAGGTCGCACCGCGCCTGTTCGGCTTCCAGGCCGAGGGCGCCGCGCCGCTCGTGCTCGGCAAGAAGGTCGACCATCCCGAGACGATCGCCAGCGCGATCCGGATCGGCAACCCGGCGCGCTGGGAGGAGGCGATGGAGGCGATGACCGCCTCGCGGGGCATGGTCCGTGCCGTTTCCGACACCGAGATTCTCGCCGCCTACCGGCTGCTCGCCGCGCGCGAGGGCGTCTTCTGCGAGCCGGCGAGCGCCGCCTCGGTGGCCGGCCTGCTGCGCTACGGCGCCGATGGGGCGCGCCGCGTCGCGTGCATCCTCACCGGCCACGGCCTGAAGGACCCCGACACCGCGCTCAACGAGGTCGGCGGCGTGATCCCCTGCGAGCCGAACCTCTCGGCGGTCGAGGAGGCCGTGCTCGGGTGACCCTGAAACGCCGTCGGCTCGTCCGCGTGCCCGCGTCGTCGGCGAACCTCGGCCCGGGCTTCGACGCGTTCGCCGCGGCACTGGCGCTGCACGTCGAGGTCGAGGTGATCGAGAGCGGCCGCTTCGGCGTCGAGACGAAGCTCGACATCGCGCGCGACCGACGCAACCTTTGCGTGCGCGGCTTCGCCAAGCTGCATTCGCCGGACAACTTCATGTTCCGGATCCGCTCGTCGATCCCGCTCTCCGGCGGCCTGGGATCCAGCGCCGCCGCGTACACAGCGGGCGTGCTGGCGGCCTCGCACATGTTCGAGCTGCAGGAGGACCTGCTCGGCCACGTCAGCGAGCTCGAGGGGCATCCAGACAACGCGGCGGCGGCGTTGCTCGGCGGTTTCGTGATCGTCACCGGCGGCGAGGTCGCGCGCTTCGAGCCGCCCGGCGGGCTGGAGGCCGTGGTCGTCGTCCCGCGCACCGCGGTTCGCACGGCGGTCGCGCGCAGGGCACTGCCGGAGAAGGTGCCGATGGCCGACGCCTCCGCCAACGTCGCGCACGGTGCGATGCTGACGCTCGGCCTGAGCACCGGCGACTTCAGCCTCGTCGCCCGCGGCCTGCAGGACCGGTTGCACCAGCCCTACCGTGCGCACCTCTTTCCCCGCTCGATGGCGCTGCTGAAGCGCGCCCGCGAGTTCGGCGCGATCGGCGCCACGATCTCGGGTGCCGGCCCAACGGTGCTGTTCTGGACGCAGGCGGACGTGACCGGCGCCGTGCTGGCGAAGCTGCGCCAGGAGTGCGAGGCCTGGGCGGACGTGCTTCATGCCCCCTTTGAGTCCCTGGGGGCGGACGTGCGGGAGCTGTAGCTCTCGGAATTCGGCGATCATCCGGCGCCTATCCGTCTCGGTGTCCTACAGCTTTGCTCTCGTCAGCCGATGACAGTGGTGCGTTGGTTCGGGTGAGACGGCTCGTGGCGCTTTATCCACGCAGCATTCCCCGGGAGCCGTTCATGCCGATTCGTTCCGCCGCGCCCAAATTCGCCGTGCCGTCTGGCAGGAGGCGCCGACGCTGGCTGGCAGCAGTGGCCGGCGCCGCGGTGTTCGCGGTCCCGGCGGCGCCTGCGTCAGCGGCTGAGCTGCTGACGAACGGCGGCTTCGAGACAGGCACGTTCAGCGGCTGGACGACGACGACGCTCACTGCTCCCTTGACGCCCTGGACGGTCGCCACCGTGGTGAACAGGGGGTTCTTCGTCAGCGCCAGTCCGCAGCAGGGGATCTTCGACGCCTTGAACGGCTTCGACGGGAACGGGCCGGGTCACTTCACGCTGAGCCAGACCGTGACCATCCCCGCCGGGGCGACCGTCTTGAGCTGGAAGGACCGTATCCAGTACGCGATGAACCAGGGCGCGGCGGCGCGCCTGCTCGAGGTGAAGATCCTCGACGACACCACCAATGCGCTGCTGGCCACGGTCTACACGTTCACGACCGGGCCCGGAGACGGTACGTGCTGCTCGATCCCGCCCGGTCACGACACCGGTTGGCAGACGCACTCGGTCGACCTGTCGGCCTTCGGGGGACAGACGGTGAAGCTTGTCTTCGATGAGACGATCCCCGCGAACCTCACGGGACCGGGCCAGATCGAGTTCGACGCGATCAGCGTCTTGCAGCTGCTGTCGATCAGCCCCGGAACGCTCGCGTTCGGCTCGCGCGACGTCGGCGACGGGCCGTCGGCGACGCAGGAGTCGACCCTGACCAACACCACCGGCGGGACGGTCACGCTGAGCGGGCTGACGCTCGCCGGCGCCGATCCGACGCAGTTCGAACTGCGCAGCGCTCAGGACGGCGACTGCACGAGCTCGACGGTCCTCTTGGCCGGCGAGACCTGCGAGGTCGGCGTGAACTTCGATCCGACGACGGTCGGCGCCAAGGCGGCGACGCTGACGTTCGATTCCAACGAGCCGGACGTCACGGTCGCGTTGACGGGCACCGGCACGCGGAGGGAGCTGTCGAGTGGTCCCAATGCCTTCGCGTTCGGTCCGCGCGACATCGACGACGGCTCGACGGCGACCGACGTGTCGACGCTGACGAACTCCGGCGTCGGGACGGTCACGCTGAGCGGGCTGACGCTCTCCGGGGACGCCGGCCAGTTCGACCGCCTGAGCGGTCAGACCGGCGACTGCACCGCAGCGACGGTGCTTGCCGCCGGCGAGACGTGCGCCCTGCGCCTGCGCTTCGATCCGACGTCGACAGGCGCGAAGTCAGCGACGCTGACGATCGCCTCTGACGCGGACGACGTGACGGTGGCGCTGACAGGCACCGGGACGCAGACCGCGCTGACGCGCAGCCCAGCGTCGCTGGATCTGGGAACCAGAGACATCGATGATGGCCCGACGGCCGGTCAGGCCTCGCTCGTCACGAACTCCGGCACCGAGCCGGTCACGCTGAGCACGCTGACGCTCTCCGGAGACTCCGAGCAGTTCGAGCTCCTGACGGGCGAGCCCGGCGACTGCGCCGCTGCCACGGTCCTGACGGCCGGTCAGACATGTGACGTGCGCCTGCGCTTCGACCCGACCGCCACCGGCGCCAAGACGGCGGCGCTGACGGTCACGTCCAACGCGGCGGACGTCGCGGTCACGCTGAGTGGCTCTGGTACGCAGATCGACACCGACGGCGACGGGATCGGCAACAGCATCGATACCGACGACGACGGCGACGGCGTCGCCGATCTCCGCGATGCGTTCCCGCTGAACGCCGCGGAGTCCGTCGACACCGACCGCGACGGGATCGGCAACAACGCCGATGCCGACGACGACGGCGACGGCGTCCCCGACAGCGCCGACGCGTTCCCCCTGGACGCGAGCAGGAAGGCGGCCCCGGCACCGCCCCGCCCCGGCGTCGCCCAGCCGTGGACGCTTCAGACCCGCGCCAAGGCGAACGTGACGCGGCGGACGACCGGGCTGCTCGTGAGCACGGGACTCGCCGCCGTGTGCCCCGCCGGTGCGCCCGCGTGCAGCGGCCGCCTGACGTTGAAGGTCATGCGCCGCTCGCCGGCCACCGGGGTGGTGCGGCCACTGTTCCTGACGGGCAAGGTCAAGGTCACGACCGTGGCGGCGGGAACCGAACGGCGCGTCGCGTTCCGGCTCAACCGGCCGGGCTCACGGCTGCTGCGCGAGCTGGGATCGTTCACAGCCACGCTGCGCGGAGTGGTCGCCGTCGGCAGGAACCGACCGGTCGTACGCACCGCGACGATGCGGATCTCCGCGCCCCGTTAGGGGTGCCGGCCCGCCATCCTCAGGCTCGTGGACCTCGTCGGCACGCGCGACGGGGTCCACTACGCCTCGATGAACACCGGCGAGCCGGCGGCCACGACGGCCATCAGCCAGCGCATGTCCGTCTCGGCAGCGCGCAGGCAGCCGAGACTCGCCGGCGTCCCGAGCGTCCGCTCGTTCGTCGTTCCGTGGATCGCCAGGCGGTTGCCGCCCGTCCAGCCCTGCGGGACGTTGGGTTGCCTACCGCTCAGCGCGAGTACGCAGCAGCCGTACGGACTGCCCTTCTCGCGCACGGCGAGCACGTCGGTGACCGCAAACCGGCCCGTCGGCGTGCTCGTCCCCGGTCGCCCGATCGCGACCGAGATGCGGCGAACGATCCGTCTGTGCAGGCGCACGACGAGCGTTCGCGCCGAAAGGTCGGCGCGCAGCGAGTAGGCCACGGGCTGCAGCTGCGCTCCGCTGCCGGGGATCCACGAGCTGCGGGAGTTGGCGACGTGGGGCGTCAGGACGCCGAGCCAGCCCGGGCGCTGTGCGACGACCGCCAGCACGCTCGGGGAACCGAACTCGGTGCGCGTGCCGATGCGGCGCAGTATGCGGCCACCGGGACGGTCGCGCAGGCGCAACGGGCGAACGATTCGCGCGGCGAGATGGCCCGTGCCGCGCGGAACCTGCTCCGGCGACACCCACGTCGGAGCGGGTGCTGCCGTCGTCGACCGGGGAACCGCGTGTTGCGCACCGGCGAGGAGCACGACCGCCGCGAGGCTCACGAGCATGACGGCGCCGAGGGTCGTCGAGGTCGCGCGCTTCATCGACTACGCCTCCGCGAGCGCCTTCAGCCGCTCTCGCGGGGCCGCCATCTTCAGGCGCTGGAGGACCTCGTCCGCAAGCGCCAGGTAGTCCGCGCCGAGATCGGGGCGGTAGTCGAGGATCGACATCGCGCGCTCGGCCGCCTCCGCATAGGCGATCGACTGGCGGATCGTCGTCGTGAACAGCTTGCGGCCGACGTGCTCGCCCAGCGCGGTGTACGCGTCGCGGCTGTGGCGCGTGCGCATGTCGGCGATGTTGAACACGACTCCGAGCCAGCCGAGGCCGGGGTTCAGCCCGTCGCGTGCAAGCTCGATGACCTCGAGCGCCTGCTCGACGCCCTGCATCGCGAAGTACTGCGCCTCCGTGCTCAGGAGGGCGTAATCGGCGGCGACGAGCGCGTTGACCGTCAGCAGCCCGAGCGAGGGCGGGCAATCGAGGATGATCAGGTCATAGCGCTCCTTCAGCGGCTTGAGCGCGCGCTTGAGCGCCAGCTCACGACCCATCTTGCCGGCCAGCAGCAACTCGGCCTCGGCGAGCGAGAGGTTCGACGGCATGAGGTCGTCGTGGATCGCGGCGGCCGGCTCCGCGCGGCCCGTGAGGACGTCGCCGATCGAGGGAGAGGCCTCGGGGTCGGCGTCGAAGTAGTCCGACAGGTTGCCCTGCGGGTCGAGGTCCACCGCGAGCACGTCGAGGCCGATACGGCGATAGACGTCGGTCAGCGTGCGGACGGCGGTCGTCTTGCCGGTTCCGCCCTTCTGGGACAGGACTGCGATCGTGGCGCCCAAGGGCGCCTGATGCTACTCGGCCGTCAGCGCGGCTCCGGCGGCGTCGGCGGGCGCACCGGTGTGATCGGCGAACCGCAGGCGGTAGCGCCCGATGACGACCTCGTCGCCGTCGGCCAGCACGCGTGAGACGGTCCGCTCGCCGTTGACGAACACGCCGTTGAGGCTGCGGTCGTCGAGCAGGCGCACGCCCTCGGGCTCGGTCACCAGCACCGCATGGCGGCGCGAGACGGTCGGATCCTCGAAGCGCAGATGGGCCGACAGGCTGCGGCCGATCCGCATCGTGTCGCCCGGCATCGCGACCGCGCGAACCTCCCCGGCGTCGTGGAAGATCAGGTATCGGCCACGCTCGTTGAGTTCGTCGCGGGCTGCAACGAGCGCGTCGACGTCGCCTGCGGTCTGCGCATCGGGCTCGGTGCGCTTGAAGCGACCGCTCCCGGCGAACAGCGATGTACGTGTGAAGCTCGCGCCCTCACAGCTCGGGCACGCGGGAAGAATGTCTGCCGTGGTCATCTCGACGACGTGACCACAAACCTCGCAGCGAAACGTCCCCGTACCGGCGAGCGTTCCAGACGTGAGCGACTCCATACCGACACTCTCCTTGCCAATGTGGGTTGCAGCGTGGCCCCCCGAGCTTGTGCGAAATATAACAATCGCGTCAAGCGACGGGCATCGTGCGCAGCGCGCAGCGGGGTGGGCGGTCTACCCATGGTGGGGGCGTTCCTAAAGGCACCCTCAAGATCGCGCAAGAGTCCAGCGAGGAGGAGCGAGGCCGCAGGCAGCGAAGCACGGTCGACATGCCACGCGCCGCCCAGACGATCGACGAACAGGACCTCGAGCGCGCGCTGCTGCGCAAGAGCGTCGACACGCTGTCCGATCGCCGCGACAGCTGCGCCGACTGTGGCCGCACGCCGCTCATCGGCGAGTCCCTGCACCGCTACGCGGGCGGGGTGACGGTGTGCGAGCTGTGCAGCCCGATGCGCCGCGGCGAGCCGCTCGAGACCGAGCGAGTGCGCCACAGCGAGTTTGGGCTCGCAGTGCGCGTGCAGCGCCTGTAGGTACATTCTCGGGCATGGAGCCCCTCTCGCTGTCGACGACGATCGCCAAGTCGCGCGAGGAGGTCTTCGAGTATCTCGTCGACGTCGCCAACCACGAGGAGTTCAGCGACCACTGCATGATCGACTGGCACCTGACGCGCGAGGACTCCTACGGCCGCGGCGCAGGCGCCCGCTTTCGCGTGAAGTCGCGCTTTGACCGCTTCTCCTACGGCGACATCACGCTCGCCGAGGTCACGCCGCCCGAGCGGATCCTCGCGACCGGCCGCTCAGGGCGCTTCAACCGCATCCACACCCTCTCGACGTGGACGCTCGAGGACGCTGGCAACGGACGCACGAGGGTGACGTTCGAGACGCAGTCCACGCCCGTCCTGAAGTCCGACGAGCTCATGGAGAAGTTCCTGCGGGTCCGCGTCGCGGCGACGCGCTGTCACGAACAAGCGCTCGAGCGGCTGCGCTCGATCCTGGAGTCGGGCGAGGGTCGCGGCGGGCGCACGACGGTTGCCGGTGGGGCACGTAAACCCGCCAGCGGCTTCAGGTTGTAGATTTCCCGGCCCTTGTCTCGTCTGCGCCGAACCATCGCCGTTCTCGCCGTTGCCCTCGCGAGCGGTGGCCTTGCCGCGTGCGGCAACCACCCCGACGAGGAGGCCCGCGTCCAGCACATCGAGAACGAGGGCTTCTACCTCAAGCTCGGCGAGTTGAAGTATCAGGTGCAGCTGTCGCGTCAGCTCAACCCCGACGACGTCCAGGACCGCGCGCTGCTGGGCGGCATCCCGGCCGAGGATCAGAAGCTCGGCGCCGACGAGGTCTGGTTCGGTGTCTTCATTCAGGTCGAGAACGAGTCCGGCGAGCCGTTGGAGCCCTCCAGCGAGATCGAGATCATCGACACGCAGGAGCGCATCTTCAGGCCGCTCGAGCTCGAGGAGAGCAACCGCTACGCCTATCGCCCCGAGGAGCCGATCGCTGCCGGTCAGATCCTGCCGATCCCCGACACCCCGGCATACGACACGCCGATCCAGGGATCGATGATGCTCTTCAAGCTCCCGGGCACGGCGCTGGACAACCGCCCGCTCGAGCTGAAGATCGAGGGCGACCTGTTGCCTCCGCAGACCGGCATCATCGACCTCGACGTCTAGCCGCGCGCGGCGCAGGCCCAGCCTGAATCCAGGCTCAGCGCGTCGCCTTGAGCCCCGCCAGCAGCGCCTGCTTGGCGACGGGCGCCGCCGTGTCGCCGCCGGCGCCTGACTGCACGAGCAGCACGCCAACCGCGACCCGCGGGTTGCGCTCCGGCGCGTAGGCGGCGAACCAGGCATCGGTGTCGGTCGGATCGTCGGGATCCACGGCCGGGCACTCGGTCACCACCGTCGGGTCGGGGCTGGTCACGCACTCGGGCCGGCTCGTGTCCTTGAGCTCCGCCGTCCCGGTCTTGCCCGCCACCCGCACCCCGGTGATCTGCGCCGCGGTGCCTGTGCCCTCGCGCACGACGGCCTCCATCATGCGCCCGACGAGGCGAGCCACATCGGCGTCGATCGCCTGCGTGCGCTGCGGCGTCCGGCCGCGCTCGAGCGTCAGTTGCGGGCGCTTGCCGCGGCCGGCGATCGTCGCCGCGACCCACGCCATCTGCAGCGCCGTCGCCTGCACGCGGCCCTGGCCGATCGCCGTCGAGCCGATCGCGAGATCGTCGCCGATCTCGTCCGCCGCCGGGATCGTGCTCGTCGCGGCGCCCGCGATCCCGACCGCCTGGTTGAAGCCGAACTTCTCGGCGGTCTGGACAAGCCGCTGGGCGCCCAGGCGCGCGCCGAGCGGAGCGAACACCGAGTTGCATGAGTGCGCGAACGAGTAGCGCAGGGTGCCTCCGCAGGACTCGCCGTTGGCGTTCTCGAGCTCGACGCCCTCGATCGTCGTCTTCGTCTCGACCGGGTACTTCGAGTTCACGCCGGCGAGCCCGGCCTCGAGCACGCCCGTGAGCGTGACGATCTTGAACGTCGATCCCGGCGGCTGCAGCCCGGAGAAGGCGATCCCGGCAAGTGCGAGGATCTCGCCGGTGCGCGGGCGCACGACGGCGACGCCGCCGAGGCGCTCGCCCTTCGCCGCGACCGCCGCGCGCTGCACGGCCGGATCGATCGAGCTGCGCACTGCCGGCGCCGGCTTCGGCAGCGTCTGCGCGAGCACGCGGCGGCCGGCGCGCAGCTGGCCACCCGGCGTGCCGGCGAGCTTCTCCTCGAAGACGCGTTCCAGGCCGGACGTCCCGACCGTGTGGGTGCGGGGATAGCCGAGCTCACGCAGCTCGGCCACGCGCTCGGGCGGTGGCGGGCCGAGCTCGCCGACGATCGAGCCGGCGACGTCGTCAATCGGCGATTCGCGTTCC
Source organism: Solirubrobacteraceae bacterium (assembly GCA_035536715.1). Lineage (GTDB taxonomy): Bacteria > Actinomycetota > Thermoleophilia > Solirubrobacterales > Solirubrobacteraceae > CADCVQ01. The sequence goes on from DATLNO010000025.1 coordinate 23,557, forward strand.
TCGCCGCGAGCGAGCGGTGTGCCGTCGCGGGCGAGGATGTCGGCGCGGCGCGGCAGCTCGGTGCGCCGCTCCAGGCGCTCGCCGACCTTCAGGCCCGGAAAGACGAGGTTGGGCTTCCAGGTGATGTGTTTGTCGTCGCCCTCGCCGGAGAACGTCAGGCGCAGCGTGCCGCGGAGGGTGCCGAAGACACGGGTGGAAACCGTCATCGGGACGCTGACGACGCCCTCGCGCGGGTCGCCGACCTGGCCGTGCGCAATCCGCGTCGCGGTGGCCGTCCGCGCCGCAGCGAGGTACGCTTCAGCGAAGCGGCGTGGTGGGGTCGCGCGGCGTTCCTGCTCGGTCAGCTCGCCGTGCATGGCCGGGTAGTCGGCCCGCGCCCAGGCGGCCACGAAGCGCTCGGCGGCGAGCTTCTCGGCGGGCTCGCCACCGGTCAGCAAGAGCACGCCGACGACGACGAGCACCCCGGCCACCGACGCGCTTGCGATGATCACCCGCCGGGGAGGAAGGGACCGGCGTGAACGTAACGACTCGACGAGCATCGAACACAACTATGGCCCGTGAGCGGACGTATTCGCGTCACCTGCCGTCAACGCACGGTGATCGGGTGTCGGCGTGACACCGCTCGACATCGGCATCGTCGTCCTCGCAGCGTTCTTCGGCTTCGTCGGCTTCGCGCGCGGGTTTCTGATCGGCGTCCTGTCGCTCGTCGGCTTTGCGGGGGGGGCGTACCTCGGCACGCGCTTCGGGCCGCAGTTGCTCAGCGAGGGCAACTCGTCACCGTACGCGTCGCTCTTCGGACTGCTCGGAGCGCTGCTCGGTGGCGTGATCCTGTCGGGGGCCGCCGAGGGCATCGCCGGAACGATGCGATCCGGGATCCGCTCGCCAGCGTTCGCGCTCTTCGACGGGCTGCTCGGCAGCGTGCTGGCGGTGGCGCTCGCGCTCGGGCTGGCCTGGCTCGTCTCCGTGATCGTGCTGCAGACGCCGGGCATCCGCGACGCGCGCCGGCCGATCCAGCGCTCGGTGATCCTCCAGGAGCTCAACGCGATCCTGCCGTCGGAGAAGGTCCTCAAGGCGCTCGCGCGCTTCGATCCCCTTCCGAGCATCCGCGGCCCGCAGGCCAACGTCGAGCCGCCGCGGTCCAGGTCCGCCCGCGACCCCGACGTGAAGGCTGCCGCGCAGTCGGTCGTGCGCGTGCTGTCCAACGCCTGCGGCCTGGGCGTGGCGGGCTCGGGCTGGGTCGCCGGCGCGGGCATCGTCGTGACGAACGCCCACGTGATCGCGGGGGCCGACAACACCCAGATCGAGCCCAACGGCAGCGATTCGCGGTTGGATGCCACCGCGATCGCGTTCGATCCGCGCAATGACATCGCGGTGCTGCGCGTGCCGTCGCTCGACCGCCCGGCGCTGCAGTTCGCGCGTGAAGTGGTGCCGAGCGAGCCTGGAGCCGTGCTCGGCTTCCCGCTCAACGGCCCGTTCCGGATCCTGCCCGCGCGGATCGCCAGGACCGCGAGCGTGCTCGCCAAAGACGCCTATGGGCAGCGTCTCGTGCGCAAGAAGGTCGTCGGCTTCCGGGCCGACGTGCAGCCGGGAAACTCGGGCGGTCCGATCGTCGATGTCGCCGGGCGCGTGTCGGGGACGGTGTTCTCCAAGGTCCTGCTCGGGCCCGACGGCGGCTACGCGGTTCCCAACGACATCGTGCGCGACATCCTGGCCGGGGCCGACAGTCCGGTGGACACCGGACCTTGCGTCAAGTAGGTACACGAGCGCGAGGAACGAGCGAGGAACGGGCGGAGTCCAACGGGGCTGTTGGCTATGGCGCTACCCTGCGGCCCGTGCCCGAGACCAAGACACTCGTCATTGCCGAGAAGCCGTCCGTCGGCCGCGACCTCGCGCGTGTGCTGCCGGGCCCGTTTCAGAAGCAGGAGGGTTTTCTGGAGGGTCCTGAGCACGTCCTGACCTGGGCCGTCGGCCACCTCGTCCAGCTCGCCGAGCCCGACGAGTACGACGCGAAGTTCAAGAAATGGCGCATGGCCGACCTGCCGATCGTGCCCGACACGTTCAAGCTCGTCGTGCGCGACGAGCGCTCCAAGAAGCAGATGTCGGTCGTCACGCAGCAGCTCAAACGCGCGGAGGTCGACACCGTCATCAACGCCTGCGACGCCGGCCGTGAGGGCGAGCTGATCTTCGCCTACCTATACGAGAAGGCGGGTTCCAAGAAGCCCGTCGAGCGGCTGTGGCTGTCGTCGATGACGAAGAGCGCCATGCAGCGCGCCTTCGACGAGCTGCGTCCGGCGAGCGAGTTCGCGTCGCTCGAAGCCGCCGCGCGATCGCGCTCGGAGTCGGACTGGATCGTCGGGATGAACGCCACGCGCGCGGCGACGATCCGCCTGCGCTCGTCGTTTGACGGCGCCGTCTCGCTGGGCCGCGTGCAGACGCCGACGCTCGCGATCATCACCCGCCGCGAGGAGGAGATCCGCGCCTTCACGCCTGAGCCCTACTGGCTCGTCGATGCGCTGTTCGCCGCGCCGGGCGAACGCACATACGAAGGCCGCTACCACGACGGCGCCAAACCGCGCCTGGCGACGGCCGAGCAGGCCGACGCGATCGTCGCCGCCGTTCGTGGTCAGACCGGCACGATCACGCAGCTCGAGCGCAAGAAGCGCAAGGAGCGCGCGCCGCTGCTCTACGACCTCACGTCGCTGCAGCGCGAGGCCAACAGCCGCTTCGGCTTCACGGCACGGCGCACGCTCGCCGCCGCGCAGCGCTGCTACGAGGAGCACAAGGTCCTCACCTATCCCCGGACGAGCTCGCGCTACCTGACGAGCGACATGATCGTCGAGCTCAAGCCGATCGCGGGCCACGTCGGGGCCGCGTCGCGCGACTACCAGGCCGCCGCGGCCTACGTGCAGGGCCTCGATTTGCTGCCGCTCGGACGCGTCGTCGCCGACGACAAGGTCGGCGACCACCACGCGATCATCCCGACGAACTCAACGCACAACCTCGAAAAGCTCTCCGACGACGACCGCCGCATCTACGACCTCGTCGCGCGCCGCTTCCTCGCGGTCTTCCACCCGGAGGCGGAGTTCGAGAACACGAAGGTCGAGACGACCGTCCTGAGCCACATCTTCCGCACGTCGGGCAAGGTCCTGCTCGTGCCGGGCTGGCGCGGTGTGTACGGCGAGCTGGCCGAGAGCTCGAGCGCCGTCGAAGACGACGCCGGGCGCGACCAGCAGCTGCCCAAGCTCGAGCTCGCCGAGGTCGTCGAGACGCGCGACGTCAGCGCCGCGGAGAAGGAGACGCAGCCGCCGCGGCGGTACTCCGACGCCTCGCTGCTGGGCGCCATGGAGACCGCGGGCCGCCTCGTCGACGACGACGAGATGCGCGAGGCGATGAAGGAGTCGGGGATCGGCACGCCCGCCACGCGCGCCTCGATCATCGAGCGGCTGATCGACGTCGGCTACGTCGAGCGCGACGGCCGCGCGCTGGTCGCCACCGAGAAGGGGCTGAACGTCATCCGCCTGCTCGGCGACCATCCGCTGACCTCGCCCTCGTTGACGGGCGACTGGGAGCAGCGGCTGGGCAAGATCGAGCGCGGCGAGGAGCCGCGCTCGAAGTTCATGGCCGACATCGTCGGCTTCGCCGAGTCGACCGTCGCCGATCTCGACGCCAAGCTGAAGGACGTGCGCATCCCGCGCGCGAACCTCGGCCCGTGCCCGGTCTGCGGCCACGACATCGTCGAGAACCGCAAGGGTTTCTCGTGCTGGTCGCGCGAGGACCCGGGCTGCGGTTTCGTCATCTGGAAGGCGAAGGCCGGCAAGACGCTGCCGCTCGCGATCGCCAAGGAGCTGATCGCGACGGGGCGAACGGCGAAGCCGGTGACCGGCTTCAAGGGTCGAAGTGGCCGTTCGTTCCGCGCCAAGCTGGCGCTGCAGCAGAGCGAGGAGGGCAAGTGGCGGGTGGAGTTCGATGAAGCATGGGCGCGGGAGGGCGACGCAAGCGCGCCCGACCCGGCCGAGGTCGCGGCTGTGCCGGCCGCGAAGGTCGCCGCTGCGGCCGCAAAGGCCGAAGCGGCCGCGTAGCATCGGGCTGGGCGCATGATGCTGCCGGCGCCAAGGCGCCGCCGCCGGCGGCGCTCGGCGGGTGGGTTCGTGGCCGGGTTCGTGGTCGGACTGGTCGTGCTCGGCGGGCTTGGCTGGCTCGCCGCGGGGCCGCTGCTGTCAGACGGGGGCGCAAGCGGGGACCGCGGCGCGGTCGGCGGTACGCCGCAGGCGGGGACGCAGACCGTCGAGCGTCTCCCGGCCGCGCGGCCGCCGGTTTCCGAGCCGCAGGACGCCGTCGGGCCGCTGCCCGAGCCTGCGGGCGCGGCACACGTCGACCTCACGCAGCCGTCGCTGCTGTCGTATCTGCGCCTGCGGCCCGGACCGAAGGCGGGCCTGGCCTTCGATCTGGCCGACGGCAGGGTGCTGTGGCGCCACCGCGCGACGGCGGTGCGGCCGATCGCAAGCCTGACGAAGCTCATGACGGCACTGCTGGCGGTCGAGCGGTTCGGCCCCAGCGAGCGCGTGCGCATCGCGCGCGAGGTGGACTCGGTCGGTGGCTCGCGTATGGGCGGCCTGAAGACCGGGCGGCGCGTACGCGCCGACGTGCTGCTCAAGGGCCTGTTGATCTCGTCGGCGAACAACGCAGCCGTGGCGCTCGCGATTGCGGGCGCAGGCTCCCAGCGCGCCTGGGTGGCGCTCATGAACACGCGCGCCGAGCTGCTCGGGCTGACGTGCACGCACTTCGCCGACGCGCACGGCCTGGACCGGCGTAATCGCTCGTGCGTCGCCGATCTCGCGACGCTGGCGATGCGCGCGATGAACGAGCCGCGGGTCGCCGAGATCGCGCGCAAGCGGTACGCGCGCGTCTGGCCCGGCTCGGGCAGGAAGTTCACGCTGCGTACGACGAACCACCTGCTGCGCGACCACTATCCGGGCGTGATCGGCTTGAAGACGGGCTTCACGAACCCCGCCGGCTTCTGCCTCGTCGCGATCGTGGAGCGCGGCGAGCAGCGGATCGGGATCGTCTTGCTGGGCTCCAAGGACTCGTTCGGGGACGCCCGGCGCCTGGCGCGCGAGGCAGCGCGGACGGGTGTGCTGCCGGCGGCTTGAGGGTGGATCGACCACAAGACGTGACGAAGCGGCCTCGCAGTCGTAGTGTCCGTGTGAGCTCAACACGGAGGGCAGCCATGACCGCCATACGGACACCGTCGGCAACGCACGCCACAGCCGCAGCGCGCGCCGCACTCGCGGCGCTCGTCGTGCTCCTGCTCGCCCTCCCGGCCGCCGCGCCCGCGGCCGCAAAGCGCACGGCCAAGCCGTCGGCGCTGCCCACCTTCCCGTCCTGCAAGTCGCTGCTCGGCTACGCCCGCAGCAACGCGCGCCGGACCGGCGGGCGCACCGGCGTGCCGACGCGCGCCGGCGTCCTCGTGCCGCAGGTGCTCGCCGGGCCGCTCCGGACCGACGCACTGCCGTCCGTCACGGCCAACGCGCCGGCCGCGGCCGACAGCCAGCGCGGTGGCGCCGAGAGCGTCGTGCCGGACTTCTCGCCGACGAACGTGCAGGAGGCCGGTGTCGACGAGCCCGACATCGTCAAGACCGACGGCCGCATCGTCTTCGCTGTCGCCGAGGGCAAGCTGCGCGCGCTCGACGTCACGGGCGCCTCGCCACGGATCGTCGGCTCGCTCGACCTCGACGGCGCCCACGGCCACCAGCTGCTGATCCGCGGCAACCGCCTGCTCGTCGTGAGCAGTTCGTTCGGCGGTGGCCCGATCGCCTCCGACGTGATCGCCTCGGCGTCGCAGGTCGTGCTCAGCGAGGTCGACATCGGCGATCCCGCCCTGATGAAGGTGCTGCGCACGATGACGATGGAGGGCGCGCTCGTCGACGCCCGGCTGACCGGTGCCACGGCACGCGTCGTCGTCGGCGCGTCGCCCGATTACATCCGCCCGGCCGCGATCGCAACGGCGCCCGTGCGCCGCTTCGTTCCGCGGACCGTGCTGAAGAGCAACGTCTCGGGCCGCACGTTCCGACGCTCCGTCGCCGCCTGCGACGAGGTTCGCCATCCGCGCCGCTTCAGCGGCCTCGATCTGCTGACCGTCCTGACGATCGACCTCGACAAGGGCCTGTTCAACGTCGACCGCGACGCGATCATGGCCGGCGCGCAGACGGTCTACGCCTCGACGACCGGACTCTACGTCGCGTCCCAGCGCTACGTCGCCGCGCTCGAGGCCGGGCGCACCGTGCCCGGTCAGAGTCGCACCGAGATCCACCGCTTCGAGGCCGCCAAGACCGGCGAGACGAGCTACGCCTCCTCGGGCAGCGTCGCCGGCTTCGTGCTCAACCAGTACTCCCTGTCGGAGTTCGACGGCGCGCTGCGCGTCGCCTCGACCGAGGAGCCGGCCTGGTTCGACGGCCGCCTGGCACGCGACAGCGAGTCGTTCGTCACCGTGCTGGGCGAGCGCGGGTCCGAGCTCGCGTTGCTCGGCCGCGCCGAGGGCCTCGGCAAGGGCGAGCGCATCTACGCCGTGCGCTTCGCCGGCGACAAGGGGTACGTCGTGACGTTCCGCCAGGTCGATCCGCTCTACACGCTGGATCTGTCCAAGAAGACCGATCCGCGCGTCGTCGGCGAGCTGAAGATCCTCGGCTACTCGGCCTACCTGCACCCGATCTCCGACGAGCTGCTGCTCGGCGTCGGCCAGGACGCCTCGGCCCAGGGGCGAACGCAGGGCACGCAGCTGTCGCTCTTCGACGTGTCCGACCCGCGCCAGCCGGCGCGCCGGGCGCAGGCCTCGCTCGGCGCCAACGCCTCGTCGACGGCCGAGTACGACCCGCACGCCTTCCTGTTCTGGAAGCCTTCGAGCCTCGCAGTCATCCCGCTGTCGGTGTACGGCGACACCGGCCAGTCCTTCGAGGGCGCCGTCGGCTTCGCGATCGGCGCGGCGAGCATCACGGAGGCGGGGCGCATCACCCACCCGCCGAAGGGCGCCGGCGAGACCTACAAGCCGCCGATCGGCCGCTCCCTCGTGATCGGGCAGACGCTCTACACGCTCTCCTACGCCGGTCTCGCCGCCAACCGCGTCGACACGCTCGCCTCGCTCTCGTTTACGGCGTTCCCGTAGCAGCGAAACCACCCATTCAGCGAGAGGTTCTCGCACGGACGCTGTCAGACCGTCATCCGCAGGCGCGACTATGCAGGGGTGCCCCTGAAGCTCGTCACAGGTCCCGCCAACGCGGAGAAGGCGAAGGTCGTCCTCGACGGCTATCGCGCCGCGTTGCGCCGGGGGGCCGAGCCGATCCTCGTCGTGCCGCGTCTGGAAGACGTCGAGCGCTACCGCGCGGAGCTCGCGGCCTCCGGCGTGGTGTTCGGCGCGAACGTCATGCGCTTCGGCTGGCTGATCGAGGAGTGCGCCCGGCGCGGCGGAGTGCGCGGGCGCCCGCTCGGCACGCTGGCCCGCGAGCGCGTGGCGGCGAGCGCGGTCAAGACGGTGCCGCTGCAGGCGCTGGCGCGCTCGGCACGCACGCACGGGTTCGTCGTCGAACTGCTGCGCCTCGTCGACGAGCTGGAGGAGCTGCGCGTCACCCCGCAGCGCCTGACACAGGCGCTGCGCGCCTGGGCCGCCGGCGACGAAGGGCGCCTGCGCTACGCCGACGAGGTCAGCGGCCTGTATGCCGGCTACCGCCGCACGCTTGAGCGCCTGGGCCGGCTCGATGGGCGCCTGCACCAGGCGGCCGCACTCGATGCGCTGCGCTCCAAGCCCGCCGCTTGGGGCGACACACCGGTCTTCTTCTACGGCTTCGACGACCTCACGCCGCTGCAGCGCGACGCCGTCGAGACGATCGCCGGCACCGGCGCCCAGGTGACGCTGTCGCTCTCCTACGAGCGCGGTCGGATGGCCTTCGCCGGTCGCGCGACGACGTTCGCCGAGCTCGAGGGACCCGAGGTCGACCACGTCGCGCTCAAGCCGCGTGCGGAGCATTACGCCCCCGAGTCGCGGACGGCGCTGCACCATCTCGAGCGCAGCCTCTTCGAGCTCGACGAGGCGCAGCTCTTCGATCCCGATCCGGTCGATCCCGGCGCGGCGGTCACGCTGCTGCAGGGCGGTGGCGAGCGCGCGGAGCTCGAGCTCGTCGCGGCCGAGGCCGCGCGGCTGATCCAGGAGGAGGACGTCGCGCCCGAGGAGATCGCTGTCGTGTTGCGCACGCCCGGCGACCGCGCGGCGCTCCTGACGGAGATCTTCAGTGCGTTCGGCGTGCGGCTCGCGCTCGAGCGGAAGGTCGCGTTCGGCCACACGCCGCTGGGGCGCGGCCTCGTCGGCCTGGCGCGCTGCGCGCTGCCCGACGGCGGCGCCGAGGACCTGATCGCCTATCTGCGCACCCCCGGGCTGCTGCAGCGCGCCGAGCTCGCCGATCGCCTCGAGACGCGCGCACGCCAGGCGGGTGCGCGCAGCGCCGAGGCCGTCCGCGCCCTGTGGGAGCAGGAGCACTGGACGCTCGATGCGATCGATCGCGTGCGTGCCGCGCAGGCGCGCGGTGGCGCGGAGCTCGCCGAGCGCCTCGCAGCCGAGCTGCAGTCGCTGTTCACCGCGCCGCGGCGGCGCGCGGCGCACGTCCTCGGCGGCGCGGAGGCGCAGGACGTCGCGGTCCTCGGTACGGGCCGCCGGGCGCTCGATCTCCTTGCGACGCTCGCACGCGCCGACCGCGCCCTGGCCGCCGAGCCCGACGAACTCGCCGCGCTCCTGCACGACCTCGAGATCTTCGTCGGCACCCGGCCGGGCCCGGGCCTCGTCACCGTCGCCGAGCCGCTGTCGCTACGCGCGCGCCGCGTGCGGATCCTCTTTGCCTGCGGGCTGCAGGAGGGGATCTTCCCCGCGGCGCCACGCACCGAGCCGTTCTTCGCCGACACCGAACGCGAGCAGATCGCCGCCGCGTCGGGCCTGCGGTTGCGCCGACGCGACGAGCTCGGCGCCGAGCGCTACCTCTTCTACGCGACGGTCTCGCGACCCGAGGAGCGCCTGTATCTCTCATGGCACGAGGCCGGCGACGACGGCCAGCAGGCGGTGCGGTCGTTCTTCGTCTCGGATGTCTGCGACCTGTTCGGCGCGGAACTGCAGGAGCGCAGGCGCACCCGCACGCTGGGCGAGGTCGGCTGGCCCGCGGGCGCCGCACCGAGCGAACGTGAGCGCCTGCGCGGCGAGGCGGTGACCGGTCCGCGGCGGCGCGAGGCACAGGTTTCGGCGCTGCAGGACCCGGAGCTCGTCGTGCAGATGCGCGACCGCCCGGCGTGGTCGGCTTCGGCGATCGAGCTGTGGGCAAGCTGCCCGGTGCGCTGGTTCGTCGAGCGGCTGCTCAAGCCCGAGGGACTGACCCCGGATCCGGAGGCGATGCTGCGCGGCGCGCTGACGCACACCGTGCTCGAGGCGGTCGTCCGCGGGCTGATCGACTCGAGCGACGGCGGGCGCCTCGACGAGACGACGCTGCCCGCTGCGCGCGAGCTCGCGGTCGCAGCGATGAAGCGCGTCGAGGGCACCGACGAGTTCGTGATGTCGCGCGATCCCAGCCGCCAGCGTGCGATGGAGCACCGCCTGCGCTCCGACGTGCTGCGTTACCTCGACCATGCCGCGAGGGCGGGCTCGGAGCTCGTGCCCGACGCGCTCGAGGTCGCCTTCGGCGCCGACGACGAGCATCCGGCGCTCGACATCGGCGACGGGATCTCGCTGAGCGGCCGTATCGATCGCGTCGATGTGGGATCCGGCGGCACCGCGCTCGTCTACGACTACAAGGGGCGGATGACGGTGGAGTCGGCGAACTGGCGCGCGAAGCGCAAGTACCAGGTCGCGCTCTACATGCTCGCCGCGCGCAACGTGCTCGGGCTCGATGTCATCGGCGGGCTCTATCAGCCGATCGGCGGCCGCGATCAGCGCGCCCGCGGCCTGCTGCGGGAGGACGCGGACCTCGGGCTGAAGGCCGTCAAGACCGACCGCCGCCCGCCGGACGAGTTCGACGCGATCATCGACGGCGTGCTCGAGGACGTCCGCGCGGTGGTCGCCGAGCTGCGCGCCGCGGCGCTCGCGCCGCGGCCGGACACGTGCTCCTACAACGACAAGGGCTGCATGTACCCGACAATCTGCCGCTGCGAGGCCGCGTGACGGTGGGCACACCACCGCTGCTGGGGCCCGGCGGGCGTCCGTTCACCGCGGAGCAGTCCGAGGCGGTCCGGCGCCGTGAGGGCTCGCTGCTGCTCGAGGCCAACGCGGGCAGCGGCAAGACGTCGGTGCTCGTCGAGCGCTTCGTGCGCTCGGTGCTCGAGGACGGCGTGCGGCCGGCGCGGATCCTTGCGATCACGTTCACCGAGCGCGCCGCCGGCGAGCTGCGGGCGCGGGTGCGCCAGCGCTTCGTCGAGCTCGGCCGCCGCGACGAGGCGCGCGAGACCGAGGCCGCCTGGGTCTCGACGATCCACGGCTTCTGCACGCGCGTGTTGCGCGCCCACGCGGTCGCCGCCGGCCTCGATCCGGCGTTCACGGTGCTCGACGAGGCGGCGGCCCGCCCGTTGCACGACCGGGCATGGGAGGACGCCCTTGCGCGGTTGCTCGACGGCGAGCACGCCGCCGCGGCACTCGACCTCGTCGCCGCCTACGACGCCGACCGGCTGCGGACGGCCATCACGATGGCTCACGACGCGCTGCGCAGCGCCGGCAACACGCGCCCGAGCCTGCCCCGCCCGCAGGGCCTCCGCGACCCCCACATCCTGCGCGCGCCGCTTCAGGACGCCCGCGCCGCCGCCGCCGCGGAGCTGCACCTCGCCGGCGCCGGCAAGACCGTCTGCATCGCACGCGAGCGCCTCGAGCGCTGCGCCGACCTGCTCGCCGCGACGCCGGCCGGCGAGCTTGCGCCCGAGCTGAGCGCGCTGACGATCGGGATGAACGCCAACGCGCTCAAGACCCCAGCCTGCGACGACTACCGCACGGCGCTCGACATGTACTCCGGTGCCTGCCGTGACGCCCGCGCCGCCGCCGCCGTTGCGCTCCTCGACGAGCTGCTGGGCGCCTACGCCGACGCCTACGCCGAGGCCAAGCGCGCCCGCGCAGCGCTGGACTTCGACGACCTGGAGCTGCACGCACGCGACCTGCTCGCCGGCGAGCCCGGACTGCGCAACTCCTACGCCGAGCGCTTCGATCGCGTCATGGTCGACGAGCTGCAGGACTCAAATCCCCTGCAATTAGAGCTTTTTCGGGCGCTCGATCGCGACAACCTGTTTCTCGTGGGCGACGAGCAGCAGTCGATCTACGGCTTCCGCCACGCCGACGTCGACATCTTTCGCAGGCTGCGCGCGGAGTTCGACACCGAGGGCCGCGTCGCGACGCTGGCGACGAACTTCCGCTCGCACGGCGCGATCCTCGACACGATCAACGCGGCGTTCGGGCCGCGCATGGGTGACAGCTTCGTCGCGCTGCGGGAAGGCCGCGTCACCGAGCCGGCGAACGAGCCGCTCGTCGAGCTGCTCGTCACCGACCAGGCCGGCTGGGAGGACGTCGATCTCGGCGACATGCGACCGGGCGCGAAGGCCTGGCGCCAGGCCGAGGCGCGGCTGCTCGCCCAGCGCCTGCGCGACCTCGTCGACGCGAAGCTGCATCGCCCCGAGGACATCGTCGTGCTGCTGCGCGCGCTCGGCGACCTGCCCGTCTACGAGCGCGCGCTGGAGGACCAGGGCCTCCTCACGCTGTCGGTCGGCGGGCGCGGCTACTGGGGCCGCCAGGTCGTGCGCGACCTATGCGCCTGGCTGGCCGCACTGGCCAACCCGCGCGACGAGATCGCGCTCTACGGCGTGCTCGCCTCGCCGTTGGTCGGGCTCTCGTCCGACGCGCTTGCGCATGTCGCGCGCGCCGGGGGCAAGGGCAATGCCTGGCGGGCGATCGAGCAGGACCCTGGCGCGCTGCGCCGGTGCCTCGGCCACGACGACCGCGAGCGCCTTGACGCCTTCGCGTTGCGCTTTCAGGCCGAACGCGCGCTCGCGCCGCGGCTGGCGCTCGACGAGCTGCTGCGCCGCGTCGTCGACGCGACCGGTTATGACCTGCACGTCCTGTCGCTCGCCGGCGGCGAGCGGCGGCTGGCCAACGTCCACAAGCTGCTGCGCCTCGCCGCCGATTTCGAGCGCGACCGCGGCCGCGACGTGCGCGGCCTCGCCGACCTCGCCACCGCCGAGCTCGAGGCCGAGGCGAGGGAGACCGACGCGCCCGTCGAGCTCGGCGACGTCAAGGCCGTGCGGCTCATGTCGATCCATGCCGCCAAGGGCCTCGAGTTTCCCGTCGTCTGCGTCGTCGACCTCGGCCGTCAGCGTCCCGGCGACGGCGATGAGGACCTGCTCGTGCACGGCGATGAGATCGGCCTGCGCCTCGTCGGCCTCGACGGCTCGAGCGAGAAGGCGCTCGCCTATGACCGCCTGTGCGCCCGGGCCCGCGACCGCGCCGCCCGCGAGGAGGAGCGCGTGATGTACGTCGCGCTGACCCGCGCCGAGGAGCGGCTGATCGTCAGCGGCGGCGTGAAGGTCGACAACTGGCCCCAGGAGGGCCCCAAGTCGCCGCCGCTCGCCTGGCTCGGCGCGGCGCTGCTCGGCGGTGACCTGCGCGCGCTGCCGGACGACGACGAGCCGCTGCAGGACATCGAGATCGGGCCAGGCACGTGGGTGCGCGCCGCGCTCAACCGGCCCGCGACGGTCGGGCGGGTGCTGCGCACCGCGTCGCTCGCCCCGGCGGGCGCCAGCCTGCCGATCGCGGCGCCCCCGGCCCCGCGCCTGCCAGAGCCGGAGCCGGCGGGCGGGCTCGAGCCGATGCGCACGCTGTCGTACTCGCGGTTGTCGGCCTGGAAGGAGTGCGGCTATCGCTTCTACCTGCAGCGCGTCCTCGGCCTGCCGGACGAGGCGCCGATCGACGCGCCGCAGGCCGCAGCCCCCGCGTTCGACCCGCGCACGCGCGGATCGCTCGTCCATGCGGTGCTCGAGCATGACGACGCCGACCCCGTGCAGATCGCGGCGACCTGGAGCATCGCACTCGGCGAGGAGCAGCGCGCCGACGTGTTGCGCCTGGCCGCCGCCTTCGAGGACTCACCCCTGGCGAAGCGGCTGGCGCGCGCTCGTACCGTTCACCGCGAGCATGGCTTCACCGTCCCGCTCGGCGATGCGTTGCTCACCGGCGTCGTCGACGTGCTCGCCCACGAGCGCGGAGCGCAGCTCGTCGTGGACTACAAGACCGACGCCGTCGCGCCGGACGCCGACCTGCACGTGTACGTCGAAGAGCGCTACGGCATCCAGCAGCGCGTCTACGCGCTCGCTGCGCTGCGCGGCGGCGCGGCGCGGGTCGAGGTCGCCTACGCGTTCCTGGAGCGTCCCCGCGAGCCGGTCGCGGCACGCTTCGAGGCCGCTGACGCCGACCGCCTCGAACGCGAGCTCCTCGCGCTCGCCGGCGGGCTGCTCGCCGGCGAGTACCCGGTCACCGCGACGCCGCACCGCGAGCTTTGCGAGACGTGTCCCGGTCGCCGCGCGCTGTGTTCTTACGGTGAGGAGAACACACTTCGCGCGCGCTGATCTGTGTGAGGCTGAGCGCGGTGAACTTCGTCGAGCAGCCGGTTCCACGATGAGCATCGGCGTACCGGTCCTGCCGGCAATCGGGCTCAGCACCGCCACTGGCGAGGCGTTTGCGCTCGGCAGCGCCGGGGTGATCGGAGCGGGGACCGGCACCGGCGTGACCTGTCCGTTCTCGGTGCTGGAGGTCCACTGGACCGCGCCCTGGCCGCTCGCGGCGCTGTCAGCGCCCTCTGGCTCGTGCGCTTGGCATGAACGCGCCGTATCCGGTTGCGCCCCAGCGGCAGGCGGGGTCAGCGACCGCCGCGCTCGTCCTGGGCATCCTCAGCCTCGTGCTGTGCCCGCTGTGCGGGCGTCGCGGCCGTAGCGTCCCCCGGCACGCTGCGCGTGTCGGGCCGCCCGCGCGCCGGCGCGGCGGCGTCTCCCCGATGGTCGATGACGCTGTTGAGCTCGGCGCCGAAGAGAAAGGCGATGCTCGAGATGTACAGCCACAGCAGCAGGATGATCGCGCCGGCGAAGGCGCCGTACGTGGCGCCGAAGCGGCCGAAGTTCGACACGTAGAGAAAGAAGCCGATCGACGCGACGACCCAGATCCCGACGCCGACGAGGCCGCCAGGGCTGATGAGCCGTCGCCGCCGCGCGCCGATGTCGGGCGCCAGCGAGAAGATGATCGCGTAGATCCCGAGCACCGCTGCGCCTGCGACCGGCCAGCGCGCGAAGCGCCATACCGAGGCCGCTGTGTCGCCGAGCCCGATCGTGCCGAACAGGTCGCCGGCGAGGTCTCCGCCGAGGAAGAGCGAGACGAGTGCGACGATCGCGAGCGCGATGACGAGCATCGTGTAGGCGATGTCGGCCAGCTTGTGCGCGACGATGCCGCGCGTCTCCTGCACGCCGTAGACGTGGTTGAGCGCTCTGCCGGCGGCGCCGAACGCGCCCGACGCGCCGTAGACCGCGATCACGAGGCCGAGCACGAGCGCGCTGGTGACCGCGCCGCCGGCGGCGTTGACGGTCCTCGTCAGCAGCGCCTCGAGCGCGTCGGCGACCTCGGCCGGCGCCCCGTTGTCTTTCACGTAGTCGACGGCGTTCGTGACGAGCGACCTGTCGCCGAGCAGTCCCAGCAGCGAGACTCCGACCAGCAGTGCCGGGAACAGCGACATCATCATGTAGTACGTCAGCGCCGCCGCGCGATCGGCCATCTCCTCGGCGTCGAACTTCTTGAAGGCGCGGACGAGGACGGCGATCATTCGGCCCGGTTGGGCAACAGCGCGTGGCCGTCCACCACGGCGTGGGCGAGTTCGACCACGCGCCGGTTGGAGCGACGCGCCTGCTCGCGCATGAGCTCGAACGCCGCGCGCTCGCCGACGCCGTGGCGCTCCATCAGGATTCCCTTGGCGCGCTCGATGACCCCGCGCCGCCCCAGCGCGCTCTCGAGCTGCTCGATCTGCTCGGTCAGGCGCAGCTTCTCGCCGTGGCGCTTCCTCGCCAGCTCGATCGCTCCCTGGACCTCCTCCTCGAACTGGGGGCGGGCGAAGGCGTCGATCCCGCGTTCGGCCGCGCTGCGCACGAACGACGAGTCGTGTGCGGCGAGCAGGACGATCAGCGGCCCGCGCGCGTACTCGCAGATCTCCTCGATGAGGTCGAGCGCGTGCTCGTCGTCATCGTGCACGACGACGACGGAGAGGTCGGGATCCTCGCTGGCGATCAGGTCGCCAGCCTGGCTCACCTTCACGGCGTGTGCCACGACGGTGTGACCGAGGTCCGCGAGGAGAACATCGATCGACTTGAGGGTCTCCTCGTCCTCGTCGGCGGCGAGAATCCGCAGGCTCTTGGTGTTCGTGTCGTTGGCCATCGGAATCGGACCGAGTAGCACCTCGGAGTTGGGTATCATGCCGTACGCGTAGCCGTGTCCCCGCTGCGCGCCGCAAGCGCCCCTGACTCCGGTGCCCTGACGTGGGTGTGCGGAGGTCTACGTGGACGAGACATCGCAGCTGCACCGGATCGATTTTCGGTGTTTATGAACACGAAGCCCCCCGCACCGTCGGGTCGCGGGTCGGGTCCGGAACGTTCCAGCGAGGATCGAGAGCTCTTCCTCCGCTATCACCGTGACGGCGACGCCCAGGCGCGCGATCAGCTCGTCGAGCGCTTCCTGCCCCTGGCGCGCCAGCTCGCCCGCCGCTACCAGCGCGCGAGCGAGCCGCTGGACGACCTTCTGCAGGTGGCGTCGCTGGGTCTCATCAAGGCGATCGACCGCTTCGATCCCGATCGCGAGATCGCGTTCTCCTCGTACGCGGTGCCGACGATTCTCGGTGAGATCAAGCGCTACTTCCGCGACCGCACGTGGGCGGTTCGCGTGCCGCGCGATCTGCAGGAGCTGACGCTGCGCGTCGACCGCGCCGTCGGCGAGCTGTCGGACGAGCTGCGCCGCCAGCCGGCGGTGAAGGAGATCGCCGCCGCCGTCGGCGTCGAGGAGGAGGAGATCCTCGAGGCGCTGCAGGCGGGCGGGGCCTACCGCGCGGTCTCCTTCGACGCGCCACGCGCCGGCGGCGACGAGGACGTCGCGACGATCGGCGACTCCGTCGGGATCGACGAGGACGGCTTTGACCGTGCCGAGGAACGCGCGACCCTGCAGTCGCTCATGTCGACGGTCACACCGCGCGAGCGCGATGTGCTGCGGATGCGCTTCGAGGAGGACATGACGCAGGCCGAGATCGGGGAGATCATCGGCGTCAGCCAGATGCAGGTCTCGCGCATCATCCGCCAGGCGCTCTCACGCCTGCGCGCCGCGGCCGACGCGCCGTCTGCGCATCACGACTGATCGCGTTCACACCGCGTTCACACGGAGCACGATGCGGGCATGCAGTTGTCGGGATGTCCCGTCAGCGCAAGCCGACCGCAGGTGACGAAACCGAGGAGGAGCGGCTGAACCGCCAGCTCGACCAGCTCCTCAACGAAGTGCGCGTCGCGATGCCCGGGGTGCAGGTGCTGTTCGCATTCCTGCTCGCGGTCCCGTTTCAGCAGCGCTTCGCGCAGGTCTCGGAGTTCCAGCGCACCGTCTACTTCGCCACGCTGCTCGCCTCGGCCGCCGCCTCCGCGTTCTTCATCGCGCCGACGGCCTACCACCGCCTCATGTTCGAGGGCGGCGACAAGCCGATGCTCGTGCGCATCGGCAACAAGTTCGCGCTGATGGGCCTCGTCTGCCTGGCGCTCGCCATGAACGGAGCGGTGCTGCTCGTCACCGACGTGTTGTTCAGCCCGAGCACCGTCGTCGTGACCATCACCGCGACGGCCGTTCTCTACATCGGGCTGTGGTTCGGCCTGGGGTTGGCTCGCCGCATGAGCAAGCAACCGAAGCGCCCATGACGCCCCCGACCGCCATCCTCGACATCGACGGAACGCTTGTCGACTCCAACTACCAGCACGCGCTCGCCCGGTAGGTCCTGATCGCGTCGTCGGCGAAGGCCGAGGATCTTCAGCGTTACCTCGATCAGCTCGACGCGCGCGAGCTCGTCGACGGCTGGACGGAATCGAGCACCGTCGAGCGCACGAAGCCCGCCCCCGACCTGGGACGTCGAGGCGGCCAAGCGGCTCAAGGTGCCGAGCATCTGCGTGCGCACCGGCGGGTTCGGTGCCGACGAGCTGCTCGAGGCCGGTGCGAAGGCCGTGTTCGAGTCGATCGCGGAGCTGCGCGAGCGCTTGGACGACACACCGTTCGGGTAGCGACGACGCATGATCCTGACACTCGCACATCCGGTGCCTGCGCTCGAGGTGCCCCAGCCCGTCGAAGTGCCGACGCCG
>DATLNO010000026.1:0-4028 GCA_035536715.1 Solirubrobacteraceae bacterium
GGTGATGTCAGCATCGCCGGGCGCGGCGCGATCTTGCCGTCCGGCAGGACGACGCGGACCCCGCAGGCGGTAGCTGCGCCCGATGGAGACGCGCAACAGGTTTCGGGGTGCATCGCCGTGTTATGTGAAGGACCTCGTCCGGTTTGGCCATACGTCCAGGGACGTCCGCCAGCGCGCATCCCGAACGTCCATCAGTGGGTCGACACGTTCGTGGTCGGCCCACTAGCGACTAGTGGGTCGTCCAGGATTGTTTGACCTGAAACCCCATCGCTCAGGCAGCGATCAGCAGGCGGCGCTCGGCCTTGATCAGGCGCTGGTCGCGGTGCGGTCCGTTGCGGTAGCGGATGTGGTCGGCCATCGCCTTGGCGAGGGCGTCCCAGTCGGGGTAGTCGGCGTTCTTGATCACGAACTCGCCGATCCCCCAGAAGTGACACTCGATGCGGTTCAGAAAACTGGCGTAGGTCGGTGTGAAGACGAGCTCGACGTTGCTGGCGGCGGCCCACTCGCGGATCGCCGGGGTCTTGTGGGTCGAGAGGTTGTCGGCGATCAGGTAGATCCGCTGCCGCGGGTCGTAGCGCATCCGGATCTGGCGGTAGAAGCCGAGTACCTCGCCGGCGTTCTTGTGGGCGCGCAACCGTCCGTGCAGGCGGTCGGCGTGCACGTCGTAGGCGCCGTGCGCGAGTTGTCGCCCGAGGGCAGCTCAGCCCGGCCGACGAGATGGCGGGGGCGAACCCGATTGTCGCCCGCGCCGTGTACGCAGCGGCGCGAGGACCCAAGCGACTGATGGAGATCGATGGCGGTCACTTCGGCGTCGTGCACTACCCCAGCCACTGGTTTGACGATGCCAGCGCCGCCCAACGGGACTTCTTCCTCGATGTTCTCACGTGACCACCCCGTGCTGCAGGGCGCAGTTGTCCCGGCCGCCGCTAATCACACGCGCCGTCATACGGCAGTCCGGTGAAGTCCCGGCGATCCACGACCTCAAAGGAGCGGCACATGCCCCCGATCAACGTCAAGGTCATCGAAGGTGTGGGCACTGCCTCACGACCGCAGCCGTGCACACTGGCCGCCGGCAGCCCGCCTGACCTCGATACGGAGCGCCGGCCGGCGATGGACAACGGACCGGCCGCGGCCGACGTGACCACGTGGGTTTGGACCGAACCGGACGCATATGGTCCTCAAACACCAAACCTCCGGCCACAGTGCGTTTGGTGCAAAACGACGGCCAGGCCGTCGTTTCGGGCCACACCCCTGCCGCGACCCCTCGCGGCGACCAATGAGCACCCGCCGCGACCGGCCGCGCCCCTCAGCGATGCTGCAAGCGCGCGCGTATCGCCCGCCTTGCGCACACCGCTGACGGTTCAGCCCACGAGAAAGCGAGAGGGGGCTACACATAGCCGGCGGCAAGGCCTGACTCCCGGCCAAGTACAACCATCTCGCCCAGGCCGATGTCGGTCGCCGGTATGGCCCGGATGACTTGTGAGTGCGTCGTGGAGCTCCGCCTCAGTAAAAAAGCGCCTCCTCGATTCCCCGCACCGGCTCGTTCTCTGCTCGGATCAACATGTACGTCCAACAGGCGACTGCTCGTCCTGGTCATCCCCGCTGCTCTGAGGCAGACGGGGCACTCTCGATGTGGCCGCCAGCCCCCGCGGCGGATCCGCCGCCGTGCAGCGGCTTTGCGCCGGCGGCTGCAGGTGTCCGGGTCCGTCCCGCGAATCATGCGCTTCACGTCGCCCAGCCGCCGAGAGCAAGCGTCCCATCCGCCGTTCGGGTTACGAGCGTCCTGGGGTCGCAGGCTGCCGGCAGGGGTTCGGGCAGCCGGCTGCGGCGGCAGCGTTGCACGGGTGGACGGGCGAGTTCGGCGGCATTAGCCTGCTCGCTCCGAGGGTGTGGAGGAGACACGTGGCCGCTGTGCGTCTGAGCGGGGTGGTGAAGACTTATTCGGACGGGACCACCGCCGTCAACGGACTGGACCTTGACGTCGCCGATGGCGAGTTCATGGTGCTCGTCGGGCCGTCGGGCTGTGGAAAGACGACGGCGTTGCGGATGGTCGCCGGGCTGGAGACGATCACCGAGGGACGGGTCACGATCGGCGAGCGCACGGTCAACCACGTCCCGTCTCGCGACCGCGACATCGCCATGGTCTTTCAGAGCTATGCGCTCTATCCGCATCTCTCGGTCTACGACAACATCGCCTTCGGCCTGAAGCTGAAGAAGATCCCGAAGGCGCAGATCGACGAGCGGGTTCGGGACGCCGCGAAGATCCTCGACCTCGAGCCGCTCCTGGAGCGCAAGCCCCGCGCCTTGTCGGGTGGTCAGCGCCAGAGGGTTGCGATGGGCCGCGCGATCGTCCGCCAGCCGGCCGCGTTCTTGATGGACGAGCCGCTGTCGAATCTCGACGCGAAGCTGCGCGTCCAGATGCGAGCCGAGATCGCCAAGCTTCAGCAGGCCCTCGCGACGACGACGCTCTACGTCACCCACGACCAGGTCGAGGCCATGACGATGGGCCACCGCGTGGCGGTCATGCGCAAGGGGGAGCTGCAGCAGGTCGACGCGCCGCAGGTGCTCTACGACCATCCCGACAACCTCTTCGTGGCCGGCTTCATCGGCAGCCCCGCGATGAACCTGCTCGAAGGCACGCTGGAGCGCGACGGCGACGCGCTGCTCGCGGTCGCGGGTGGCCAGCGCCTGACATTGGGTCGCGAGCTCCTGCGTGCTCGGAGCGCGCTGCCGAAATTCGTCGGCAAGCCGCTGATCGTCGGCATCCGGCCGGAGAGCATCGAAGACGCCGCGATCGCAGGCGACGACCCGGGCTGCCGGCTACGCGGCGAGGTACTGCTGCGCGAGTCGCTGGGCTCCGAGGTCATGGTGCACCTCGCCATCGACGCCCGCCCGGCCGTCACCGACGAGGTCCGCGAGCTCGCGCAGGACGCCGGCAGCGAGGCGCCGGCCGGCGCCGAGCAGCGGGCGGTCGTCGTCGGACGGTTCAACGCCCGCTCGCGCGTGCAGGCGGGAGAGACCGCCCGCGCGGTCGTCGACACGCGCTCACTGCATTTCTTCGATCCCAAAACGGGCCTCGGCATCTACGACGCCGACGCCGCCGACAGCAAGGAGTTGAACCGGTCATGATCGATCGCATCCCCCGCCGGGCGCCGGTGCTGCTGCTCACGCTCGCGCTCGCCTTCGCCACCGGCTGCGGCGACGACGAGAAGGACAAGCCCGCCGCAGACACCGCCCCCAAGCCGGCCAACATCTCCGGCAACGTCAGCGTCGTCGGCGTCTGGAGCGGTGCCGAGCAAAAGAGCTTCCAGGCCGTCCTGGACGGCTTCAAGAAGACCCATCCCAACGTGCGCGTGAAGTACAGCTCTGCGGGTGACAACGTGCCGACGGTCGTCGGCACCGCGGTGGAGGGTGGGCGGCCGCCCGATTTCGCCACGATCGCCCAGCCGGGCCTCATCGAGGAGTTCGTGGACAAGGGCGCGGCCAAGCCGCTGGACTTCGCTCAGGAGGCTGTCGCCGCGAACTACGCGGAGGACTTCGTCAAACAGGGCACGATCGACGGCAAGCTTCACAGCATCGTCTTCAAGGCGGCGAACAAGTCGACGGTCTGGTTCAACGTCAAGGCCTTCGAGGACGCGGGCGTCGAGCCCCCGGCCACCTTCGACGAGCTGCTCGAGGCAGCCAAGACGCTGAAGGCCTCCGGAGTGCCGGCCTACTCGATCGGCGGGGCGGACGGCTGGACGCTCACCGACCTGTTCGAGAACATCTACCTGCGCCAGGCCGGACCTGAGAAGTACGACCAGCTGTCCAAGCACGAGATCAAGTGGACCGACGCGTCGGTCAAGACGACGCTGGAGACGATGGCGAAGATCCTCGGCGACAAGCAGAACATCGCGGGGGGGACCTCCGGCGCGCTGCAGACGGAGTTCCCGGTCTCGGTGGCGAACGTCTTCACGAGCTCGCCCAAGGCGGCGATGGTCATCGAGGGCGACTTCGTTCCCGGCGTCGTCGCCGACAAGACCAAGCTC
>DATLNO010000027.1:0-5407 GCA_035536715.1 Solirubrobacteraceae bacterium
TTCCTCACCGGGACGCTGCTCGCCGCGCGGTCGATCGATCGCTCGGTGGCCGTCATCAAGCCAAACGTGGATGAGATCGGCACGGAGGCCGGCTTCATCGACCAGGCTCGGACGATCATGGACACGTCGACGAAGATCAACAAGGCGGCAGCGCCGCTTTCGGGACATCTCGCGACGACGCTCGAGGTCGCCAGCAAGGGCATCGACCCGAAGCTCAAGCGCATTCTCGGCAAGGTTGGTCAGATCAACTCGGTCGCCGGTGATATCAACGGGACGGTGCTGGAGATCGGCACCACCGTGGATCAGATCTTCGGCAGCGCGAGCGCGATCAACACCTCCGTCAACTCGATCGGCAGCAGCGTCAAGTCGATCGACACGACGGCCAAGGGGATCAACACGAGCGCTCGCAGCATTCTGTCGAGCGGCAACTCGATTCTGAGCGAGGTCAACACCATCGACCGTGGCGTCGCCACGATCGTCGGCGACCTGGCTTCACCGATCAACGACACGGCGAAGAACATCAAGCAGGACTTCATCGGTATCGATGCGCGAGTCGGCCAGGACGGTCGCGATGGCCGCTTTGGGTCCACCGTCGTCGGCCATGCCAACAGCATCGATTGCTCCGGGGCGATCACCCTCGGTGGGCTCGATACCCTCCTGCAATCGCTGCGGACCGCGCTCGGTGGCACGAAGTTCGGCGGATCGGGGTGCAAGTAGAGATGATCGGAGCTACGTACAGCGATTGGTACATCGGGATGGGGATCGCCTTCTTCATCATCGTGGTCGTCGTGATCGTCGTGTCGATCATCCTCACGATGGCGGCACGGATCGCAGACCAGGCCGCGCAGGCCGAAGCCGGGGTCGACACCGTCAGGGCTCAGTCTGTGAGCCTCTCTGACGGCGTCGACCGAGTGAACGACTCGGCGGTCCGGATCCTGCACATGGCCCGGGCCCTGCGAAAGATCGCGGTGGGCAAATGAGCGTCCTCGCAGCAGCTGACACACACGCCGCGTGGCAGGTCGTGCTCGGTATGAGCGCGGTCGTGATCGTCGTCGTGATCATCCTTCTGATGCTCCTGCTGAGCCTCGTGAAGGACATCCAGGCGAGCGTCGCAGGCCTGCTGGAGACAGCAGGCATCGTGGCCTCGCAGACGGCGAACATCCCGAAGCTGGCCGCCACGCCGCCGGTCCTGAACCTGATCATCGAAGAGGCGATCATTCAGAACGGCTACATGAACGCACTGACCGACGGTTACACCGCGACAGGGGAGAGCGCAGCATGAGTACTGAGCTCATGATCATTTTGAGCATGCTCGCGCCGGCGTTGCTGGTCGTCGTGCTCGCCACCGGGCTGTTCATGGTGGGTAAGAGGCTGGAGATCATCTCCGAGGGGCTCGGAACATTGGGGGGTGCGCTCGCGACGGTTGAGTCGCAGCACCTGCGCCCGCTGTTCAAGCTCGCCGCGGATGTCAACGGCCCGCTGAAGATCATTGTCGACACGCTGCCGGTGATCGCGGGCAAAGCCCGCCTCGTCGTGCGCAAGGCAACGGGGGGCTGACCATGGCTGACGTAGCACTGTGGCTCATGGTCATCATCCTGGCCGTCGTCATCGTCGTCCTGTTGGCGCTGCTGAAGCGCATCCTGGTCGCCGCGACGAGCATCCCGCCGAAGATCGACGCCATCGCGGGCGTGGCTGCGGCTGCGTCGAGGGATCTCGACGCCGTCGCCGTCCTGCTCACGACGCAGGGCTACATCAAATCGATCCGGGCTTCGGTCCTCGACTACGGAGGGTCGCTCGATGTTGCCCTCCCGGACTACTAGGGGGCTTCCGTGGAGATTCAGGTAGCCATCATCATCCTGCTCATCGCGGTCATCATCGGCGCGCTGGCGGGATTCTTGATCCTGACGATCGTGCAGCTGTTCAAGATCAACGCCGGGCTGAGCGTGGTGCTGCCGCTGGTGGGCCAGATCGTCGCCAAGACGAATCCGGTCAACCCCGTGGTGGACGACATCAACGCCAACCTCGTCGTGACACGCGACGCGCTCGAGAACCTCATGCTCAAGAAGGGTGGCAAGGACGCGGCCGGTCTGGTCGAGTCGCTGTTCCCTGGCGAGGGTGCGAAGTTCCTGCGTCGCGTCAACCGCTCGGGCAAGGTCGTCAACGTCGGCACGGTGTACACGCGTGGCGTGGGCATCCTCGCCAGCTTGGGCCGCGGGGCGCCGATCGGCGCCGCGCATGAGACGGGCGCGGCTGTCCGTGACCCACAGTACTCGACGTCCGAGGTGGCGAAGCTCTACCCCGCTCCGCCCGACCGTCGCGACCCGAGCCAGAAGATCCCGAAGGCTCCGGTCATCGGCAGGGACCCCGTGCACAGCCCGTACGAGCCGGCGCTCACGCCCGGCGCGCGTACGCGTGACGCTCAGGGTCAGAAGATCGAGGCATCAGCGGCGCCGACGGGAGCAGCGACTGCTGCGCCTGCGGCGGCGCCGCAGGCGGCTCCGCCGCCCGCCCCGGGCCGTTTGTCGGCCAAGGGCACTCGGCCCTGGGAGCGCTGAACACTGACAAAGAGTCCGGCTTCGGCCGGACTCTTTTTTCAGGTTGGGGACCGTGAACAAGAAATGGCTGGTCGGGGGCGTTGCGGCGTTCCTCGCGGTCGCCGCTGTGCTCGCTCTGGTCGTCGGCGGCGTCGTCGGACGCAGCATCGTCCCCGAGCCCGCAGACCCGGAGCCCGAGCCCGTCGTGGTCAAGCCCGAAGACGCGCCGCGTCTCGTGCGCTTCACCGACACGCTGACCGACGTCTCGATCGCGTACCCCTCGACGTGGCAGCGCCGTCTCGCCGGCGATCAGGCGGTGCGCCTGGTCGCATCCTCGCCGGACGCCTCGGCCGCCGTCAGCATCAGCGTCCGCAAGTCGGACCTCGAAACCGTCACCGTCGAGACGCTCCCGATCGTGCGCACGCTTACCGACGACCTATTGCGCGAGGATCCGCGCATCGGCGAGCTCCCCGAGCCCGCAGCGGTCACCGTCGACGGCCTTCCCGGCTACCGCTACACGTACACGTACCGCAGCGACGGTGGCGGCCGCGGCGCCCACATCCACTACTTCCTCTTCAAGGACGCACGTCTGATCCAGATGGTGTTCCAAGCGGTGCCCGCGTCCGAGCTCGAGGAGCTGCAGCCGACGTTCGACGAGGTCGCGCGGTCGTTCCGCAAGGGGCGCACCTAGGCCCTCACCGAAAGGTCGCCTTGGCGCAGCCTCGGCAGGGTGAGAGACCGCCGGCGTGAGCCGCGTTGCAGCGATAATGCAAACCGGCACGCGAGCCCCCTGGGCTCGCGTGCCGGTTGTGGCTCAGAACTGTTGACGGTGCGTCAGGCGGAGAGACCGCTGCGCTTCGCTGCTGCCTCGGTCTGCCCGACCGAGATGAGCCCCGCGGCGAGGGCCGTGACGCCGGTGAGGATGTGGATGAAGTTCTCGCCGTCGCCTGCACCATTCATCGAGATGATCGTCAGGTTGTCCGGCGCGACCACGCCGATGACGAATGCCGCGATGTAGAAGACGCCGACGCCCATCAGCGCACCTTCGGTGGCCGGGGTCGAGAAGCGGGTCATGGCGATCAGGAACGCACCGACCACGATGTGGACGAGGTTGTGCATTGGATTGATGCTGGCGCCGAAGAGCAGCGCATCCGGCGTATCCGCCAGGAAGTTCCCGAAGCCGGTCACGAAGAATCCGATGATTCCGACCATGACGTAGGCGCCGCCGACAACCAACGAGGCTTTTGCCGCGAAGCTTGAGTTACCCATGTAGTGCTGCCTCCCTATCGATGAACTGGCGACTCTACTTCTGGGGACGACCGCCGAAGCGCCATGTATTCAGGCGCCGCAGACCCCCTCTAGCCAGCCCCTACGCAGCGAGGCGCGAAACGGATTAACCGCCGATCTGGGACATCGTTCGCGTCGGCTGGACGAAGCCCGGATCGTTGACGTGGTGCTTGAGCTCCTTCTTCCAGACGGCGGCGCGAATCGTCTGGCGCAGCTCGTCGTCGGAGGCTCCGTTTCGCAGCGGGGTGCGCAGGTCGTACTCGTTCATGCTGAAGAGACAGGTGCGGAGCTTGCCCTCGGCGGTGACGCGGATCCGGTCGCAGTCGCCGCAGAAGGGCTCGGACACCGGGTTGATGAAGCCGATCTTCCCCTGG
Source organism: Solirubrobacteraceae bacterium (assembly GCA_035536715.1). GTDB lineage: Bacteria > Actinomycetota > Thermoleophilia > Solirubrobacterales > Solirubrobacteraceae > CADCVQ01. Next base: position 4,196 of record DATLNO010000027.1, read on the forward strand.
CCGTCGGCGAAGCGGTACACACGCGCGGTGGCGCTGGGCTCTCGCGGCTCGGCCTCGAGCGGATAGACGGCGTCGATCGCGGCGCGGATCTCCTCGCCGCTGAGAACCTTGCTGCGGTCCCAGGAGTGATCGGCGTCCAGCGGCATGAACTCGATGAAGCGCACCTCGTAGGGGTGCGTCCGCGCGAACTCGGCCATCGGCAGGATCTCGGTCTCGGTGAACCCGCGCATCCCGACGGCATTGATCTTGATCGGATGCGCCTCGGGGAAGCCGGCGAGCGTCTCGAGGCCGCGCAGCACGCGCGGCAGCGCGTCGCGCCGGGTCATCTCGAAGAAGCGGTCGCGTTGCAGCGAGTCGACGGAGACGTTGAAGCGGTTGATGCCGGCGGCGACGAGCGCTTCGGCGTCGCGCTCGAGCAGGAAGCCGTTCGTCGTGACGCTGAGGTCGGCCACCCCCGGCACCTTGGCCAGCAGTGCGGCCAGGCGCGGGAACTCGCGGCGCACGAGCGGCTCGCCGCCGGTCAGGCGGATGTCGTGCACGCCCATCGACGCCAGCACCGTCACGATCCGCTCGATCTCCTCGAAGCTCAGCACATCGTTGCGCTCGAGCCAAGGCAGGCCCTCGGCGGGCATGCAGTACTGGCAGCGGAAGTTGCAGCGATCGGTCACCGAGATCCGCACGTCGCGGATCAGCCGGTTGTGTCCGTCCTTCAGGGGAAGGATTTGACGGACTGGATCAGTCTTGCCGCTCATCACGCCTCCATGTACCCGATCGCCCACCAGACTTCTCAAGCAGCTCGACGCGGTCGATCACGACCCCGCGCTCGATGCCCTTGACCATGTCGTATACGCACAGCGCTCCGGCGGCGCAGCCGACCATGGCCTCCATCTCCACTCCGGTGCGAGCGTATACGCGGGCGGTGGCCGTAACGATCACCGTTCCAGCCTCGGCGTCCACGTCGATGTCGACGTCGATGCCGCTCAGCGGCAGGGTGTGGCAGAGCGGGATCAGCTCGTCGGTGCGCTTGGCGGCCTGGATCGCCGCCAGGCGGGCGGTGCCGATGACGTCGCCCTTGGGCGCATCCCCTGCGAGCACGGCCGCCGCGGTCTTCGGCGTCATCCGCACGACAGCGCGAGCGGTCGCCTCCCGGCTGGTCTCGGGCTTGGCGCCGACATCGACCATCCGGGCTCGCCCGGCCGCATCTAGATGGGT
>DATLNO010000028.1:0-4776 GCA_035536715.1 Solirubrobacteraceae bacterium
GTCCGTCGCCGTACGCGTCGAGGACGCGAATCGACAGGCCGAGGAGGTCCGGCACCGGCCGCGGCACACCGAGCGAGCGGGAGAACCGCACGATTGCGGGGCGCTCGGCCGGGACGTTGAGCAGCAGCGCCTCCGGCGCCACATGGGGAGCCCCCGTGACCCGCAGCCGTGCCCGGTACGTGACGCCGTGCGCGTGCACGGCCTTGCCGCGGCGGACCGCCGCCAGCGCCGCGAGCGCGCCTCCGACGCGAAGCCCGCCCCATCGATGCAGACCTGCGCCGGCCGGCCGAGACCGTGCCGAGCGATCTGGCCGAGGTCGCGCACGAACGCGAGGCTACCCCGCGACAGCCGGGTCTGCGCGGCGTCCTGGCCGAGCACCCCCGCCGAGCGCGGAACAGCTCACCAGGGCGCGGGCCCGTAGTCCTTCAGGAAGCAGCCGAAGAGATCCTCACCGGCTTCCCCGCGCACGATCGGGTCGTAGACGCGGGCTGCTCCGTCGACGAGGTCGAGCGGGGCATGGAAGCCCTCCCCCGCCAGCCGCGCCCGCGTCGGTTGCGGACGCTCGTCGGTTATCCAGCCCGTGTCGACGCTCGTCATGAGGATGCCGTCGTCGCGCAGCTCCTGGGCGCTCGTCCGCGTCAGCATGTTGAGCGCGGCCTTCGCCATGTTCGTGTGGGGGTGTCCCGGCCCCTTGTAGCCGCGATGGAACTGTCCCTCCATCGCCGAGACGTTGACGATGTACGTGCGCCGCGCGGGCGACGCCGCCAGGGCCGGGCGCAGGCGTCCGGCGAGGATGAACGGTGCCGTGACGTTGCACAGCTGGACCTCGAGCAGCTCCACCGGATCGACCTCGTCGACGTGCTGGGTCCAGCTGTTGACGGCATGCGTGTCGGGCACGAGCCCGCCGGCGTCGACCGCCTGGCCGGCCGCGATCCGCTCCGGCGAGGCCGAGCCCGCAGCGAGGGCGAGGTCGACGAGCGCCTGCGGCGTGGGCGTCCAGTGCGGGCGGGTGGCGTCGCCGTCGACGCCGCCGTCGCCCAGCTGCTGCTGACCATGCGGGGCGCCCGCGGGTCCCGGCGTCGCGATCTCCGGCAGCGGACCCGGCGGCAGCGGAGCGGCCTCGGCGGCCGCCAGCAGCGCGTAGGCCTGCTCGGAGCGGCGCACGGTCTGCGCGGCGTTGTTGATGAGGATGTCCAGCGGCCCCTGCGCCGCGAGGCTGTCGGCGAGCGCGACGACCTGGCCTGGATCGCGCAGGTCGATCCCGACGATGCGCAGGCGATTCATCCAGGCCGAGCTGTCCGGCATCGCCGCGAAGCGGCGGGCGGCGTCGCGCGGAAAGCGCGTCGTGATCGTCGTGTGCGCGCCGTCGCGCAGCAGCCGCAGCGCGATGTACATGCCGATCTTCGCGCGCCCGCCGGTGAGCAGTGCGCGCCGGCCGGTGAGGTCGGTGCGGGCGTCGCGGTGGGCGCGGTTGCGCGCCGCGCAGGACGGACAGAGCTGGTGGTAGAACGCGTCGACGTCATGGAAGCGCACCTTGCAGACGTAGCAGCCGCGCGCCTGCAGGAGCGTTCCCGCGCTCGCGCCGACGGCGCGCGGTATGAGCGACAGGCCTTGGGTCTCGTCGTCGATGCGCCCCGCCGCACCCGTCGCCGTGGAGGCGGTCACGGCGGCGTCGCTGGCGAGGACCGCTGCCCGCCGCTCGGCGCGGCGGCGCAGCTTGACGGACTTGAAGACCGACGACGTCGCCTCGCGCACGGCGATCGCATCCGGATGCTCGGTCGGCAGCTGGTCGAGCTCTGCGAGCACGCGCAGAACGGTCTGCAGATCGGCGGGATCGATGCTGCTGTCGCGGTCCGGAGACATGTCCGGCAGTCTAGGTCTGGCAGAGCTTGCGGACGGATCCGCTGCGACGCGCGCGACTCCACGCGGGCAGGTGCGTCAGCTGCCGGTCGCCTTGCCGGGGTGCGGTGCGCCGTTGAGCCCGTCGAAGTTCGGATCGGTGACCGACGGGTCGCCGAGCACGACCTGCTCGCAGCCGTTCACCACGGCAGCCACGCCCTCGGCGACGCTTTCGACGTAGGCGATGTCGTTGCCCGCGCCACAGTCGTAGAGATCTGTGCGCGCCCCGCCGTACAGGCGATCGTCGCCGTCTCCCCCGTTCACGCGGTCGCTGGCGTCTCCGCCGAGAACGATGTCGTTGCCGAGGCCACCGTCGGACCTCCCGTCGCCGAACTGGTCGGCGTTGTCACGCGCCGGCCGCTGGATGCCGCCGAACAGGACGTCGTTGCCGGGTCCGCCGAGGATGACCCGATCGGTGCCGCCGCCGGTGAGGATGTAGTCGTCGCCGGGACCGCCGTCGGCACGCTCGTCCTCGGCCGCGAAGGGCTCGGCTATGTAGTCGTCGCCGTCGCCGCCGAACATGCGGTCGCTGCCTGAGCCGCCGTCGATGCGGTCGTCGCCGTCGCCGCCGTCGAGGCGATCCTGGTCGGCGCCGCCCTTGAGCGAGTCGGGGCCGTCGCCGCCGGAGATCCTGTCGTCGGCCGCACCCCCGTCGAGGGTGTCGATTCCGTCAGCACCATCGAGCGTGTCGTCCTGCGCGGCACCCGTGAGGATGTCGTCGCCGGGCCCCCCGGTCAGCAGGTCCCGACCGGGCCCGCCGAGAAGGCGGTCGTTTCCGAGAGCTCCGTCCACACGGTCGTTTCCGCCGTTGCCGTATGCGACATCGTTGCCGGTGCTCCCGGAGACGAGGTCGTTGTTCGTGCCGCCCAGCAGGCTGTCGCCGCCGCTGCCACCGAAGACGCGGTCGCGGCCGGTGCCGCCCTCGATGCTGTCGGCGCCGCCCAGGCCGGACAGGGTGTCGTTGCCCCCCTTACCCGTCAGGCGGTCGGCCTGCGACGAGCCGACGATCGTGTTGGCCCTCCCGTCGCCCGTCTTGGTCACAGCGGCGGCACTTGCCACGATCGACAAGGTGACGGCGACCGCGACCGCAGCGGGCAGGAACCGGGACGTTGTTCGGAGCGGGTGCAACGACCTGCACCCTACCTGGACCGATCGTGAGAAAGCGCACGTGCGTCCGCTCGCCGCCTATGGGCCAGAACTTCCCCTTAACCGTCTCAGGATGGCTAGGCTTCGGGGGGGTGGACGACGTGCTGACAACGCGACTTGTCGCGACGCGAGACGGACCGCCCACCGGCGCCGTCCTGGGACCCCGCGCGCTCAACCGCGCGCTGCTCGAGCGCCAGCTGCTGCTGCGTCGCCACGATCTCTCCGTCTCCACCGCGCTCGAGCACCTCGTCGGCATGCCGGCCCAGAACCCCAGCGCGCCGTACATCGGCCTGTGGTCGCGCCTGATCGACTTTCACCCCGACGACCTCGCGTCGATGGTGCAAGCGCGCAAGGTCGTTCGGATCGCGCTCATGCGCTGGACGCTGCACGCGGTGACGGCCGCCGACTGCGTCGCGATGCGCGCGGTCCTGCAGCCCGTCATGGAGCGCCGCATGCAGGCCTGCTTCGGGCGCCACTTGAAGGGTGTCGATCTCGAGCATCTCGCGCAGCGTGGCCGCGCCCTCGTCGAGCAGGAGCCGCGCTCGCTGGGCGACCTCAGCGGCCTGCTCGCCGCCGACTGGCCGGGACACGAGCCGCGCGCGCTCGGCAATGCGGTGGCGGCGCTCGTACCGCTCGTCCACATCCCGCCGCGCGGGATCTGGGGACGCAACGGCCGTGCGGTGCAGACGACGGCCGAGCGCTGGCTCGGCCGGGCGCTCGCGCGCGAAGCGTGTGCCGACGACCTCGTTCGCCGCTATCTCGCGGCGTACGGGCCGGCGACGCTCGCCGATATCCGCGCGTGGTCGGGGATGGGGCTGGGCGAGGCGGTCGCTCGGCTGCGGCCCGAGCTGCGCAGCTTCCGCGACGACCACGGGCGCGAGCTGCTCGACGTCGTCGATGGCGCCCTGCCCGATCCCGAGACGCCCGCCCCACCGCGGTTCCTGCCGGACTTCGACAACGCCGCGCTGGCTCACGCCGACCGTTCACGGATCATGGCGCTCGGGCCGCAGCGGCGCAGCCTGTCGCCGAAGACGTTCCTCTTCGACGGGTTCGTGCGCGGATCCTGGCGGATCATCCGCGGGCGCGACATCGTGACGCTCGAAGTCACGCCGTGGGTGCCGATGGCGGGCGACGATCGCGCCACGCTCGCCGAGGAGGGAATGCGACTGCTGGCGTTCCTGACGGCGGATGGCAAGGACGACGTGCGCGTGAGCGTCCGCTTCATCACCGATTAGCACGCGCTGCCTGCCAGGTGAATCGCGGGCGCCGTGCGGGTACTAGACGGTCCCACTTGTCGTCGGCAAAGGAGGGCTTCTCATGATCGGTTTCATCGTCGCAGGGCTCGTCATCGGGCTGCTTGCCCGGCTGCTGCTTCCCGGCCGCCAGCGCATCGGGTTGCTGTGGACGCTCGCACTCGGCGTGCTCGGATCGGTCGTCGGAGGCGTCGTCGCCAACGCGATCGGAAGCGGCGACATCTGGGAGCTCAACGTGATCGGGTTCGTCGTCGCCGTGCTCGCCGCAGTGGCGCTGCTCGCAGTCGCCGAGCGCGCCGGCCTCGGCGCGGGCTCGGAGCGCAGGCACCTGCGCAACTAGCCGGCTTCGTCGCGTCCGGGCTCGCGGATCTCGATGAGGGAAGCGGTTCACCCGCGCGCCGCCGCAGCTCATCCAGACGCCGGCGCGGAAGTCGTGTGGCAAGTACCGTGAAGTCAGCGGACCGCGACGACGCTGTGC
>DATLNO010000029.1:0-10673 GCA_035536715.1 Solirubrobacteraceae bacterium
CTCGGCGCGTTCCTCGTGGTCGGATTCGCGCTGCACAACACGACCGAGGGGCTGGCGATCGTCGCCCCGATCGCATCGTCGCGCCCCTCGCTGGGCCGGCTCGCAGCGCTCGGCCTGATCGCGGGCGCTCCCGCGGTGCTCGGCGCATGGATCGGCGCCTCCGCGTTCAACAACTCCGTCGCCGCGTTCCTCTTCGGCGCGGGGGCGGGCGCGATCGCCCAGGTGATCGTGCAGCTCGCGCCGTCGCTGCGCGGCGACGGCGAGCGCGGCCTGCATCCCCGCGTCGTCGCGGGCCTGCTCGCGGGCCTCGCGCTCATGTTCACGACCGGGCTGCTCGTCAGCGTGTAGCACGAACAGCAATGGCGATCTCACAGGGCACCGGGCAGAGCAACGCGATCGAGGACTACGCGAAGTCGATCTACTCCCTCCAGAACCGCGCCGGCGGCCGGCCGGTCAGCACAAACGCGCTCGCGGAACGCTGCGGCGTCACCGCGGCGTCGGCCTCGGCGATGGTCAAGAAGCTCGCCGAGCGCGGCCTGGCGATCCACGAGCCCTACCACGGGGTGCGCCTGACGGACGCGGGCGAGCGCCTCGCGCTCGAGATGCTGCGCCACCACCGGCTGCTCGAGCTCTACCTCGCCGAGCACCTCGACGTGCCGTGGGATCGCGTGCACGAGGAGGCCGACGCGCTCGAGCACGTCCTTTCCGAGGATCTCGAGGCGCGTATCGCGGCGAAGCTCGGCAATCCGACCCACGACCCGCACGGCGACCCCATCCCCGACCGCGACCTCGTCATGCACGAGGGGCTGACCGAGTCGCTCGACAACCTGCCGGTCGGATCCTGCGGGCGCTTCGTGCGCGTGTCCGACGCCGATCCCGAGATGCTGCGTTACCTGTCGGACCTGGGCGTCAGCGTCGGCGACGAGCTCGAGATGCTCGACCGTCAGCCGTTCGAAGGCCCGTGCACGGTGCGCTTCGCGAGGCAGACACACGTCCTCGGTCTGCCGCTGTGCCGCGCGATGCGGGTGACACGCGCGGAGTCTTCGTAGCCGGGCCGAGGCCACCGGGCCCGGCGTGCCCAAACGGCCCTTGACGCACTCCGAACGGGTCGCGTACGTTGCTGCCCCCGCACATGGACGTCGAGAGCAACTTCAACGGTTGGGAGGAGTACATCGACGCCTTCTCGCACATCCTGACGAGCGGGATGCCGGCGTTCTGGAGCAGCTCCTACGGGTTTCCCGAGCCGCTGCCGACGGCGTCGTTCAAGCGGTACATCCAGGACAACGAGACCGAGGTCGACCACGACTACTGCGCCTACCGCGACGCGACGCGCACGATGATCCAGCGCGCGCTGGTGCTCGACGCGATGCTCGCCGCGCTGCGGCGCGACGCCAAGCGGATGGATCCCGACGCGTTTTCAGCCGCCTATCGCCGGTTCCTCCCCGACACGCAGAACGCGCTCTGATCGCATGGCCTCGGCGAACGTCTCCGGGCAGGCCTACGCGTTCATGGCGATGACGCCCGTCGAGCCCGGCGAGGAGATGCCGCTGGCGGAGTACCTTGGCGAAGAGCTGCCGGAGGGCGGCACCAAGGACGATGGCGCCGACCGCGGGCTCGTCTTCGTGAGCGTCCACGGCAGCATCTCGCGCCAGTTCGAGGGCGTGCAGGTCCAGCGGCTGAACGCCGGCAACATCTTCGGCACGGCCACGACAAGGACTTTCTGCTCGGCGACCCGAACGGGACGGGCAAGATGACGATCCAGGGCAGGCCGCCGTTCTTCCTCGCGCCGCAGGAGGTCTTCGTCCGTACGCGTGGCGGCGAGTACCTGTTCGTGCCGGGGATGACCGCGCTGGCGGCGCTTGCCGACGGCACCGCTGGATGAGGAGGAGGAAACACGGATGGGCATCGTCGACGAGATCAGGGAGGCCGGCGAGAGGCTCGGCGACAAGAAGGACGAGCTGACCGAGAAGGTGTCCGACCTCGTCGGGGTGCTCGCCGACAGCAATGCCGACGAGTCCTTCGCGGTGATGCGCAAGGTGGACCCGATCGTCAGCCTCTCGGGAGGGGTCACCGTCGTCGCGCTCAACGAGGACGTCAAGGAGGTGCTCGGCGACCCCGCGCGCTTCACGGCCCACCTGTACGGGCCGAAGATGGAGGCCGTCACGGGGCCGTTCATCCTCGGCGTCGACGACGTCCCGCTGTACCACCACGACCACGCCGCTCTGGACCGTGCGGTCACCCGTGAGGACCTGCCCGCAATGGCGCAGCGGATGTACGAGACCGCGCAGGGACTTGTCGCCGCGCGTCGCGACGACGGGGAGATCGACGTCGTCACACAGCTCGCCGACCCGGCGATCGACAGCGGCATCGCCGCGTACCTCGGCACGCCCGGGCCTGACCCCCGGACGCATGCGCGCTGGGCGCGCAACGTCTTTCAGGAGCTCTTCATCACCGTCGGCAACCTGGCGACGGTGCGCGAGCGCGCGCTGGCCGATGCGGCGCGCTGGCGCGAGCACCTCGACGACCTGATCGACGCCCGCAAGTCCGAGCTCGAGAACGGCGAGGACGTGCCCGACGACGTGCTGACGCGCCTGCTGCGCTTCCAGAGCGAGGGCGAGCCGAACCTCCACGACATCGCGATCCGCCACAACATCCTCGGCAACATCACGGGCTGGATCCCGACGATCTCCAATGCCTTCGCGCGGATCATGGACGAGCTGCTCGGGCGCGAGGACGAGCTCGAGGGCGCGCAGCAGGCCGCCCGCGACGGCAACCGCGAGCTCGTCGCCGCGTACTGCTTCGAGGCGTCGCGCTTCTACCCGCAGAACTTCGCGCTGCTGCGCTACGTGCAGCAGGACACCATGATCGCCGAGGGAACCGATCGCGAGACGGCCGTCAAGGCCGGTTCGACGGTCTTCGCCGCGACGCTCTCTGCAATGCACGACGAACGCGCGATCGAGGATCCCGGCGCGTTTCGAACCGACCGCCCGTGGAGCGACTACATGCTCTTCGGCTACGGGATGCACACGTGCTACGGCCAGCAGATCGTGCGCGCGCAGCTGCCGGCGATGGCGCACGCGTTGTTCGATGGACCGCGCCTCAGGCGCGGTCGCGGCCGCGAGGGGAAGCTGCGGTTCGAGGGCCCGTTCCCCGCCGGGCTCGCCGTGCGCTTCGACAACTGACAGTCCGGACGGATACCCCGGATCGGGTTCCGTCCCAGCCGTGAGCTGTCGACAGGCTTCACATGAAGCTGGTCAGCCCCTCGAGAACCCCGGCGCGCCATCCGGCGGGTGCGGGCACCCACCGCTGGACGGAGTCCACTGACGCGATGGAGCTGTGGCGCGAGTATCAGCGCAGCGGCGAGGCGCGTGTGCGCGATCGTCTCGTCATGACCTACGCGCCGCTATTGAAGTTCATCGTCTATCGCAAGATCGCCTCGCTTCCCGCGGTCCGCGAGGCCGACGATCTGGTCTCCGCCGGCCTCGAGGCGCTGATCAAGTCCCTGGACCGCTACGACCCGGAGAAGGGTGCCACGCTCGAGCAGTACTTGTGGACGCGGATCTATGGCGCCGTCATCGACGAGCTGCGCCGCGGCGACTGGGCGCCGCGTTCCCTGAGGCGCTGGGAGCGCGACATGCTCAGCGTGCAGAACGAGTTTCGCGCGATCCACGGCCGGGCTCCGACCGAGCCCGAGCTGGCCGACGGCCTGAGCATGACGGTCGATCAGCTCGGCGCGCGCAAGCGCGACCTGATCGCGTCCGACGTCGGGTCGCTCAGCAGTCTCGTGTTGCATTCCGACGATGGCTCTGCCGAGCAGATCGACGTGTTGCCCAGCTGCGACGAGTCGACCGATCCCGAGCAGCAGGCCACCAGGAGCCTGGCCAGGGAGCGCCTTCTGCGGGCGTTCGCCCAGCTCGAGCGTCGTCAACGTGAGGTCGCCGTCCTCTTGTATGTCAAGCACCTCACGCTGCGCGAGACCGGCGAGGTGCTCGGGGGCTCGGAAAGCCGGATCTGTCAGATCCACGGCCGCCTCAAGCGGGCGCTCAAGCTCGCGCTGGCCGACGACGCCGAGTTGATGCGCGCAGCCGCATAGCGCGTAGCCTGCCGCGGGTGCAGCAAGACCCCCGCCGGCGACTGCCGCTCCCGCCGGTCGTCGGATGGGTGCTCTACGACTTCGCGAACACGATCTTCTCGTTCGTCGTCGTCACGCGCTACTTCAGCGACTGGATCGTCGAGGAGCGCGGGCAGCCGGACATCTACGTCGGTCTCATGGTCGCGGCCGTCTCGCTCGCGCTCGTCGTCACGCTGCCGCTGATCGGCGCGCTCGCCGACCGCAGTGGACGCCACAAGCCGATCCTGATCGTCTTCACGCTGTTGTGCGTCGTGGCGACCGGCCTGCTCGGCGTCGTCGAGTCGGTCCTGCTCGCGCTCGTCGTCGGCGCGATCGCGACGTTCGCGTTCAACACGTCGGACTCGCAGTACCACCCGCTGCTCAGCGAGGTCGCGACGGAGCGCAACCGCGGACGGGTGTCGGGGATCGGCGTCGCCGTCGGCTATCTCGGCTCGCTGACGGCGCTCTTCCTGATCGGCTCGATCGCGACCGACGGCCACGCCCAGCGCGCGTTCATCCCTGGTGCCCTGCTGTTCGGGGTGTTCGCGCTGCCGCTGTTCTTCCTCGTCCGCGAGCATCGCGAGCCCGGCGAGCGTCCCACGCTGGGGCCCTTCGCACAGCTTGCTGCGACTGTCCGGCGCGCGCGCCACGAACCGCACGGGCGGCTGCTGCTGGCCCGCTTCTTCTACGTCGACGCGATCGCCACCGTCCTGCAGTTCATGACGGTGTACGCGCGGCGCACGGGCGACTTCGACGGACGCGACATCGACCTGCTGCTGGCGATCGCGACGGTCGCGGCGATCGGCGGGGCGATCGGCGGTGGTCTGCTCGCCGAGCGGATCGGCCCACGGCGCGTCATTCTCGGCACGTTGACGATGACCGTCGTCGCCCTCGGGATCGGTGCGGGAACCGGCTCCAGCGCGCTGCTGTGGGTGCTGGGACCGGTGATCGGCATCGCGCTCGGCTCGCTGTCGGCCGTCGATCGCGTGTTTCTGCTGCGACTCGTGCCCGAGGAACGCCGCGGCGAGGACTTCGGCCTCTATGCGATGGTCGGCAAGCTGTCGAGCGGGTTCGGGCCGCTCGTCCTGTGGGGCGGCACGATCCTCGTGGCGACCGAGCTCGGCGGCCTGTCGAAGTTCGATGCCAGCCGCGTTTCGATCTTGGTGCTAGCCGGATTCGCGGTTCTCGGGTACCTGATCCTCAGGCCGCTGTCGGATCGCCCGCTGCACCCCGCGGCGGGCTGACATGGCGGTTGCGAGGTCGGGCAGCGCGGGTGGAAGCGCCACGACGGCCGGGGCACGCGGGACACATGACGCTCGACGGCAGTCGGGCTAGGCCAGCGCCCACAGCGAGTCCGCGCCCGCGGCACGCCGCAGCGCGCGCCCCTCGCCGACCGCGGCGATCAGTGCCAGCTCGGTCGCGGCGACGTCCGGCGCGCCGAGATGCGGGGTCATGACGGCGGCGATCTCGGCGGTGGCGAGTGGGTACGGGAAGGCGGCGAGCACGTCGAGCGGATCCTCCGCGGGCGGCCGGCGCTCGAGCGTGACGTCGAGGTTGGCGATCACGACGTCGTAGGCCTCGATCGGCTGAAAGCCACCGGCCTCCAGTCGCGCGCCGGACTCGTTCTTGAAAATGAGCGACGGCGCGGTGTACCGGACGGCCCCGTCGGTGTTCGCGGCGCGGCCCTGAAACTCGGTCGGCGAGCCCGCTGCCGTGCGAGCGCGAGCACGGTCGCGCTCGTAGGCCTCGATGACGTCGGAATCCTCGATCCGCGCCAGGATCGCGTCCGCATCGAGACCCTCGACGGTTTCCAGCGCCCCGCGCAGCGTCGCCGGGTCCTCGAGCACGCCCGTCGTCGTGAACTGCGCGAACTGCAACGCGCGCAGCGCCGCCGTCTCTTGCTCGGGCGAGTCCAGCCGTGTCGCGACGATCGCGCGGCAGCCCGGGGCGGTCGCACTCAGGCGGGACTTGGGCGTGTACTGCATCGGCATCCCGAAGCGATGAAACGTGGTTCGCCAGTTGAGCGCGGAGCGGGTGGGGGCATAGCCGCGCGCGGCGTACTGGGCTGCATCCTCGGTCAACCCGATCGTTACGAGCGTCCAGCGCAGCCCGTCGCCGTAGCGCCAGCGCAGCGTCGTGTGTGCCGGCGCGGCCGAATATGCCCAGGGGCATCCTGGATCGGTGAAGTGCGTGACCTCGAGCACTATTTCAGGGGCCGCCAACCACGGCCTGCACGACTGTGACTGCCATCACCGCTCTGACCGCGTCTTGCGCCTGGCATGTGAGATGAGTATCGCTCAGGCGGTACCGCGCTCAGCGCAGTGATGACGACCGCCTTGGTCACAGCATGCAATGCATCCTGCACGTTGAACGACTTTCTTTCGGTAGAACGGTGAAACCAGTTGCCGCACCGTGCGGCGTAGCGCAACGCGCGAGCCCCGCCGCCACCTCGTCAGGGCAGGCGCGCGACACGGAGGACCATGCGATCGATCTTCTCGAGCCGGCGGCGCGTGTGCGCCCGCGGCGCAGCTTGCGCCGCGCTGCTGGCGTGCGCCTGCGCGCTGGCGCTGCCCGCAGGGGCACGCGCCCTGCCTGCGCTCAAGCTCGGCTCCGGCGGTCCGCGGGTGGGGGCGGTGCAGAAGGCCCTGGGCCTGCCCGCCGACCGGATCTTCGGTCCCGGCACGCAGCGCGCCGTTCGCCGCCTTCAGCGCCGCCGCGGGCTGACGCCGGACGGGCTCGTCGGGGCACAGACATGGGCGCTCGTCAAGCGGGCGCGGGCCCGCCAGCGCGGTAGCGGCGGTCGCCCGCGCTCGGCGAGGCCACCGAGGGTCATCAGCCGTGGCAGCCGCGTCGCGCTGCTGCAGCGCGAACTGGGCATCGCGACCGACGGGGTCTTCGGTCCGGCGACCGCGCGCGCGGTGCGCAGGCTGCAGCGCCGGCGGCGCATGCTCGTCGACGGGATCGTCGGCCCGGCGACCTGGGACGCGCTCGGCCACGAGACGATCACGACGATCCTGCGCGAGAAGCCGGCCGCGGCCACCGGGCCGGCCGTCGCGGGGCTGCCGCTGAGCGTGCGTCGCGTGATCGCGGCCGCCGATCGCATCGCGCGCAAGCCCTACCGCTACGGCGGCGGCCACGGCCGCTGGTACGACCGCGGCTACGACTGCTCAGGCTCGATCTCCTTCGCGCTCTGGGGCGCGGGACTGCTGGCGTCGTCACGCAACTCGTCGGCCTTCATGCGCTGGGCCAGCCCCGGCCGCGGCCGCTGGATCACGGTCTACGCCGCGCCGCACCACGCGTTCATGGTCATCGGAGGACGGCGCTTCGACACGACCGGCCGCGCCGAGACCGGTACGCGCTGGCAGCCGACGATGCGCTCGACCGCGGGGTACGTGGCGCGTCATCCGGCGGGGTTGTGAGGCTCAGACCCCGCAGCAGCGCTTGTACTTGCGCCCCGACCCGCAGGAGCAGGGGTCGTTGCGTCCCGGTTCGTCTTTGCCGCCGCCGGGGCCCAACAGCGCCTCGGCCAGCCCCGACCGCAGCGCCGCGAAGGCGTCCGCGTCGAGCAGCACCTCGACATCGGGATCGAAGCGGACCGCTGCCGCGGCCGCGCCGGACCGGCTGACGACCTCAAACCCACCGGATGACGCGCGATAGGCGAACGGTGCCGTCGCCATCTGCTCGCGCAGCACTCGCGCTGCCTCGGTGCGCAGCCCATGGGTGTGCTGGTCGAGCGCCCCGTCCTCGGCCACGTGGTCGAGCTCGACGACGACCCCGGGCGGCGAGCCGAACGTCACGAGCGACAGCTCCTCGGTGACCGCGATGCGCCGCGGCTGCCCGAGCGCGCGCCAGGCTGCCAGCCCGCGCCGCCGGTCGGCGTCGTCGCCTCCCGCAGCGGCGGTGAGACGGTAGGCGCGCTCGGCGGCTCCCGGAGCGCCGGGCGAGCGGCGCGCAGCAGCGGCCATCGCCAGGGCGGCGTAGATCCCCCCGGCCTCGGGCGTCTCGCCCTCGCCGCGCGCCTGCAGGCCGCCGATCGCCTGCATCCCGGCGGTGACGGCGATCTCGACGGCTTCCGCGGCCAGCGCGACGTGGGCGAGCCGGCCGAAAGCCGACGTCGTCTGCGGATCGGAAGGTCCGACGGACGCCGAGAAGGCCTTGATCGCGTCGGTCAGCGCGCCGAGCTGCTCGGCCTCGGGCGCGCCGGTGCGGCGCAGCATGTCGGCGAGGCGCGACTGCGCCATCCCGGTGAGCAGATCCTCGTCGCCGTGCTTCGTCACGGCGCGGTGCACGATGCTCTTCAGCAGCGACACGGCCTCGTCGGGCTGACCGTCGGCGAGCAGCTCGAGCGCGCGGGCGTCCGCCGCCTCGATCCCCTCGGGGCGGAGCTCCGCCAGATCGACCGTCATGGGCGGGTCACGCTCGCCGCGACCGCGGGCAGGAGGTCAGACGTGGGTGGAGCAGCCGCCACCACCGCAGCACCCCTGCTGCGCCAGCGCGGCACCGACGTCGCGCTGGAAGTGGCGCTGGCCGGATGCCAGGTTCGGCGTGAGGAAGGTCGAGAGAAGACGCTGGGTCTCCTCGTTGCCACAGGAGGGGCAGGCGGGCGGCGGTGCATCGGACCGGACAAGCTCTTCGAACTTGTCGTCGCAGGTCACGCAGGCGAAGTCATAGATCGGCATCGGGCAGATCGTGGCCATCGCGGGGTCCTGTGTCAAGGATGGCCGAACAGGCTTCTATAGTGCAGCGTGCAAGCGCCACGCAGATAACGGGGCGCGGACGGATGTGCTTCCTCCATCCGTTGTATTCGACGGGCCGGCCCGAGCGTCCTATCAGGAACTCTCGGAAAGCTGCCGATAAGGGTATTGACGCACCTCGACTTCGAGACCAAGGCACTGATGCGAGACCACGACGAGACAACCCGTTACGCACTCGAGCTCGACATGCTCGAGCGCAACGACACGCGCGGCAACGCCGCGGCGATCGAGCTGCTGCGCAGTGAGTTTGCGCTGGCTCTCAACGCCTCCTACTTCATGGCGCTGACCGGCGGCGACATCGAGGTGGGCGCGATCTGGCGCTCGAGGCCCCAGGAGGGCGTCGTCCGCTACGCCGTCGAGATCCTGCTCGAGGAGCGCGTGCCTTCGATGTCCGACGAGCAGGTCGCCGAACTGCTGCGGCGTGAGTTCGCGCGCGCCCAGAACGCATCGCATTTCGTCCGCATCGCCTCTGACGACTTCAGCCCCAGGCTCGTGGCACGAGCGAGCGCGCACACGACGCACACGCATCCGCGCGCATCACTGCGCGCGGCGTAAGCCGCTGCGCTACTGCTCGACCGCCTGGTAGGCGCGCGGATCGCTGTCGTCGATCTCGAGGATGCATTCCGGGGTGCAGCCCAGCGGCAGCAGCAGCTGCTCCCCGGTCCACCACCAGGCCTCGACGCGCTCGACGGTCGCATCGGGCACATCGAGCGTGAACACGACGCAGGAGTCCGCGCCGATCGTGATCGCCCGGTCGTAGGCGTAATCGCGCGCGAGCGCGATGTTCGGCGCGACGTACGTGCCCGGGTGCAGGCCGAGCGCCTTGATGCCCTCGAGGCAATCGATGGTTGTGCCGTGGTACACGATCATCTGCGCTTCCATTCTGGCGCATACCCGATCGGGAACGTGGCGCGCACGCGCGGTGTAGCAGCAGTATGCATCTACGTACTCGTACGACCGCGGCAGCCATGGCGATCATCGGATTGCTCGCGCTGCCCGCCGCCGCATCGGCCGGCGGCTGGGCGACGGTCGAGCTGAGCTCGACCCCCGACGGCCTGAAGCCGGGCGCGACCTGGAATGTCGAGGTCAAGGTCATGCAGCACGGCCGCACGCCGCTGAGCGGCGTTCACCCGAGCGTGGCGATCACCTCGGGGGACGTCACGCGCACGTTTGCGTCGAGACCCACCGGCAAGCCCGGCGTCCACCGCGTCAGCGTGCGGTTCCCGCAGGCCGGCACATGGCGCTACGTCGTCGACGACGGCTTCACGATGCGCCACAGCTATCCACCGGTCCAGATCGGGACCGTCGGGCGCTCGGCCCCTGAGGCCGCAGCCTCCACCGCCTCCGGCGCGATCGCGTACGACCGGCTCGCGCTCGCCGCGCTCGCCGGCCTTGCCGGGGCCGGCCTCGCGCTTGGGCCGCGGTGGCGCACGCGCCGACAGCCGGCGACACAGGGAGCCTGATCCTGCGCGCGCTGCGCGTACTGGCAGCCGGCACGCTCGCCGCGGGCGCGGTCCTGCTCGCGCTCGGCGGCCCCGTTGACGGCGGCGGGCGCGAATCCGCCGACGCGCGCTCAGCAGCCACCGGCAGCGCCGTCTTCGCGCGGATGGGCTGTGGCGGCTGCCATCGCCTCGCGGATGGTGGCGGCGCCGGCGAGATCGGCCCGGCTCTCGACACGCTGCTGCCGAACTACGACGCCGCCACGCTGCGGGCGAAGATCGTCGATCCGTACCCCGCGGGGGAACCGGCGGACTTCTCGGCGATGCCGCAGGATTTCGGCCGGCGGATGAGCGCCGCCGAGCTCGACG
>DATLNO010000030.1:0-15571 GCA_035536715.1 Solirubrobacteraceae bacterium
GGAAGGCGCCGAGCGCCGCGGCGAGGATCACGAGCGGCAGCGAGGTCTCGCCGGAGGCGGCGAAGACGCCCGCCGTCAGCACCGACGTCTCGCTCGGCACGATCGGGAAGAACCCGTCGATCGCCGCGACGGCGAACAGGACCAGGTAGATCCACGGGGAGGACATGATGTCCTCGACGAAGTGAAAGATCACATCGGTCATAGTGCTGAGCCTGTCAGCGCGCGCGTCGCCGCGACAGCGGGGTTGGCAGCCGTCTGGAGTACGGCCTGCACCACCAACTCTGGGTTGGGAGACGTGCTCATCAGCCGCTACTACGAACAACGCGGTAGCGCAGATGCGTCACGCCCTCAGCCTCGACGACCACGGGGTCTCAAGCCGCACCGGGCCGTTCATGATGCCGGCGAGAAACGGGATCCCGTCGCCGAGCACGACCGGCACGAGGTTGACGCAGATCTCGTCGAGCAGCCCCGCGTCGAGACAGGCGGGATGCATCGAACCGGCCACGCGATCGAATATTCCGCCATTGCGCAAGGCGGACCGGACCGACTGGTCCGTTGGGGAGGGACGATGCGTCCTTCGATGTCTACAGTCGTCCTTCGTGCGTTGGGTTCTGTTGATAGCGGCCGTCGGCTCTCTCGTTGTCTCGCCGGCGGGGCGTTCCGTGTTGGGTTCCAGCGACTCAGGCACGCTCAAGCGAGCAGCCGCCGCGCCCGCTGCGACCGACACGAAGAACACCCTGCCGCCGACGACTCGCAAGCTGGTCTTCGAGGACAACTTCAACGGGACCAAGGTCGATAGGACCGCTTGGAACCTCTATCGGAGCCCGGGCCACGACGGATTCGGACTGCGGCGACCATCGGCCTTCTCCGTCGAGGACGGAAAGCTCGTGATCACCGCCAAGATGCGGGACGGCGAGATCGTGTCCGGAGGGATGTCGAACAAGCTCGACCACAAATATGGCCGCTACGTGGTGCGCGTCCGCACAGAGACCGATCCGACGGCCACGATGAGCGGCGTGGCGCTGACCAATCCCGACGTCCGCGTTGCTGAACATACGGAGAACGACTGGTACGAGACGGGGCACCGCCCGAGTCGCAAGCCGTTCTACAGCTACATCCATTACGGGGTCGAGAACAACCAGGTGCGCTTCAAGCACGACGCCGACGCGAGCGAGTGGCACGTGATGGTGATGGACTGGAGCAGGGATTCGATCAAGCTCTACCGCGACGGAAAGTTCATCGCCGAGACCCGGAACAGGACGGCGATCCCCGACGTGAAGATGCACGCGTGTCTGCAGCTCGACGCGTTCGCGGACAACACGCTCAAGGGCCCGGTGCGCATGTTCGTGGACTACATCCGCATCTATCACTGAGGGGTCGCCGTTGACATATGCCTATATCGGCATATGATGGCGGGCATAGCACGAACAGCAACGACAGCCGACGCGTTCAACGCGGTGGCTGAGCCGCGGCGGCGACAGCTCCTCGAGGTTCTGGCCGGGGGAGAGCGCCCCGTCAACGACCTCGTTGAGATGGTCGGGCTCGCGCAACCGCAGGTGTCAAAGCACCTGCGCGTGCTGCGCGAGGTCGGAGCAGTCGACGTCCGCGAGGACGGCCGGCGGCGGCTGTACCGGCTCAACGGACACGCGCTGAAGCCCATCCATGACTGGGTGAAGGACTTCGAGCGCACGTGGTCGGAGCGTTTTGAGCTGCTCGACGGCGTGCTCGACGAACTGACGAAAGCGGAGCAAGGAGATGAAGACGGTGACGAGTAGCGGGACGGCGACGGTGACGACACCCACCGACGAGCAGATCCTGATCACGCGGGACTTCGACGCACCGAGACGCCTGGTGTACATGGCGTGGACCGCGCCCGAGCTGGTAAGACGCTGGTGGAGCGGGCACCGCGGCGCGATGACGATCGTCGAGATCGACCTGCGGGTGGGAGGGATGTGGCGCTATGTGATGGAGGCCACAGGCGGATTCGAGGTCGCCTTCCACGGCCACTACCGCGAGCTCGTCCCGAACGAGCGCATCGTCACGACCGAGGTCTACGAGGCAATGCCCGACGGCGAGCCGGCGCTTGACACCGTGACATTCACCGAAGCCGACGGGCGCACGACGGTCGAGTTGCTCATGCAGCTCCCCAGCAAGGAAGTCCGCGACATGGTCCTCGCCTCAGGGATGGAGGTCGGCATGCAGGAGCAGATGGATCTCCTCGAGCAGATCGCGATCTCGCTGCAGGAGCCCAGCTGAATAGGTGGGTGGCATAGCCCGAGCGGTCCGGCTGCGAGCCCTGTCGGACGGGTACACGACAGCCATGCCGAACCACGCGCCGGACCCGGTCACCGCGGCGACCGCCCCCGAGGAGCAGACCGTCGACTCGCCTCCGCCGACGCCGGACTATCCGCGCTATCGCGTCGAGCCGGGCATCCCGATCCGCCTGTCGGACGTCTCGCCCGACGAGAGCGAGGGCTACGCGTCCAAGAGCGACGTCAAGTCCGAGCTCGCGCACCACCGCGAGCGGATCGCCGACCTGCAGGAGCGGCTCTACGCCGAGCAGCGCCAGAGCCTGCTGGTCGTGCTGCAGGCGATGGACACCGGCGGCAAGGATGGCGCGATCAAGCACGTCTTCAAGGGCATCAATCCGCAGGGGTGTCGCGTATGGTCGTTCAAGGCGCCCAGCAGCGAGGAGGCCGCCCACGACTTCCTGTGGCGCTACCACCTGCGGACGCCGTCGCGCGGGATGATCACGATCTTCAACCGTTCGCACTATGAGGACGTCCTCGTGGTGCGGGTCAAGAAGCTCGTCCCGGAAGAGCTATGGCGCGACCGCTACGAGACCCTGTGCGACTTCGAGCGCACGCTCGCGCGCGAGAACGTCGTCATCCTGAAGTTCTACCTGCACATCTCCAAGGATGAACAGAAGCGGCGGCTCGAGGCGCGCCTGCAAGACCCGGCCAAGCACTGGAAGTTCTCCTCCAACGACCTCAAGGAACGCGCGAACTGGGATGACTACCAGCGGGCGTTCGAGGATGCTGTCAACGCGACGTCGACGGCGTTCGCCCCGTGGTACGTCGTTCCCGCCAACAAGAAGTGGTATCGCAATCTGGTGATCGCGCGGACGATCGCCGACACGCTCGCGGCGATGGGGCCGGAGTTTCCTGCGCCCGAGAAGGGGCTGGACAAGATCGTGGTGCCAGACTGAGCGGCTCGGGGCATAGGAGCAGGGATCGATGACCGCACAGGTTCGTCTCAAGGGCGCTGCACTGGCAGCGCTCATCGCTGCGTTGACGCTCGGCGCGTGCGGCGGCGACTCGTCTGACTCCGGCGTCTCGACCGGCGATCCGGCGGCGAACGGCGCCGCCGCACAGAAGCTCATCGACGAGGCGATCGCGCAGAACCCCAAGGCCACCACAGCGCGCATCGACGGCACGATCGACGTTCAGGTCAAGGGCGTTCCGCGCTTCGCCGGCACGACGCAGGTCACCGTCGGCGGCGTCTACCACCTGCCCGACGGAAAACAGGTTCCCGACCTCGATATGGACGTCGGCCTCGTGCTCAACGACCACGCGATCGGGGGCGCGCTCGTGCTCTCCGACAGCAAGGGTTTCGTCAAGCTCGGCAACACGGGCTACAAACTGCCCGACGCGATCTCGCAGAAGATCGTGGCGCCCGCCGCCGCCGCGCGCAACGGCCTCACGAAGACGGGGGCGATGTTCTACATCAACCCGCAGGATTGGCAGCGCGACGCGCAGCTTGTCGGCGAGACGAAGGTCGCCGGCGAGAGCACGCAGCACATCACGGCCGAGATCCGTCCCGACCGCTTCTTCGCCGACATCGCCCGGCTCACGCGCCTGCTGACGATGCTGCGCGTGACGCAGGCCGTCGGCCTGCCGACCGAGCTCGGTCCGAAGGTACGTGCCGCGCTCGTGCGCTCGGTCAAGGTTGCCAAGGGCGAGGTCTGGATCGGCACCGACGACAAGGTGCTGCGCAAGGCGCGCCTGCAGGGCCGGATCGAGGTCGCCGAGCGCGACCGCAAGGTGCTCGGCGGGGTGACGGGCGCGACGCTCGACGCCGTCATCACCGTGTCCGAGGTGGGCGACCGGCATGAGGTCAGCGCGCCGAAGCAGCTGGGTTCGTACAGCGCGCTGCAGCTCAGCCTCGACGCGCTCGGCGAAGCCGTGCGCAACGGGCGCTAGTCGGTGGCTCGCGGACCGGCGACGCTCGACCCCGAGCCGTCGCTCGTCGTCGAGGGGGTCTCCAAGAGCTTCGGCGAGCGCCGCGCCGTCAACGACGTGAGCTTTCAGGTCGCCCGCGGCGAGCTGCTGGCGATCATCGGCCCCAACGGCGCCGGCAAGACGACGCTGCTGACGATGCTCGGCGGCATCCGTGCGCCCGACGCCGGCACGGTCGAGCAGCAGGGCCCCAACGCCGACCGCCGGATCGGCTGGGTTCCGCAGCAGACGGCGGTCTACTCCAAGCTCACCGTCGCGCAGAACCTGCGCCTGTTCGCGCGCCTGGAGGACGTCGACGATCCCGACGCGGCGGTCGAGCGGATGCTCGACCAGACCGCGTTGCAGGACCGCGCCGACGACGAGCTCGGCAGCCTGTCGGGCGGCAACCGCCAGCGCGTGAACATCGCGGTGGGCCTGCTTGCCGACCCACCGGTGCTGCTGCTCGACGAGCCGTCCGGCGCGCTGGACCCGCGCCAGCGCCAGCGGCTGTGGGGATTCATCGCCGGGCTGACCGAGCGCGGGACGAGCGTCGTCTTCTGCACCCACGACATCAGCGAGGCCGAGCGCCACGGAGACCGCGTGCTCGTCCTCGCCGACGGCGACCTGCTGTTCGACGGCACGCCTGCCGAGCTCAAAGCGCAGGCGATGAGCCGCGCAGGGGAGGACCTCGAGCAGGCGTTCGTCGGCTTCCTTCAGGCGCGGGGACACTGACGTGGCTCCCTCGCGCGGCGCGCCGCGGTCAATGCGCAAGCGCGCGCGCAACGTGTGCTGGCTGCTGCTCAAGGATCTGCAGATCCTGCGCCGCTCGAAGCTGCTCGTCGGCCTGCTGATCGTCTATCCGATCGCGATCGCGACGCTGATGGGGTTCGCGCTCTCCAGCGGTCCCGACAAGCCGCGCGTGGCGTTCCTCAACCGTGTTCCCGAGAACCGCGAGACGATCCGGCTGGGCAGCGAGAAGCTCAACATCCGCACCTATACGAACGAGCTCTTCGACGCGATCGAGCAGGTACCGGTCGTCAGCCGCGACGAGGCGCGCGAGAAGGTGCGCTCAGGCGCCGTGCTCGCCGCCGTGATCATTCCGCCGGACTTCACGGAGAAGCTGTCGAGCGGCGGCTTCAATCGCGCGAGCGTCGAGGTCATCTACAACGGCGACGCGTTGAAGCAGTCCTTCGTGCGCTCGACGATCACGTCGAAGCTCGCCAACGCCAACGCGGCGCTGTCGGGCCAGGTCAATCGCCTCGCCACCGGCTACATCGACGTCCTGCTCGACGGCGGCGAGCTGAACCTCTTCGGCACGCAGTTCGACATCCTCGGGCTGAAGAACTCGTCGAACCGGATCGACCAGGTGATGGCCGACGACCCGACGGCGGCGACGCGACGCCGGCTCGGTCCGGTCCAGGAGTTCGCCCATCTGGCGCTCGCCAACACCGACCGCGCGACCGAGGTGCTCGACACCGTGCAGAAGCCGGTGAACGTCAACCAGACCGTGTTGAGCGGGCGCCGAACACCACTGGACACCTTCGCGGTCGCCGTGGCGGTGACCGTGTCGCTGATGTTCGTCTGCGTCCTGCTCGCGTCGGGGCTGCTGGCGCTCGAGCGTGAGGAGAACACGTTCGCGCGGCTCGCGCGCGGTCTGGTCTCCGGCGGCGGCCTGCTGATCGAGAAGATCCTGCTCGCGGCGGCGTGCGCGTTCGCGGTGACGCTCGTGATGCTGCTGGGAGTCAGTTTCTTCGTCCCGCTGGAGCTTGGGCGGATCGGGCTGTGGCTGCTCGCGCTCGGCGGCGGCGCGATCGCCTTTGCGGCGATGGGCGTCGCGATCGGCTGCCTGGCCCGCGAGGTGCGGGCCGCGTCGCTGCTGGCCTTCCTGCTGTCGCTGCCGCTGGCATTCCTTGCGCTCGTGCCCAGCGGCGGCGTGTCACCGCTGCTGTATGACGTCATCCGCGTGATCTCGGCGGCCTTCCCGTTCAAGCCCGCGCTGCAGGCGATCGACGCGGCGGTCAACGGCTCGTCGCCGGGCATCGGGCAGGCGCTTGCGCACCTCGCGGCGCTGACGGTGGTGTTCGGCATGGCGGCGCGGGCCGGGCTGCGGCGCTTCGCCTGATCGTCCTCTGCCCCATCGGGCCGCAGTAGCCTCACGCCGGATGAGACGCACGCGCCGGGCGCGCACCCTGAAGGGGACCCTGCAGCCCGCGCGGCTGCTCAAGCGCTACCACCGCCGCACCCGCCGCAAGGTGCCCTGGCTGCAGACGCTCGTGCTGGCGCTGCTGCTGCCGCTGCTGTCCTTGATCTCACGCGCGCGGATCAGCGGGCGCGAGCACATCCCCGACGGGGGCTACATCGCGGCGGCCAACCATCTGTCGAACCTCGATGCGCTGTTCGTCGCGCTCGCGATCCGCCGCCGGATCAGGTTCATGGGCAAGAGCGAGCTGTTCGGCGGACGCTGGGGCTGGCTGCTGAACCGCCTCGGCGGCTTCCCGGTCCAGCGCGGCGTATGGGACGCCGATGCGTTCGAGACCGCCGCGACGGTGCTCCGGCGTGGGCGGGTGATGAGCATGTTCCCGGAGGGCGGGATCCATCGCGAGCCCGTCCCGGCCAAGTCCGGCGTGGGGCACATCGCGCATCTGGCGGGGGCGACGGTGCTGCCGGTGTACCTCGACGGAACCCGATCGCTGTACACGCCGTGGCGCTGGCCGAAGGTGCGCGTCGTCGTCGGGGCGCCGTTTGGAGTCGAGCACGATCCGCAGCCCTCCCGCGAGCGGTCCCAGCAGACCGCGCAGCGGATCCTCGACGCGGTGTACGACCTCGCCTGACCAGCGTCCGGTCGGGCGGCTGAGCGAATCGTCGACTCGGAAGGAACCTTTTGCGTCCTTCGTTGCGTCTGATAGAGCATCAGCGTCTGCACGAGCAGCACAGACACACCAACGAAGGAGCGGTTCACATGGAGTTTTACGAGGATCCCAACTACTGCGCCCCGCCCGAGCCCGCGCCGGTCGAGATCTGCGAGCCCGCTCCGCTGCCGTTCGTCGAGCCGCCCGCGTACGAGCCGCCCGCTGCCGAGATCTTTCCCGACGTTCCCGCCGCTCCCGTGGTTGATCTCCCCGCCGCGCCGGCCGCGCCTATCGTCGAGGCGCCGATGCCGGCCGCCGCTCCCGAGACCGTCCTGCCCGTCGCGGACGCACCGCTCAGCTCGGGCACGCTGCTCGGCCCGTCGACCGTCGGCGGCAGCACGGAGACCGGTTCATGGATCGGCGGCGCTCCCGACCTCAGCGCAAGCGGCTACGTCGGTGGCTCTCCTGACCTCAGCGCAAGCGGCTACGTCGGTGGCTCTCCCGACCTCGGCGCCAGCACGACCCTGGGCGGCACGACGCCCGACCTGGGCGGGATCCGGGTGGAGTACAACGGAATGCCAGTGGCGCCATTCGACATCCCCGTGACGCCGGGGCCGTTCAATGCCGTTGCGCAGAACATCCTCAACGCCCACAACGCGGCCATCGTCGACAGCGCGCTCGGCGGCAGCGGTTCGACCGGGACGCCGGCCCCGTGGATGCCCGGCTTCGACAGCGACCACGACGGCGTGCTCAACGAGCGCGACGCGAACCCGCGGGATCGGTTCGAGGCCTGATCGCGCCTCAGCCCGCCGCGGCCGGCGCCGGCTCGGCCGGAGGCGCCGGTTCGGGCGGCGGCGCCGGTTCGGGCGGCTCGCGCGCCGCGCGGGAATAGCTCAGCACCGTGGCTGCGACGGTCAGGATCGGCACCGCGATGAAGATGCCGATGATGCCGGCGAGGATTCCACCGATGGCCAGCGCGAGGATCACAGCGATCGGATGCACGTTGACCGTCCGTCCCATGATCAGCGGGTACAGCAGGTGGCCCTCGACCTGCTGAACGGCGACAACGAGCGCGAGCACGATCAGCGCATCCACGACGCCGCCGCTGACGAGCGCGATCAGCACCGCCGCCAGGCCCGCGGAGAAGGCGCCGATCAGCGGTATGAACGCGCCGAGGAAGGTGAGCAGCATCAGCGGGACCACAAGCGGAACGCCGACGATCGCAAGGCCCGTGCCGATCATCGCGGCGTCGGCCGCGCCGACGAGCGCGAGTCCGCGCACGTAACCGGCGAGCGCGCTGTAGGAGCGCTTCGCCACCTCGTCGAGCCGCTCCCGCGAGCGACCGCCGAGCGTGTCGACGACCCAGCGCCACAGGGCGGGCCCATCCTTGAGAAAGAAGAACAGCAGCAGCAGGGTGATGATCAGGCCGGTCAGCAACTCACCCACGACGACCGCTCCGTGCAGCACCCCCTCCGTCAGCGAGCCGCTGGAGTCGCTCAGATTCGCCAGCGCATCGTCGATGCGCTGGTCGACCTCCCGCTCGCTGAGGTTGAACGGCGGCTTGGCGAGGACTTCGCCCGCCTCGCGGATGCCCTCCTGGATGCTGTCGGCGAGATCGGAGAACTGGCGCCCGACCGCGGCACCGGCCATCGACAGCGCGGTGACGAGGATCGCCACCGCGGCGAGCAGGACGGTGCCGGCTGCCGCGGCGTCCGAGAATCGATGGCGCGTGAGCCAGCGCGTCGGCGGGCGCAGGGCCGTGCTGATCAGCAGTGCGACGATCAGCGGCACCACGACGACCCGCAGGTAGGCGAGCGCATAGACCCCAACCGCCACCGCCAGCGCGATCACGAGCAGCCGCCAGGCGATCGCTGCGCCGGACGCCATCCAGCGTGGCACGGGGTCCGCGGCGGTCGCCGCCGTCGTCGGGGTAATGGGCGCGTCCTCCGCCGGGCGCTGCGGGTCGGCCGTCATCCGCGGCTGAGTCTATGGCGTGATCGGCTGCCGAATGCCGCGCAGCGGCGAGACGTACACTCGCCGCGATGACAGAGCAGCGGCGGCCATTCGCGCACGACGCGGTTCTCAGCATGGAGGCCGACGGCGATGTCGGCGCGCCGGGAGCCACGATCACTGTCGCACTGTGCGGCCATTGGGACCACGAGCCGCCGTGTCCGCTGGCGCCCCATCACACCGCGGCGGCGCGGGTCGACGGGGAGGTCCGGCTGCGCACCTTGTTCGTCGTCGAGCCTGCGCGCGAGAGTGAGGTCCGAGCCCGGATCCGCGCCGCTCTGCAAGCTGGAGCAATCGTCAGCGGCGACGGCCGTCGGGCACGCTGGCGGCTGTGCAGCGACGGCGCGTCGAGTGTGCGCGAGGAAGAGGCCGATCACGCCCGCCACCTGGGCTGAACAGATCCATGACGTACTCGTCTCCGCCTGGCGAGCCCCCGGGCGCGGGAGTGAGCGTCACTCTGGGAGAAGGGTGGCCTCGGCGAGCCGTCGCTGATGAAGGCTGCGGCGTGTGGCAGCCTCTGCCCTGATGGCCCTTGCGTCCTCGTCATACCCGCTGTCGGTGAGGCGGTCTGCGTAATTGTTCAGTGAGATCCACAGCTGCGGGTCGAACGCCGCCGGGTCGGTTGTAGCGAGGCGGCCGTGGATGTCGAGCACCTGCGCGCTCGCCGCGAGCGCTTCAGCACGGCGACCGGCCGCGGCCAGGCGGATCGAAAGGTTGTTGAGCACGGGAGCCAACTCGGGCTCGTAGATCGCAGGGTCGGCGGCGGCCAGGCGCTGGTAGACGTGGACGGCCTGCTCGCTGGCGGCGAGCGAGTCGCCGATCCGGCCGGCCTGGGCAAGCCGAACCGCGAGGGCATTCAGTGTCCGAGCCATGTCGGCCGCATCGACCTGCGAGTCGGCACCGGCCAAGCGCCGCCGAATGTCGACAGCCCGCTCGATATTGGCGAGCGCCTGGTCGCACCGCCCAGCTTTCGCCAGCCGTGCCGAGAGCACGCTCAGCAACGTCGCCAGGCTCTGGTCGAGGGCCGCCGTCTCGGGCTGCCGCATCACGTGGCGGTCACGACGGGACTGTAGTTGCATCCCCTCCACCCGACCAACCATAGACCGATAGCAATGCGCAGCACCGAGAATTAGATGTATTCTCATTTTCGGGCGCTGCGCCTGATCCGGCGCGGCGGTGGCAATCAATTCGATCCGGCGGTCGTCGACGCCGGATCCAAAGTGGCCCATCTCAACGCCCGTTTCGCCGGCGCGTACGCTTGCTGCGCTCGCCCTTGGTCAGGAGCGCGCTAAAGGTCGATGACGCCGAGGACGAGCAGCACCAGCAGGGTCCCGACGATCGACACGAGGATCGAGCCACCGCAGCCGAGGCGGTTGGAGAAGAAGAACATCAGCGGGCGCCACGCCAGAGCAGGTGCAGCGCGAGCATCGGCACGCTCGCCATCGCGAGCGAGAGCGGCAGGCAGCAACCGCAACCTTGGACGCGAACGTTGCTGCGGCGTCGACTCTGACGGGGACCCAGGCGCATGCTGCTCGGGCCGTACCCCCAAAGCCGCGGCGCCAGTCAGGTGCGCTTTCGGGCACGTTGCGCTCGATCGCCCCGTGGATCTGGGCGGGCGGCACGGCGCCCACGATCCGCCCGGCTGCGCGAGCTACGGACGGCGCTGCCAGTCCGGGAAGATGTCCGGGCGACGGTTGTTCGTGAGTCGCACGACGTCCGAGCCGTCCGTGGCCATGGTGTAGAGCTCAAACCCGGGACCGAGTCGATCCTTGCCGCGACGATCGCGGTCGCTCGTGAACAGAATCCTGGTCCCGTCGGGCGAGGGCACCGGATTCGTCTCCCAGTTCGGCGTGGCGAGGATCCGTCGGATGGGTCCACCCGCAGCGTCGATGGCGGCGATGTCGGACTTCGTTCCGGTCATCTTCAGCCGCTCGAAGACGATGGTCTGCCCGTCGGGCATCCACTTGGGATTGATCTCGTCGACACCACCGAACGCCGTCAGCGCCCGGCGGCCGCTGCCGTCGGCGTTCATGACCATGATCCGGATCTCTGCGCGCTGCGGGTTCGTGAACCGCGTCTCGGAATAGGCGATCCGTGTGCCGTCGGGTGACCAGTCGGGGTCGAAGCTGCGTCGGGACTTCGAGGTGATCGCCCGGTCGCCGGTGCCGTCGAGATTGGCCACGTGGACGCGCTCGGGCGGCCCTGGGCGGTCCTCGCGAATGCGGACCGGCCGGGGAGCGGCGAAGTACGCGATCCGTGTGCCGTCAGGCGAAACGGTGGGAGCGATGTCGGCCGACCGCGCGCGGATGACCTTGCGGACTCGACCCGTCGTGAGGTTGCCGGCGTAGATGTCCTCCGAGTAGGCCGCGCGCGTCGCGCGGGTGAAGAACACGAGATCGGTATCGGTGGGCGAGAACGCCACATCGAAGCTGGCGCTGGTGCGGCCGGAGAAGACGGTGCGCACGCCAGTGCCGTCGGAGTTGGCCACCAGCAGGTTCGGAGGGGCGTTAAGATTCTCGCGCTGCCATGCGATCAACCCGCTCGATCCGGGCGGGGTCGCGCCCGCCGGCACGACGAGGAGCGCCGCAAGCCCGATCGCGATCGCCGTCAGGGTGCGGACCGGGGCGCGTGTGGTCGGCATGGTCGCTGCTCCTCGTGTTGTCCGGTGGGCCCACCCCCTGAGCGATCACGGTAAGTGCCGTGCGCTTCCGGCGATCCGTACCGGTGGCGAACTAATAGACGAAGAAGCGCCACCGGCGCAACCGCTCTCGTTGAGTTGCGGACTTACGCACCGCTTCGTGCTGAGACTCGCACCGGCTTGCGTGTGGAGGCCTGAGTGCTCTCACGTCGAGCACCGCGGACTTCGCTTCAGCTCGTCTGAGGCCGGTTCGACGTTCGAGTGCCGCCTCGAAACCACGGGGGCCTTCGCGCCCTGCACGTCACCGAAGCAGTACACCGCGCTGTCCGACGGTCCTCACACCTTCGAGGGGGTGCAAGCGAAGGACGCCGCCGGCAACACCGACCAATCACCCGCCGTCCGCACGTGGACGATCGCGAGCGCCCCGAGCGTGCTGTTCAGCGACGGCTTCGAGTCCGGGACACTCGCTCCGAACTGGCAGGTCGTCACCGGCGGCAACGGGACCGCGACCGCGCAGACGGCGACCGTCAAGACTGGCACGATCACCGCGGACTTCAACGTCACGCAAGAGGGCGCAAGCAGGGCAACGTCCCGCTGCTGCGCCTGCTCGATTCGGCCGGCGCCCGTGTCGTGATGCTCGGTCGCCAGAACGCGACAAACGGTGCGTTGCACGTGGCCCAGAACGCGACCCGGGTCAACACCACCGGGCTACTGCCGCTGGCGACCTGGCGCACGATGGAACTGCGCGTGAAGATCGCGGGCGCCGCGAGCACCGTCACGCTCAAGATCGACGGCCAGCAGATCTACACGACGACGACAGCGAGCCTCGGGATCGCGCCATCAAGAACCTGCAACTCGGCAACGACACCGCCCAGCAGGTATGCGCCATCGCCATCGACAACCTGTCGGTCCGACCAAGGGCCTAGGAGTCTCATCCACCCTTTATGTGATCTGAGAGGATCGCGCGCGATGGCACTGTCCGAATCCACTCCTGGTCGGCACACCAGCTGGATCGGTCATGCCGGTGGCGACAGGCTCGGCTACGTCGCCGACGGGCCGATCGGCTTTGGTCGCATGAAGCGCAAGGAGGATGCGCGTTTCATTCGCGGCCTCGGTGACTACTGCGATGACGTCCGCCTGCCGGGCATGCTGCACAGCGCGATCCTGCGCTCGCCGCACGCCCACGCTCGGATCAGGTCGATCGACACGTCGGGGGCGCTCTCGCATCCGAAGGTGGCGACAGTCCTCATCGCGAAGGACCTCGAGGCGCTCGGTCTGGCCTGGATGCCGACGATCTCCTACGACACGCAGGCCGTGCTCGCAGGAGACAAGGTGCGCTTCCATCTGCAGGAGGTCGCCTTCGTGGTGGCGACCGACGCGTACGCCGCGCGTGACGCGCTGCAGTTCATCGACGTCGACTACGAGGTGCTGCCGGCGATCGTCAACTGCCGCCAGGCGCTCGATCCCGACGCGCCGGTCATCCGCGACGACAAGGTTGGCCAGGAGGACAACATCGCGAGCCCGCTGTGGGAGGCCGGCGACAAGGTCACCTGCGACCACGTGTTCGCCGAAGCCGACACGGTGGTGGCACGAGACATCGTGCACCCGCGCGTACATCCGTGCCCGATGGAGACGTGCGGCATGGTCGCCGACATGAGCCCGGCGACCGGTCAGCTGAACATCTACAACGGCAACCAGGCGCCGCATGCTCACCGCACGGTGTACGCGCAGGTGGCGGGGCTGGCGGAGCAGAACATCCGCATCCTCTGCAACGACATCGGCGGTGGGTTCGGCAACAAGGTGCCGATCTACCCGGGCTACATCTGCGCGATCGCCGCGTCGATCATCGCCGGCGCGCCGATCAAGTGGATCGAGAACCGGGCTGAGAACCTCGCGAGCTCGGGGTTCGCCCGCGATTACGAGCACCATGCCGCCATCTGCGCCAAGGACGGGCGGATCACGGGCCTGCGTGTCAACACGGTCGCCGACCACGGCGCGTTCGACGCGACCGCGCAGCCCACGCGGTTCCCGGCCGGGTTCTTCCACATCGTCACCGGGTCCTATGACCTGCAGGGCGCGTTCTGTCAGGTCAAGTCGGTGTACACGAACAAGGCGCCGGGTGGTGTCGCCTACCGCTGCTCGTTCCGCATCGCCGAGGCGGTGTACGTGGTGGAGCGGATGGTTGACGCGCTGGCGATGAAGATGCAGGTCGATCCGGTCGAGCTGCGCATGCGCAGCTTCATCCGATCCGACCAGTTCCCCTATGAGACGGCGACCGGCTGGGTCTACGACTCGGGTGAGTACCACCAGGCCATGAAGCTCGCGATGGACATCGTCGGCTACGACGAGCTGCGTCTCGAGCAGCAGGAGAGAAACGCCCGGGGCGAGATCATGGGCATCGGCTGCGCCTTCTTCACGGAGGGCGTCGGCGCCGGTCCGCGTCGCTACATGGACATTCTCGGCCTGGCCATGAACGACGGCGCCGAGCTGCGCATCCACCCGTCCGGCAAGGCCGTCGTCAGCCTCTCCGCCCAGACGAGCGGGCAAGCTCACGAGACGGTCTTCGCCCAGATCGTGGCCGAGGAGCTCGGCATCTCACCGAACGACATCGTGGTCCGCCACGGCGACACCGACAAGACGCCATACGGCATGGGCACGTATGGAAGCCGGTCGATTCCGGTCTCCGGCGGCGCCGTCGCGGTCGTGTCGCGCAAGGTGCGCGACAAGGCCCGGAAGTTCGCGGCGCTCATGCTCGAGACGCGTCCCGAGGACCTGGCGTGGGAGAAGGGCCGCTGGTACGTCAAGGGTGACCCCGAGCAGGGCGCGCCGATCGAGGCGATCGCTGCATTCGCCTATGCCACCGTCGACCTCCCGGACGGTCTGGAGGGCGGCCTCGATGATCAGGCGGTCTATGACCCGCCCAACCTCACGTACCCGTTCGGGGCGTACATCGCCGTCGTCGACATCGATGCCGGCACCGGCAAGGTCCAGGTGCGACGACTCATCGCGGTCGATGACTGCGGCGTGCGGATCAACCCGATGATCGTCGAAGGTCAGATCACCGGGGGGCTCGCCGAGGGCATCGGCCAGGCGCTCACGCAGGTGATCTCCTTCGACGAGGGGGGCCAGTGCCTCAACGCATCGCTGTCGGAGTACCTCCTGCCGACGGCGCTGGAGTGCCCTGAGTACGGGTTCGAGCTCGGTTCCACGGTCACGCCCTGTCCGCACCACCCGATCGGCGCGAAGGGCGTCGGCGAATCGCCTGGGGTGGGGTCAGCGCCGTGCATCGCCAACGCCGTCATCGACGCGCTCTTCCACGCCAGGGGCATCATGGACATCGATATTCCCTGCACGCCAAGTCGCGTGTGGGCGGCGCTGCAGAGCGGCTGATCCGGGGGCGCGTCCCCGGTCTTACAGGCCGCTGCGGGCCGGCCTCTCATCGCATTCTCAGTTCGGCGCCGCTAGGGTCGTCGCGCACAAACGGCAACGAAGGAGCCGTCGGACGTGCTGAAGCCGCTGCTGCTGGTACTGGGTGCCGTTGCGTTCGTCGGCGCGTTGATGCTTGGCGGCTGGGCGCTCACCGGTGGCGGCGCGGACCTTCCCGCGAGCCAGGCGCCGGCGGCCGGCTTCACCACTGCGGACCCGTCCGCCGCCGAAGTGCCCGCCGGCACGCAGCCGCAGCCGGCAGGTGAAGTGCCACAGCCCCGCGAGCAGCAGGACGCGCTGGGAGAAGACACGAGCGCAGGCGACCTCTCGCAACGCGCCCGCGAGCGCCTTTCCCGGTCCGGTACTGCCGCACCCGCGCCAGTCCGGCGCACGGCCCGCCCACCGGCCACCTCACCGGTACCGGCGGATGA
>DATLNO010000031.1:0-3637 GCA_035536715.1 Solirubrobacteraceae bacterium
CCTCGAGCATGTCGATCTCGCCCGCGAAGAGCAACCCGGCGGCGGAGCGCTGCAGCTGCCGCGGCACGCCGACCGTCGAGGCGTTGGCGCGGTGGGCGCTGCCGAACGCGTCGTTGACGTAGGCGTCGGCGAGGGCCGCGAGCCGCGCCGCGAGCGCGGGGTCGTCGTCGGTCTCGCCCGGCTCGAAACGGATGTTCTCGAGCATGACGACGTCGCCCCCCGGGACGTGCTCGAGGTCGGGCGCGAGCGGTACGTCCTCGCCGAGCAGCTGAGCGAGCCGCGTGGCGACGGGCCGCAGCGACAGCCCCGGATCGCGCCCCTTCGGGCGGCCGAGGTGCGCGACGAGCAGCACCCGCGCGCCGCGCTCGCGCAGCGCGGCGATCGTCGGCAGCGTCAGCCGCAGTCGCGTGTCGTCGACGACCTCGCCGTCGGCACCGATCGGGACGTTGAACTCGGCCCGCAGCAGCACGCGGGCACCCGCCAGGTCACCGAGGTCGGGGAGCGTCCGCAGCATCGCGCGTAGAAGGTATCGGCAGCGGGCTGGGCGGCGGGCCGGTCAAGTGGTCGGGTCCATCAGCGCCGCCACACCGGGCAGCGCGTGCCCCTCGATGTACTCCAGCGACGCGCCGCCGCCGGTCGAGAGATGCGTGACCTCGCCCTCCAGTCCGAACGCGGTGAGGGCAGCGCCCGAATCGCCGCCGCCGACGACGGTGATCGCACCGGTCTCCGCGACCGCGCGCGCGATCGCATGCGTGCCTGCCGCGAACGGCTCGATCTCGAACGCGCCGACCGGGCCGTTCCAGAAGACCGTCCCCGCGCCGGCGATGATCTGCCGGTACAGCTCGCGCGTGCGCGGTCCGATGTCGATTGCCTCCCAGTCGTCGTCGACGTCGATCGGGTCGCTGACGCGCAGCTCGGCGTCGGGCGAGAAATCGTCGGCGATCATGAGGTCGACGGGCAGCCGCAACCGCTCGGTGACGCGCTCGACGGAGAGCACCTGGCGCGCCGCCTCGAGGCCCGCCTCGTCGCACAGCGAGCGGCCGATTCGCTTGCCCTGGACGGCGAAGAAGGGATAGCTCATCCCGCCGCCGAGCAGCACGCTGTCGGCGATTTCGAGGAAGCGGTTGATGACGCCGATCTTGTCGGCCGCCTTGGCGCCGCCGAGCACCGCCACGAGCGGTCGCTCGGGCGCGTCGAGCAGCCGCCCGAGCGTGCGCACCTCGCGCTCGAAGAGCAGTCCGGCGGCGGAACGCTCGACGTGATCGACGACTCCCTCCGTCGACGCGTGCGCTCGATGCGCCGAGCCGAACGCGTCGTTGACGTACGCGTCGGCGAGTGCGCCCAGCCGCGCCGCAAGCGCCGGGTCGTTCTTCGTCTCGCCCGGCTCGAAGCGGATGTTCTCGAGCATCACGAGGTCGCCGACCGGAAGCTCGTCGAGGCTCGGCGCGAGCGCGACGTCCACGCCGAGCAGCCCGGAGAGGTGATCGGCGATCGGCTTCAGCGACAACTGCGGATCGGGCCCCTTCGGACGGCCGAGGTGCGACACGAGCAGCAGCCGCGCGCCGCGCTCGCGCAGCGCCTGGAGCGTCGGGATCGCGAGGCGGATGCGCGTGTCGTCCGCGACCGCGCCGCCATCATCGAGCGGGACGTTGAAGTCGACGCGCACGAGCACGCGCTGTCCGGCGACGTCGCCCAGATCGTCGAGCGTTCTCAGATGGGTGCTCAGCACCCGAAGCAGGCTACCCACGCAGCAGCGCACCCGCGCGATCGCGGAGGTCGGCGGGCAGCACCGGAGTGCCCGGGCAAGCGAGCCGACGACCTGCAGGCCGCCGGCAGCGCGACGGAGACCTCCGTACCCGACGCGCCCTCGGCCGGCCGCGGGTTCGTGACACCAGGCATAGCGCCCGTCACGCAGCGAGCCCGCGACCGTGAACGGCTGGCCGACCGTCGTGCCCGCGGTCTGCGACGCCTTGACCTGCGCAAGGGTCGCAGTCGCGCATGCGGCAGCATCACCCGCGCACGTGATTTGCATCGTGATCGGGTAGGGAATCGTGACCCGACCATTGGAGACCAAGCCATGCAAGAAGAAGACGTCGCTCAGGCTGAGACCACCGAGGAGCCCGCCGCCGAGGCCACCGAGGAGCCCGCCGCCGAGGCCGCCGACGAGACCGCTGGCGAGGCCCCCGATACCAAGGTTGTCGACGCCGTCGACACGCAGGCCGCGGCCTCCGACGGCAGCGCCGCCGACGCCGCGCCCGAGGTTCCGGACGACGCGAGCCAGAAGATCGCGGCGGCCAAGGAGCACATCGACAGCCTGAACATGGACGCCGAGCGCGCGGCCGCCAAGAAGGCGATATAGCCACGCGGTGCGCCGTCGGCCGGAGCGAGATCCGGCCGCGCTACGGCTGCCCGCAGGCTTGAGCAGCGCCTCGCCATGCGGCAGGATCACGGCTATGACTGAGCTGCTGATCGGCACGAAGAAGGGCCTGTTCGTCTACGAGGGGGAGCCCGGCGGGGGTTTCGCGCTCGCCGCTCGGGCCTTTGCCGGCGAACCGGTCGAGTACGCGATGCGCGACCCGCACACCGGCCGCCTGCTGGCGTCGGTGACCAACGCCTTCTACGGGCCGAAGATCTGGTTCACAGACGACCCGGGCGGCGAGTGGACGCAGGCCGCGGGCGTCGCGCTGCCCGCGGGCCAAGATGCCGCGCTGGCGCGTATCTGGACGATCGTCGCGGGCGAGGACGAGGGGCTGATCTACGCGGGCGGCGATCCCGGCGTGCTCTTCGAGAGCCGCGACTCCGGCGAGTCGTGGGCTCTGAACGACGCGCTCTGGGACGAGCCCACGCGCCCCACGTGGCAACCCGGAGGCGGGGGATTGTGCCTGCACTCGATCGTGCCCTGGCCCGGCGACCCAAAGCGCCTCGCCCTCGGCATCTCGGCCGCCGGCGTATGGCTGACCGACGACGGCGGCGCGAGCTGGTCGCGCGGCAACAAGGGCCTCAGCGCGGGCTATGTGCCCGAGGAGGCGCGCGCCGAATCGACAGATCTGTGCATCCACAGCATGGGGCGCGCGCGCGACCGGCCCGAGCGGATCTTCATGCAGTTTCACGGCGGCGTGTACCGCTCCGACAACGCCGGTGAGACTTGGACCGACATCGCCGAGGGCCTGCCGTCGGACTTCGCGTTCCCGATCGCCGTGGACCCGGCGGATCCCGACTGCGCGTTCGTCATCCCCTTGACAGCCGACTCAGATCGTGTCACCGCCGAGGGACGCGCCCGGGTCTTCGAGACCCGCGATGGCGGCGCGAGCTGGACCGCTCGCGGCACGGGCCTGCCCCAGCACGACGCGTACCTCACCGTGCTGCGCCATGCGTTTGCCGCCGCTGCGGAGGGACCACGGCTCGAGCTCTACTTCGGCACGACGTCGGGCCATCTCTTCGGCTCGGGAGACGCCGCGATCACATGGGCTGAGATCGCCGCGTGCCTGCCCACGGTGCACAGCGTCGTCGCGGTCCGCTGACTTCACGGTACTTGCCACACGACTTCCGCGCCGGCGTCTGGATGAGCTGCGGCGGCGCGCGGGTGAACCGCTTCCCTCATCGAGATCCGCGAGCCCGGACGCGACGAAGCCGGCTA
>DATLNO010000032.1:0-43609 GCA_035536715.1 Solirubrobacteraceae bacterium
GTCCTCGGCCCGGAACGCCTGGCCGCCGGAGGTCGTCGCGATCCGCTCCAGCGCCTCGGGGTCGGGCGGGACGCGCAGGGTGCGGCCCTGGATCTCGATCGTCCCGTTGGGCGTGCCGAGCGCGACCGTGTAGATCGGGACGCGCAGGCGCTTGGCCTCCTCGGCGACGCGATCGGCGGCCGATCCATCGGTCGCCGACCCGTCCGACAGCAGGACGAGCGCCGCGGGCGGGCGCCGCGCGGAGGTGTCGCCGCCACGGACCTTGAGGTCGCCGAGCGCGGTCCCGAGCCCGGCGCCGGTCGCCGTGCCGGCGATCGGCTGCAGCGTGCCGAGAGCGCTCTTGACCGCATCGTGGTCGCTCGTTGGCGTCTGCAGCGTCTGCGCGGAGTCCGAGTACACGACGAGGCCGACGCGCAGCTCGCTGGGAACCTTGTCGAGGAAGTTCTCCGCCGCGCCCCGGGCGGCCTCCAGGCGCGTCGGGCTCACGTCGGTCGCCGACATCGAGCGCGAGATGTCCGTGACGAGCACGACCGCCGCCCGCTCGACCGCGACCTGCACGGTCTTCTCCGGGCGCGCGAGCGAGATCGCCAGCGCAGCGAGCGCGAGCGCGAGCAGCGCGAACGGCAGGTGCTTGCTCCAGCGCGGCTCGGGCGCCGCGACCGCCGCGAGCGTCGCCAGCGCGGGGAAGCGCACCGGGTAGCGCCTGCGCCGCCGGCCCGAGGCGACGTGCGCGATCAACGCGAGCGGAAGCGCGAACAGCACGAGCAGCCCGAGCGGTGAGATGAAGCTCACTTCAATGCCCTCCCGAGCGCCCGCAGCCAGTCGCCGCTCGTCGAGAGCACGACGTGGTGCGCACGCGCTGCGCGCAGTTCGGCGGCGACCTGCTCGCGCTCCTCGGCGGCGGCGGCTTCGAAGCGTTCGCGCAGGCCGCGCCGCGAGGTGTCGACCTCGATCAGACGACCCGTCTCAGGGTCGACGAGCGCGAGGCGACCGGCGGGTTCGAGGCGCTCCTCGCGCGGATCGCGGATCTCGACGGCAAGCACGCGGTGACGCGCACCGAGCGAGCGCAGCGGCTTGCGCCACGTAAGGTCACCGCGAAAGTCCGAGACGACGACGACGAGCCCCGGCTGACGCGCCAGCTTCCCGGCCTTGTGCAGCGCGGGCCGCAGACCACGGTCCGCGGCGCCGTCCACGGCGACGCCCTCGTCGAGCAGCCGGCGCAGGCCGATCCGCGCATATGGTCCACCGCGAGGCGGCAGCGTCTTCTCCGGGCCGCCCACGGTCAACACGGCGAGCCGGCCTCCATGGCGCGTCGCGGCGCGGCCGACGACGTGCGCGACGCCCTCGGCGACATCGGACTTCAGCCGGTCGGCCGTCCCGAACGCCATCGACGCAGACAGGTCGAGCACGAGCCACGTCGTGAGGATCCGCTCGGGCACCTGCAGGCGCACATGCGGCACGCCCGTGCGCGCGCTTGCGGCGGGGTCGAGCTGGCGCACATCGTCGCCGAGCACGTACGGCCGCAGCTGCGCGAGCTCGGTGCCACTGCCGACACCCGGGGCGTGCCGGTCGCCCGGAAGCGCACCGGCGCCGCGACGCGCGATCGACAGCGCGAGCGCGTCGACGAGCACGGCCGGGATCGGTCCTGGTCCCTGGCGTGCGGGCGGAACCCGCAGGCTGGCCGTCGACGATGGCATCACTGGCTCGCAGGGCGGCGCCACCAGCTAGGCCGCGTCGTACTCCGTGGGGTAGTCGCCGGTGCTGCCCGGCGCAGGCTCCACCCCGGGACTCAGCGTGCCGAGCAGGCGGTCGAGGATCTCGTCGGCGCTGATGTCGTCCGACAGCGCGTCGTAGGAGAGCACGAGGCGGTGGCGCAGGACGTCCGGAGCGAGGTCGCGGATGTCGTCGACGAGAACGTGACGGCGGCCGCGCAGCAGCGCGAGCGCCTGGCCGGCCTGCACCATGCCGATCGCCCCGCGCGGGCTCGCGCCGTACTGGATGAGCTCCGAGAGCTCGTTGAGCCCGTAGCGCTCGGGGTGGCGCGTGCCGTCGACAAGCTGCACGGCGTAGGCCACGACCTCACGGTCGACGAAGATCTCGCGCGCCGCGCGCTGGAAGCGCTCGAGTTCGGGCATCGACAGGCGCACGGCGACGTCCTCGGGCGGGCGCAGCGAACGGCCGACGACCGAGGCCTCCTCACCGAGGGACGGGTAGTCGACGAGCACCTTGAAGAGGAACCGGTCGATCTGTGCCTCTGGCAGCGGATACGTGCCCTCGGACTCGATCGGGTTCTGCGTGGCGAGCACAAGGAACGGATGCGGGACGGGGTAGCTCTCCGTGCCGATCGTGACCTGGTGCTCCTGCATGACCTCCAACAGGGCCGACTGCACCTTGGCGGGCGCGCGGTTGATCTCGTCGGCGAGCAGGAAGTTGCCGAAGACCGGGCCCAGTTCGGTGTCGAAGCGCCCCGTGTCGGGGCGGTAGATGCGCGTGCCGACCAGGTCGGCCGGCACGAGGTCGGGCGTGAACTGGATTCGCCGGAAACTTCCGCCCATGACGTCGGCGAGCGTGTGCACCGTCAGCGTCTTGGCGAGCCCCGGAACGCCCTCGAGCAGCACATGGCCGCCGGCCAGCAGCGCGACCAGCAGGCGCTCGAGCATGGCGTCCTGGCCGACGATGACACGCTTGACCTCGTAGAGGACCTCCTCGAGGACCTGGCGCGGCGGGCGGCCCGCGGGGTCGTCGCCCGGCGGTATCGGCGTTCCGTAATTGGAGAAGCTCATGATTCAGGTCCTCGGGTCGGGTCGGTTCATTTCGATTCAGACGAGCCTGCGAAACCACAGCAGCGACAGCAACGCCCCGCCGGCGAGCAACACGAGCGCCCCGCCGCTGAACGCGGCGGTGATCTCGCGCTTCTCGTCGCGGTAGCCGATCCGCGAGCCGAGCGTCTTGTAGACGTCGCTGAGATTCTGCGCCGTGTCGGCGGTGTATGCCCGCCCGCCGGAGATCGCGGCCACCTCGCGGCTCTCGACGGGATCGGGCGGTACAGGCCGTGTCGCGACGGTCCCGTTGGCGCGCGGCACCTGGATCGTGCCGGTGGGCGTGCCGAGGGTGACGGTATAGATCGGGATCTTCAGGTCCTTTGCGCGTTGTGCGATCTCCTGTGGCGGCCGTCCGCGTACGGACGTTCCGTCCGACAACAGGATGATCGCCGACGGCGGTCTCGCGCCATCGGGTTCCTTCTGCTGCGCGAGCGCCGTGAGCGACAGCGCGAGCGCCTCCCCGGTGGCCGTGCCGCCGCTCGGCTGCAGCTCGACGACCGCATCGCGGATGGCGGCCCGGTCGGTCGTCGGGCTCTCGATCAGGCGCGCGGACTGGTTGAACGCGACGAGGCCGATGCGGACCGCCGCCGGCACATCCTCGAGGAAGCGATTCGCCGCGGCACGCGCGGCGACGAGCCGGCTCGGCGGAACGTCGGTCGCCTGCATCGAGCCGGAGAAGTCGATCGTCAGCATGATCGACGCGCGCTCCACCGGGACAGCGACGGTCCGCTGCGGCTTGGCGAGCGCGAAGATCAGCACGGCGAGCGCGAGCGCATACGCGACGAGCGGCACGTGGCGCCGCCACCCCGGCGCGCTCGGCACGACCGAGGCGCGCACCGCGGGCGCGGCGAACGCCGCCGCGGCGGCCTGCCGGTTGCGCTCGTGGCCGAGGTAGGCGACGAGCGCCGGCGGCACGAGCAGGAGCGCGAGCAGGAACAGCGGCTGGGCGAAGCTCACGGACCCGTCGCCGTGCTCGGCGCGCTCTCGGGCCGCGTCCCCAGCGTCACGCGCAGCGTCCGGTCAGATCCGGCGCGCTGCACCTTCAGGTCGATCTGGTCGCCCGGGCGGCGACGCTCGATCGCCGAGCTGATGTCCTCGGGTATCTGCACGGGCTTGCCGTCGACGCCCGTCACGAGGTCGCCCGGCTGCAGGCCCGCCTGCTCGGCGGGTCCCCCGGGAACCGCGCTGTCGATCAGCGCGCCGCGGCCGACCGTGCTGGCGACCGAGGAGATCCCGAGGTAGGGGCGGCTGATCGAGCCGCCGGCGCGCAGGCGCGGCACGATCTGGCGCACGGTGTTCGACGGCACTGCGAAGCCGATGCCGACGTTGCCGCCGCCACCACCCGCGGTGGCGATCTGGGAGTTGACACCGATCACGCGGCCGGCGCCGTCGAGCAGCGGCCCGCCGGAGTTGCCGGGGTTGATCGGCGCATCGGTCTGGAGGACCTTGTCGATCGAGAAGCCGTTGGGCGCCCTGATCGCCCGGCCGACGCCGGAGATGATGCCCGCCGTCGCCGTGCGCTCGAGTCCCAGCGGATAGCCGATCGCGACGGCCAGGTCACCGACCCGCACGTTGTCGCTGTCAGCGAGCTTCAGCGGCTTGAGGTTCTGCGTGTTGGACGAGTCGACCCGCAGCACGGCAAGGTCGGACGACTGGTCGCGGCCGATGACCTCGGCGTCGACGCCGGACCGGCTGTCGTCGAAGCGCACCTGCACGTCATTGGCCTCTGCGACCACATGGGCATTCGTGACGATCGTCCCGTTGGTGTCGATCACGAAGCCCGTGCCGCTGCCGCCCGCGCCGCCCGAGCTGACACGAACCTGGACGACGCTCTTGTGCGCCTCGGCGTAGATCTGGCGCACCGCGCGGGAGCGTGCGTCCGGCGCCACGGCGCCAGGGGCGGCGGGAAGCGCGGCGGTGCTGCCCGCGCCGGAATCGTCGCGCAGCAGGCTTGCGCCGAGCACGCCGCCCCCGAAGAGGATGAAGGCGATCAGGATGCCGATCACGACGAGCGGCCAGACGCGGCGCTCGGGCGGCAGGGGCTCGGGCTCGGGTCGCAGCGGCGGATGGACCGCGGTGGCCGCGATCTTCGGCGCAAGCCAGCGGGTGTGCTCGTCCTCCTCGCGGGGGTCGGTCCAGAGCCGGTCGGGGCCGGACCGGCGCCGGGGCGATTCGTCGTCGTGCATGTATTCCAAGGTAGGACGAGGATGTCAACAGTTCGTAAGTTGAGCGTCACATTGCGTAAGACCGGCGTAAGAGCGCCCGCACCGGGCAGGCCAAGGGCGTCAAGTTCGAGCCCGCGCGCTGGCAGGCCGCGATCTGCAGGCCGGCGTCGTACACTCGCGGATCGCGGGAGACAAAGGAGAAACGTTGCGCCCCAAGGCCATCTTCGCCGTCATGCCAGTGCTGCTGCTCAGCGTCCTCCTCGGCTGCGGGGGCGACTCGTCGTCCGGTGACGGCGGATCGGACGCGAAGACCAGCGCCCCGAACTCGCCCGAGGTCAAGAAGCTCATCCGGCAGACGTTCGGGCCGAACAAGAACGCGACCTCAGGCAAGCTCAGCGGCACGATCGACATCAACGTCAAGGGCGCACGGCGTTACCGCGAGCCGGTCCAGGTCACGCTCAGCGGGCCATTCAACCAGTCGGGCAGCTCGCCTGCGGAGGCCATCCTCTCGGTCGGCCTGCAGTTGCGCGGCGGCGCGATCGGCGGCGAGCTCGTCCTCATCGACGACCGCGTACTGATCGGCCTGGGCTCGAGTGGCTACACGATCCCGCCCTCGATCGCCGAGCCGATCCGTCGGCCGCTGGCGAAGACGAGCAACGGGCTGGGCTCGGTCATGGCCGTGTTCGGGGTCGCCCCGCAGCGCTGGGCGAAGAACCCGCGCGTCGTCGGCAACGAGCGCATCGCCGGCGAGGACACGATCCACGGCAGTGCCGAGATCGACACACAACGGTTCTTCCTCGACGTCG
This sequence comes from Solirubrobacteraceae bacterium, assembly GCA_035536715.1. GTDB lineage: Bacteria > Actinomycetota > Thermoleophilia > Solirubrobacterales > Solirubrobacteraceae > CADCVQ01. The sequence goes on from DATLNO010000032.1 coordinate 5,794, forward strand.
CGAAGCTGGCGAAGGTGCTGACGTCGCTACGGATCACCGAGATCGTCGGCATCCCGACGGTGGTGGACCGTCAGGCGCGCGCCGCGCTCGTGCGCTCGGTCACGTCCGCGACCGGCGACGTCTACACCGGCGCCGACGACAAGGTCCTGCGCCAGGCGGGCTTCGACATCAAGCTCAAGCCGTCGTCGAAGGACCGCAAGACGCTCGGCTTCTCGAGCCTCACGCTCAAGGGGCAGTTGAACATCACCGAGGTCGGCACACCGCAGAAGATCGAGGCGCCGAGGGTCGCAGGCACGTTCGACGACCTCCAGGTCACGTTCGACGCGCTGGCCGAAGCGGTCAAGTGAGCGCGGACGCCGCGACGGCGTCGCCCGCGCTGACGGTGCAGGGCGTCAGCAAGAGCTTCGGCGACCGCGCCGCGGTCCGCGACGTGAGCTTCGACATCGCCAGCGGCGAGCTGCTGGCGATCATCGGCCCAAACGGGGCGGGCAAGACCACGCTCCTGTCGATCCTTGCGAGCATCCTGGAGCCCGACGCGGGCAGCGTCGCCCAGCCTGCCGGCACGACCGCGCGGATCGGCTGGGTCCCGCAGAAGATGGCGGTCTACGGAAAGCTGACGGTCGCGCAGAACCTGCGCCTCTTCGCGAAGCTCGAAAAGGTCGCCGATACTGAGGAGACAGTCGAGCGGATGCTTGACCAGACCGGGTTGCGGGAGCGCGCCGACGACGAGCTCGGGCGCCTGTCGGGCGGCAACCGCCAGCGCGTGAACATCGCGGTCGGCCTGCTGGCCGATCCCCCGGTGCTGCTGCTCGACGAGCCGTCGGGCGCGCTCGATCCGCGCCAGCGCGAACGCCTCTGGGGATTCATCACCGCGCTGACCGAGCGTGGCACAGCGGTCATCTTCGCCACGCACGACATCGCCGAGGCCGAACGCCACGCCCATCGCGTGCTGGTCCTCGCCGATGGCGAGTTGCTGTTCGACGACAGCGCGGCGGCGCTGAAGGTGGCGGCGAACGCCGACGAGGAACACGACCTCGAGCAGGCGTTCGTCGGCTTCCTGCGCGAGCGGGGGCACTAGCGGTGGAGGCCGGCTGATGCGCTGGATGCTGCTCAAGGACCTGCAGATCCTGCGGCGCTCCAAGCTCCTCGTCGGGCTGCTGATCGTGTACCCCGTCGCGATCGCGCTGCTGATCGGCTTCGCGCTCTCCAGCGGACCCGAGAAGCCGAGCCTCGCCTTCCTCAACCAGATCCCGTCGCAACAGACGACGATCAACTTCGGCGGCGAGAAGATCGACGTCAAGGTCTACACGAACGAGCTCTTCGACGCCGTCGACCGCGTCGACGTCGAAAACCGCGAGCAGGCGCTGGAGAAGGTGCGCAAGGGTGAGGTGCTCGCGGCGCTCATCATCCCGGCGGACTTCGTGATGAAGCTCTCCAACGGCGGCTTCGACTCAGCCAGCGTCGAGGTCGTCTACAACGGGGATGCGCTGAAGCAGTCCTTCGTGGAGTCGACCGTCGAGTCCAAGCTCGCGGCCGCCGACGCGGCACTCGCCAGGCAGATCAACAAGGTTGCCTCGGGCTACATCAAGGTCATCACCGTCGGCGGGGAGATCAACGCCCTGGGCCAGAACTTCAAGCTGCTCGGCCTCGTGGAGTCCAAGAAGCTGCTCGACGAGACGCTCGCGGACGCGCCGCCGCGGATCACGCGCAGGCTCGAGCCCCTGCAGGAGTTCGCCAACATCGGCGTGGCGAACATCGGCCGCTTCACCGACGTGCTCAACACCGTCGAGGAACCGGTCAAGGTGACGTCGACAGTGCTGAGCGGGCGGCGCACGCCGCTCGACACGTTCGCGGTTGCGCTCGCCGTCGCCGTGTCGCTGATGTTCGTCTGCGTCCTGCTCGCCTCGGGCCTGCTCGCGCTCGAGCGCGAGGAGAACACGTTCTCGCGCCTGGCCCGCGGCCTCGTGCCCGGCGGTCAACTGCTCGCCGGCAAGGTCCTGCTGGCCGCCGGCTGCGCAAGCGCCGTCACGCTCGTGATGCTGCTCGGGATCAGTGCGTTCGTCCCCTTGGACTACGCGCGCGTCGGGCTGTGGATCGTCGCGATCGCCGTCAGCGGGATCGCCTTCGCGACGCTCGGCGTGGCGATCGGCTCGCTGGCGCGCGAGGTACGTGCCGCTTCGCTGCTGGCGCTCATGCTCGCGCTACCGCTGGCGTTCCTCGCGCTCGTCCCCAGCGGCGGTGTGTCACCGGTGCTCTACGACGTCATCCAGGTCATCTCGGCGATCTTCCCGTTCAAGCCGGCGCTCGACGCGATCGACACAGCGATCAACAACGGCAGCGCCAACCTCGCGATCGCGTTCGCCCACCTCGCCGCGCTGACGCTCGCGTTCGGCGGCGCGGCCTATTGGGGTCTGCGGCGCTTCGCCTCGGCCTGAGCGCGCTTCGGCGGGTCGCCCGAGGCGTCTGGATCGCGGCGAGCTACGGCCGGCCACACCACCGGCCGCGAGGGTCAGCCGGTTGACGGGCGCAGTGACCCGATCCTGCGCGGCCCATCGGCCTCCTCGTCAGGCGTCAGGGCCCGCGTCGGCGCATCCCCGTCGAGGCCCATGACGCGACCTCCTCGGCGACGACGTTGCCCGCGCGCGAGATGATGTCGTTGTGGCCCACGCCGGGCAGCGTGCGCAGCCGCTTAGGCTCGGGCGCGGCCTCGAACAGCGCCCTGCCGTGCTCAACCGGCACGATCGCGTCGTCCTCGCCGTGCAGGACGAGCAGCGCCGCACGCAGAACGGCGATCCGGCGCAGGCTCGGGTAGGCGTCTGGGACGATCCTCGAGGGCAACAGGCGGTAGTGGATGCGGCCCATATCGCGAACGCTCGTAAACGCCGACAACAGCACGAGCCCAGCGGGCGGGTGAGCGAGCGCGAGCTCCAGGGCGACGGCGCCCCCCAGCGACTCGCCGAGGTAGATCACCCGGTCGGGATCCGCGTGACACTCGTGCAGCAGGCATGAGAGCGCGGCGCGAGCGTCGTTGTAGGTCGCCCGCTCGCTGGGCTTGCCGCTACTGCGCCCGTAGCCGCGGTAATCGAAGAGCAGCACGTCGAAGCCGGCCGCCGTCAGCACGGCAGCGTGCAGGACCCGATCGCCGATGTTCCCGGCGTTGCCGTGACAGAGCAGAACCTGCCCGAGCTCCGTCGCCCGCCGCTCGACCCACCAGCCGTGCAACCGCTCGCCATCGCCGGTGCGGAGTTCCAGATCACGATAGGTCATACCGCCGTCCGCGGGCGTGCGCTCGATCGTGCGCGACGGGAAGTACAGCAACGCGTTGAGCAGCGCCCGCATCGCAGCAATCTTCCCCAACACGCGGGCTTAGCGCGACGCCGGCGCGGAGGTCCACACCCGGTCTGGCTGCGGAGCGAGGCCTCAAGGTCGCTCGCGACGCGGTCGTACCACCGGGTGCGTGCGTATCCGCGCATCGGGGGCATCCAACGCTCGGCGGTTCGGCGCCAGCCGCGTCTCCGCGACCGCGCTGAGCAGGCAGGCCGCCAGGAGCCAGCTTGCGAGTCTGGTCCTCCTCAGAGCCGATGGCACCGTCATCGGCAGATCACCGGGCACGCCCGCCGCGACCGTGCGCGCGCTCGAGGCAAAAGCCGAGTTTGTGCGCGCAGCGCTGAGCGGGAAGAGCTTCGCGCTCTCCAACGTGATGGCAGGCCGGGACGGATCGGACACGATCCAGTTTGCGCAGACGTTCTCCACGCCATGAGGCCGCCGCGTGCTGATCAGCGGGTTCCGGCCGCAATTGCTCTACAGGTTGATCAGCGGATACCTCGCGCAGCTCCCGAAGGCGGCCGACGGGCATGCCTATGTGCTTGATCGCAACGCTGCCGTCCTAGGCGATCAGACCGCCCGCAAGACGCGTCCGGGGCAGCCGGTCGCCGAGCGCGGACTCGCCGAGGCCGTCGCTCGCGGGCGCCCGGGCAGCTTCGGCGACGGGCGCTGGTTCGCGGCGAGCCCGGTGAAGAACTCGCAATGGACCTGTCGTGGTGAGCGCGCGCCAGAGCGCGCTCTTCGCGCCGGTGACGGGCGAAGGCCGGTGGGTGCCGTGGATGTTGTTCGCTGCCTTTGGCCTGGTTGCGTCGGCAGCGCTTTCTCGTCAGCCGCCTCGTCCGTGGCGCCGCGCAGCTTCATGTGAGCCAGGAGCGCTATTCGCTCGCCGTCGCGGGCGCAAACGACGGAATCTGGGACCGCGACCTCGTCACCGGCGTCGCCTCCTTCTCGCCGCGCTGGAAGGCCATGCTCGGCACGAGGCAGACGAGGTCGGTGATCATCCCGACGAGTGACGGAGCGCGTGCATCCCGACGATGTCGCGCCTCTGACGGCTGCGTTCGAGGCGCACCTGCGCGGCGATGTCGCCTCGTTCGAAAGCGAGCATCGCGAGAGGCGCAGCGACGGCGAGTATCGGTGGTTCCTGACCCGTGGCGTCGCATCCGCGACCGCCGTGGCACACCGACGCGGATCGCCGGCTCGATGTGGACATCACCGCGCGAAAGGCCGCGGAGGAACTGCTGCGCCAGAGCGCTCTTCACGGACAGCTTCAGCCACGCCGTGGGCGACGAGCTGCTCGTCGCACTCGGACAGCGCCTGAGGGAAGTCCTGCGGCCGAGCGACACGATCGCGCGCGGCGGCCCCGCCGGGTTGATCGCGCGCCTTGGCGGTGATGAGTTCACGATCCTGCTCGAGGACCTCGACGCAGAGCATCAGGCGCCGCACATCGCCGCCCGCATCCAGGAAGCACTCAAACCGCCCTTCCGGCTTGGCGACCGCGAGCGATGTCCTCGGCCAGATCGAGCTCGAGACCCAAATTCGGGCAGTCGTCGAGGAGCGCCGACTGCGGGTCTTCTACCTGCCGGTGGTCCAGCTCACGAGCGGCAAGATCGTCGGCTTCGAGGCGCTCGCCCGCTGGCCGGCCGGCGAAACGCAGGCCGAGGATCGCGGGCTGGGAAGGCCTGACCGACGCCGACGCCGGACTTCGCCCGGTGCTGCCGCACCGAGACTGATCCAGGACGACGCCTACGGCGCGAACGCCATGAGCTCCACGCGGTGCCCGCTCGGCGCGCGGACGAATGCCCTGGGCGACCCCCAGTACCGCGTGCGCGGCTGCGGGTCGAAGCCGGCCTCGCGCAGCGCGACGAGCGCCGCGCCGTGATCCTCGACGACGACCGCGACGTGCCCGTCGCGCGGCACGAGCGGCTCCTCGACGTGGAGCAGGTGGATCTGCGTGCCGCCCGCCTGCACCCACGTCGAGCGCGCCGCCAGCGGGCCCGGCGCCTCGACGCGCTCGAACCCCAGCAGCGCCCAGAAGCGAACGCACGCCTCGACGTCCTGCTGTCGAACCTCGACGGCGACGTGCTGGATCATGTGCCGCCGCGCACCCGCCGCACGTTGGCGGCATGGATGGCGCGCTGCGTCTCGCCGCGACGGGCGATCGGCTGCTCCGTGTCGGGCAGCTTGGCGAGGTAGTTGAGATCCTCGCGCAGGATTGCCGCGGCACGGGCGCCCTCGAGGACCGCCCCGTGGCCGGGCACGACGTACGCCGCCGCCTCGACGAGCGGCTCGAGCCGGCGCAGCGTCGCGATGTATCCGTCGCGCGAGCCGCCGTCGGACAGCATCGGCACCTCGACGGGCGAGAGATAGTCGCCGCAGACGAGCACACGCGCCCAGCCGATCCAGACCGCCATGCCGTCGGCGGTGTGCCCGTCGGCCGGATGCAGCTCGAGCTCCTCGCTGCCGATCTCACAGTGGCCGGGCACGGGCAGCGGCTGGACCTGACCGAGCGACAGCGGCGCCGGGCGATCGAGGTAATGCTCGTCGTCGAACGCGCGCAGCTCGCGGGCGGCCGCCCCGGGCTCGGCCGTCAGTCGCGCCGCCGTCGTCTCGGCGACGCCGAGCGCCGCGTCGGGGAAGGCGAGCCGTGCCAGGAGATGGTCCCAGTCGGCATGGGTGGCAAGCAGGCCGGTGAGCCCGAGGCCGGCGTGCTCGAGCACCGCGGGCAGCATCTCGAGCTCGTCGGGAAACACCGGCGAGTCGATGACGAAGCACTCGTCGCCGCTGCGCACGATCGTGCAGGTGGTCTGCCACACGCGGCTCGTCGCAACGAGCACGTCGGAGTGCAGGCCGACGACCCGCACGAGATCTAGATGCCGAGGAGCTTGACCGCTTCGGCGAGGTTCTTGACCTCGGCGGTCGGCTTCTTCTGACCCTGCTCGAGCGTCTCCTTGCTGCGATTGACCCAGATCACGGGAATCTTGTTCTTCATGCAGGGATCGACGTCGTGGTAGTAGCTCGACGAGACGTGGACCCAGCCCTTCTTCGTGCCCATCCGCCGCGCACACTCGGTGAAGTGCGCGAGATCGGGCTTGTAGGAGCGCACCTGCTGTGCGGTCACGACGAGGTCGAAGTCATGCGGGATGTGCCGCCGGGTCTGGCCGAGCAGCTTGTCGTCGATGTTGGAGATGAGGCCGGTCTGGTACTTCTTGGCGACCTTGGTGACCTGCGGGTTGGATTCCCTGAAGGCCGGCCAGCGCTGCACGCTGTCGGGGAGAAAGCCCGAGCGCGAGGGCTCGAGGGGCCACTCCAGCCGCTTGGAGATCTCGACGGCCGTCCGGCGCAGCACCTCGGCGTACAGCTCGTAGGAGCCGGACTCGATCTGGCGCTCGATCTCGTGGAAGTTCGAGATGAGCTCCTCGCGATCGATCGTGAAGCCATCGCGGGCGGCTTCGTTCTGAAAGGCGTCGACGATCCCCTGCTCCCAGTCGATGAGAGTGCCGTAGACATCGAAGGTGACAAGTGAGATCTGCTTGGGAAGCGCCATGAGGCGGGCCATGATAGGAGCTTGCTCGGGGTAAGGACGCGTGCCCGGAGCGCGTGAACTATCGTGGCGCGCCGATGGACCTTCTCGAGTACAGGGGAAAGCAGGTTCTCGCGCGGTATGGCGTGGCACAGCCACCGGGTCGCGCGGCCACGACGGTCGACGAGGCGGCCGCCGCCGCGGAGGAGATCGGCTTCCCGCTCGTCGTCAAGGCGCAGGTCAAGATCGGCGGACGCGGCAAGGCCGGCGGCATCAAGGTGGCCACCACGCTCGATGAGGTCCGCGAGCATGCCGCGAGCATCCTCGGGATGGACATCCGCGGCCACACCGTGCACGAGCTGTACCTGGAGCGCACGGCCGAGATCGAGTCGGAGTACTACGCCGCCGTGGTCTTCGATCGCTCGGCGAAGGCGCCACTCGTGATGCTCTCCACCCAGGGCGGGATGGAGATCGAGCAGGTCGCCCAAGAGCACCCCGAGGCCCTGGCGATGCTGCACGTCGATCCGCTCGCCGGCTTTCACCCCTTCCACGCGCGGCGGCTGACCTACGAGGCGGGCATCCCCGCCGACGTCGTGCGACCGGTCGGCGCGATGCTCGCGACGCTCTACAAGGCCTTCGTCGCGGAGGACGCGACGCTCGTCGAGATCAACCCGCTCGTCATCACCCCGGACCGCGAGGTCATCGCGCTCGACGCGAAGATCACGCTCGACGAGAACGCGATGTTCCGCCACCCCGAGAACGCCGACCTGGACGCGTCGAGCGACGCAGATCCGCAGGAGGCGATGGCCAAGGAACGCGGGCTGACCTACGTCAAACTCGACGGCGACATCGGGATCTTCGGCAACGGCGCCGGCCTCGTCATGTCCACGCTTGACGTCGTCGCCCATGCCGGCGGCGCGCCCGCGAACTTCCTCGACGCCGGCGGCGGCGCGAAGGCCGACGCGATCGCTGCGTCGGTCGACGTGATCCTGAGCAATCCGAACGTCAAGGCCGTCCTGTTCAACGTGTTCGGCGGCATCACCCGCTGCGACGAGGTCGCCAAGGGGATCATCGACGCCTACGGCTTGCTCAAACCGACGGTACCGTTCGTCGTGCGCCTGGACGGGACGAACGACGTCGCGGCGCGCAAGCTGCTGGCGGACGCGGACCTGCCGGGCGTGTTCGCCGAGGCGACGATGGACGGTGCCGCCGCGCGCGTCGTGGCGCTCGCGCGCGGAGCCGAGACGCGATGACAGCGCGTCGTTGCTCGACCAGGCTTGGCGTCGAGCCGCGACCGGAGTGCTCGCGATGAGCATCCTCGTCGGAGAGGACACACGCCTGGCGGTCTCCGGCCTGACCGGTCGCGAGGGCAGCTACCACGCCCTGAACAACCGCCGCTACGGCACGAACGTCGTGGCGGGCGTCACGCCGGGCAAGGGGGGCCAGGACGTCGAAGGGATCCCGGTCTTCAACACGTTCCGCGAGGCGGTGGCCGCGACCGGCGCCAACACGGCGATGGTATTCGTGCCGCCGCGCTATGCCGCCGACTCGATCCTCGAGGCCGAGGATGCGGGGATCGCGACGATCATCGCGATCACCGAGGGCATCCCGGCGCACGACGAGCTGAAGGTCTTCAACGTGCTCAAGCGCAACCCCGACGTGCGGCTCGTGGGCCCCAACTGCCCAGGGGTGCTGTCACCCGGAAAGGCCAACGTCGGGATCATCCCGGCGTCGTTCTTCAAGCCCGGCAACGTCGGCGTCGTCTCGCGCTCGGGAACGCTGACGTACCAGATCGGCAATGAGCTGGCGCAGAGCGGCTTCGGCAACTCGTCGATCGTCGGTATCGGCGGCGACCCCGTGCCCGGCTCGTCGTTCGTCGACATCATCGCCCTCTTCGAAGCCGATCCCGAGACCGAGCTGATCGTCATGAGCGGCGAGATCGGCGGTTCGGCCGAGGAGGAGGCGGCGCAGTACATCGCCGAGCAGGTGACCACGCCGGTCGTCGCCTATATCGCCGGCTTGACGGCGCCGCCCGGCAAGACGATGGGCCACGCGGGCGCGATCGTCTCGGGATCCAGCGGCGGCGGGCAGGCGAAGATCGACGCGCTCGAAGCCGTCGGCGTCCGCGTCGGGCGCACGCCGACGCAGGTCGCGCAGGTCGCAGTCGAGATCCTGCGCGGCTGAGCAGCGCTTCGGTCCTTCACCTCCCGTGCGCTGTGCGGGTTTGCGATGCTGAGCAGATGCGCGCCGCGCCCGTCACGACGTACGTCCCGCCCGCGCGGCATCTGCTGCGCGCCAAGGACCTCGCCGACGCGCGCTACACCGAGCCGCTCGGCGTCGACGACCTCGCGCGAGCAGCGGGCCTCTCGCGGGCGCATTTCAGCCGTGAGTTCCGGCGCGCGTTCGGCGACTCGCCGCATCAGTACCTCCTGACCAGGCGCCTCGAGCGCGCTGCAGCCCTACTGCGTACGACGGATCGCAGCGTTGCCGACATCTGCGTGTCGGTCGGCCTGCAGAGCGTCGGCTCGTTCACGACGAGCTTCACGCGCACCTACCAGATCTCTCCAGCCGCGTACCGCGCGCGCTTTCCACCCGCGGCGGCGCACGCCGTGATCCCGCTTTGCGTCATGCGGGCCTACGCCCGTCCGCAACGTAGTAGCGATTAGCTTCTTCACCAGGAGCTCGTCGGTCCGCGCTAACGGGCTTCGGTGCCCCATCTGCGCCTCCATGCTCGTCGAGCACGCCCCTGCGGCGGCTCTCATCCCTGCGGGCCGGAATATGACTGGTGGTGTCGCGGCGATCAAGGCGCAATCCTGGCCCGTCGGCCAGGGTCGGGCAACGCAGCACGTTTCGAGAAGACAGCAGCGCACCGCCCGATTAGCGTCCTGCTCATCAACTCCCCGGACGCACAACGACCAGGAGGCACAAGATGATCAGGATCTCGACAGCGCAGGTGTGGGTGCACGACCAGGACGAGGCGCTCGCGTTCTACACCGAGAAGCTCGGCATGGAGTTGCGCGCCGACGCGTCGTTGCCCGAGATGGGCGGCTTCCGCTGGCTCACCGTCGGCCCTCCCGGCCAGGACGACGTCTCGATCGTCCTCATGGCGATCCCGGGCGCGCCGGTGCTCAACGACGAGACGGCCGAGCAGATCCGCACGCTCATGGCCAAGGGCTTCGCCGGCACGGTGTTCCTCACCACCGACGACTGCCGGGCCAGCTACGAGGAACTCAAGGCGCGCGGCGTCGAGTTCTCCGAGGAGCCCGAGGAGCGGCCCTACGGCATCGACTCCGGGTTCCGCGACCCATCGGGCAACAGCTTCCGGCTCACGCAGGTCAAGGCGCTGTCGCCGGCCTGACGCCGTCGCCCGGGTGCGTTGTCCCCGCGGTCAGCCGCCGTGCGCGGTTGACCGCGGGACCGCCCCCTACCGCCGCAGCCTGATCCGCCTGGTCAGCGTACGGCTGTTGCCCGCGCCGTCAGCGACGCTGACGCGCAGGCTGACGACGACCCTCGCCCCGCTTCGAAGCGCGCGCCGGATCGCCGCGCGCGCGCTGCCGGAGAGGCTCAGGCGGACCGTGGCTTTCATGCCGCGGCCGATCGCGGTCGTCCTCGCGGTCAGCTTGTACGTCTTCGCTTTCGCGTTGCCGGCCTTCGGCACTCTGATCGTTCCCGCAGCCGTCGCGCGGCAGGCCTCGTCGGTGCACGAGATCCCGAGCACGACGTTCATGCCAAGCCGCTGCGTGCTGCCCGTGAGCGATGCCGCGGGCGCCGTGGTGTCCGCCGCGGGCGACGCGCTCGAGGCAGTAGCAGGCGCAGCCAACGCGGGCGGGGCCGTGACGCTCAGCGCCGCGGGCGGTGCTTGGACGGTCGGCGGAGGTTCGCTCGGCGGAGGTTCGCTCGGCGGCGGTGGTGGGGGCGGGGGTGGCGGCGGCGTGCCGGCCGCCGCGGTCGTGAAGGACCAGCTCTTGGGGGCAGCCATCGCGTTGGCGGACACGTCGCGCACGCCCGTTTTGACCGTGGCGGTGTACGTCGCGTTGGGCGCCAGGCCGGCGGTCGGGCGCAGCGTGGCGGTGCGTGTCGCCTGGTCGTACGCGACCGTGGCCGGCACGGAGGCCGTCTGCCCCTGCCGGGCCAGGCTGAAGTTCGTCCCCGTGACGGTCGCGGGGCTCATCAGCTCGGAGAACACCGCGCGGACCGTCGTCGACACGGGCACTCCCGACGCACCGGTGGCCGGCGTGGTCGACGTGATCGTGGGAGGCGTGACATCGGCGGGGGCTCCCGATCCACCGATCAGGCGCGGGTCCCAGCTGTTGTCGATCAGCAGGGGAGAGCTGAAGCCGTTGGCGATCGACTGCCACGGCACGGCCTTGAAGTTCTGGTTGAGGCCCGGGTTCTGGTGGTCCTGGGTGACGAACAATCCCTGCGGGAAGGCGGGCCCGAGATCGAAGTTCGTCACGTCGATCCCGTCCATTCCGGTGACACCGTCGATGGCACCGTCCACGATCCTGAAGACGCCGACCTTGGCATTGTCGCCGCGCCGGTAGATGTGAAACGTGTTCCCACCCTGGCTGGCGGCGATGAGATAGCCGGTGCCGTTGGCGCCGAAGTAGATCGTGATGCCCTTGATGTCCTGCGGGATCGTCCCGCCGTTCTCCGTCGTGGCGTCGACAAGCACCGGGACGTTCGAGTCCCCCGGCTCCGCGCCAAGGCGGTAGACCCCTCCGATGTTCTCCTCCGCGATATAGATCCGTCCGAGCTCGTCATCGGCCACGAGTCCCTCGGTGTTCTTTACCGGCATGTCGAACGTGCGGACCGACTTGCCCGTCACAGCGCCGCTCGCGCCGCTCAACTCGAACTGCTCGGTCCTGCCGATGTCCGTGATGAACGCGTAGTACTTGCCGGAGACCGGGGAGACGTAGAGCGCGATTCCGCGCGGCGTGACGACGTTGGGCGTTGCAACGCTGCCGATCTTCACGAGCGCCCGCGTCGCAGGATCCACCCTGTAGAAGTCCATCCGCTTGGCGAGGCGGTTGGTCGCCCCCACGAGCGACACTTTGGAGCCGCCGAGCGGGAAGTTGTACTTGACGTCGACGTTGTTGAGGCGGCCGTGGGCGTAGTAGAACAGCTCGTTTCCGCTGAGGTCGTAGACGCCAAGTCCGCCGCCGACCTCCTTGTCCGTCCCGATGATCGTGCTGAGCGATGGGTCGGTGGGATGAATCCAGACCGCTGGGTCGTCCGCGGCGTCACCGACGTGTGGCATCGGCGCGGTCTCGACGGTGGCATGCACGTCGATCGTCTGAACCTGCGCTGCGGCAACCGAGGGAAGTGCGACGAGGACGAGTGCTATCAGCGCGATCAGCGCGGGTCGCAGCCAAGCCCTCTCGAGAGCCGTGCGGCATGCGCTGCGGTGCGCCATCTGATCCTCCGAGATCCTGATCCGAGCATGCCCGGCGGGGGCTCTTCCCTGTGCGCCGGGAATATCGCCTGCGGCGCGGCAGCGGTCAAGGCGCCACCCTGGTCCCTCGGCCAGTCTCCCGGGGGGAGAGAACGCAAGCCCCGCGACCTAGAGTGGTCAGATGCCCGCCACGACCGCCCTCGAGACCCGCGCCACCGAGCTCCTCCACGAGCTCGCCGGCCCTGACGCCGTCTTCCGCGAGCACCAGCTCGAGGCGATCGCCGATCTGGTCGAGGACCGCGCGCGGGTGCTGTGCGTCCAGCGCACCGGTTGGGGCAAGTCCGCCGTCTACTTCATCGCCACCGCGCTGCTGCGAGAGCGCGGCGCCGGCCCGACCCTGATCGTCTCACCGCTGCTGGCGCTCATGCGCAACCAGATCGCCGCAGCCCAGCGGCTCGGGATCCGCGCGCACACGGTCAACTCGACCAACCGCGACGCCTGGAGCGAGATCTCCGGCCTGCTCGATGCCGACGCGGTCGACCTGCTGCTGATCAGCCCCGAACGGCTGAACAACCCGCAGTTCCGCGCGCAGATGCTGCCGGTGTTCGCGCAACGCGTCGGCCTGCTCGTCGTCGACGAGGCGCACTGCATCTCCGACTGGGGTCACGACTTCCGCCCCGACTACCGCCGCATCGCCGACATGCTCGAGCGGCTGCCCGCGGGCGTCGGCGTGCTCTGCACGACGGCGACCGCCAACGACCGCGTCGTCGCCGACGTCGAGGAACAGCTGCGCACGGGCCACAGCGGCGCGGCGCTCGTCGCCTACCGCGGTCCGCTCGGGCGCACGAGCCTGCGCTTCGAGGTCGTCGAGCTACCCGGTCAGGCCGACCGGCTCGCCTGGCTGGCGACCCACCTGCACCAGCTGCCGGGCTCGGGGATCGTCTACACGCTGACCAAGCGCGATGCCGAGCAGGTCGCGCAGTGGTGCAGCGACCACGGAATCGCCGCCGAGGCCTACACCGGTGAGATCGACACCGAGCGGCGGATCGCCGTCGAGGACCGGCTGCTGGCCAACGAGCTCAAGGCCGTCGTCGCGACCAGTGCGCTCGGCATGGGCTACGACAAGCCGGACCTCGGCTTCGTCGTGCACTACCAGGCGCCCGGCTCGGTCATCGCCTATTACCAGCAGGTCGGCCGCGCCGGCCGCGCAATCGAGCGCGCCGAGGTCGTCCTGCTGCGCGGCGCCGAGGACCGCCGCATCCAGGACTTCTTCATCGAGCAGGCCTTCCCTCGCCGCGAGCTCGTCGACCGCGTCCTCGAGCACCTCGACGAGGTCGGCTCCGAGGGCGCCTCGACGCCCGAGCTGACCGCGATGGTGAACCTCGGCCGCGGCCGCATCGACGCGATGCTCAAGGTGCTCGACGTCGAGGGCGCGGTCTCGCGCGACGGCAGCCGCTGGATGCGCACGCCCGGCAGCGGCTGGACGTACGACGCGCAACGCTACGCGCACATCACCGAGCTGCGCCGCCGCGAGCAGGCGACGATGGCGAACTTCGGCGCGGACGGGCGCTGCCTGATGCGCGCCCTGCAGGAGGAGCTCGACGACCCCGACCCGCAGGACTGTGGTCGCTGCTCGATCTGCACCGCGCCGCGCTACGACGGTCAGCTCCAGCCCGGCCTCGTGCGCGAGGCGATCGACCACCTGCGCTCCCAGCCGCTCAAGCTCGAGTGCAAGAAGATGGCGCCGGACCCCGAGGGGCGGATGCGCAAGATTCCCGCCGAGTTCGTCGTCGAGGAAGGGCGGGCGCTGGCGCGGCTGGGCGACGGTGGCTGGGCCCCGCTCGTGCAGACGGGCCTGCGCGAAGGGCACTTCTCCGACGAGCTGCTCGACGCCGTCGATCGCCTCGTCCGCGCCTGGAACCCGCCCGTGAGCTACCTCACGACGGTCCCGTCGGCGAGTCACCCGGGCGTCGTCGAGGACCTCGCGCAGCGGATGTCGCAGACGCTCGGGATTCCCTACGTCCCGCTGCTGGAGCGCACGGTCGACCGGCCGCGGCAGCGCGACATGTCCAACGCCGCGCTGCAGGCCGCCAACGTGCGCGGCGCGTTCCGCGTCAGCGGCGAGCCGCCGCCCGAGAGCTGCCTGCTGCTCGACGACCTGCGCCTGAGTGGCTGGACGATCGCGATGACGGGTGGGCAGTTGCTTCAGCGTGGAGCCGGCGCGGTCTTCCCGCTGGCGCTCGCGACGGCGTTCTGAAGCGGCGTGCGCGCGGTCGCTATCTTCGAAGCCATGGCCGACACCATCTCCTTCGCCCGCGGCGCGCCCTCACTGGACATCGTCGACATCGGCGGGCTACGCGACGCCGCGACCCGCGCCTTCACCAACGACCCGGCGGGCGCGACCGCCTACGGGACAAGCATCGGCTACGTGCCGCTGCGCCGCTGGATCGCCGAGCAGCACGGCGTCGACGAGGCACAGGTGCTCGTCACGAATGGCTCGATGCAGGCCGACGCGTTCCTCTTCGCGACCACGGTCACCGCGGGCGACGCGGTCGTCGTCGAGAAGCCGACGTACGACCGCACGCTGCTGAACCTGCGCGGCCTGGGCGCCGACGTGCGGATGGTCAACCTCGAGACCGACGGCATCGATGTCGACGAGCTCGCCGCGCTGATCGCCAGCGGCACCGTTCCGAAGCTCGCGCACATCATCCCGAACTTTCAGAACCCCGCCGGCTACACGCTCTCACTCGAGAAGCGTGCCGCGCTGCTCGAACTGGCGGCCCGGCACGACTTCCTCATCTTCGAGGACGACCCGTACCGCCACATCCGCTTCAGCGGCGATGACATCCCGACGATGCTCGAGCAGGACACGAATGACAACGTCGTGTACGCGTCATCGTTCTCGAAGACCGTCTGTCCGGGCATCCGCGTCGGCTACCTCGTCGGTCCGACCGACCTGATCGCGCGGATCGCCAAGCTCGCCACGAACACGTACATCTCACCGAACATGGTCGCCCAGGCGATCGTGTACGAGTTCTGCGTGTCGGGGGCGATCGACGGGGCGATCGAGACCGTGAAGGCCGCGCTCGCCGAGCGCGTCGCGTCGCTCGACGCCGCGCTGCAGGAGCACCTGCCCGAGGCGGAGTACCAGCTGCCCGAGGGCGGCTATTTCATGTGGGTGGAGCTGCCGCAGGGCACTGACGTCAGCGCGCTCTTCGCCGCCGCCGGCGAGCGCGGCGTGCAGTTCGTCAAGGGCACGGACTTCCTGCTCGAGGGCGGCGAGAACACCCTGCGCCTCGCGTACTCCGGCGTCACGAACGACCGCATCGGCGAGGGCGTCAAGCGCCTGGCCGACGCGTACCGGTCGCTGACACCGGCCGCTGCGCCGGCGTAGCGGCCGGCGCTGACCGCATCAGCGCATCAGCGCATCAGCGCGTGATTGTCAGCGGCACGCCTGCACGGATGCGCCTTGCCAACCACGTGATCGCGCGCGTGCTGAGCCGAACGCAGCCGTGGGAGACGGCGGTGCCAAGCACCGTCGCGAGGTTGTTCGTGCCGTGCAGCGCGATCTGGCCCGGGCCGCCTGCGAACTCCTGCAGGACCGAGGACCTCGCGCTCGTCGCGAGCGCGAACGGCCCGCCGTCATCCTGCGGGGACAGTGCGAGAGCCTCCTCGATGAAAAACCTCCCGATCGGCGTCGGTGTCGCGGGCTTGCCCACGGCCGCGCGAAATCGGCGTATCACCTGTCCGTCGCGCCGGATGGTTACCCGTCGCAGGGAGAGGTCGACCCGGATGTGCCATTCGCTGCGCGCACGCCTGGTCTGTATCGCTGGGATCCAGCCCGTGTGTCCGTTGGGCCGCCCGGGAAGCCGCACGTGCAGCCAGGAGCTTCCGTCGCTGCCCTTGGCATCGCCGAGCAGCGGCAGCACCGTCCGGACGCGTGTCAGCGGCCGCCGCGTCCTCACCGTGCCGATCTTCCGAGCGCCGATGTCCGGTGCGATTCGCGCCACGCGATCGTGCAGGAGGACCACCGTCCGCTGCGTCAGCGACCCCGCGCCCGGCGCCGGCGGCGGTGGCGTCGGCAGTCCGGCCAACGAGCCGGTACCCGTGCTGAACACCGCGACGGCCCTGGCCGGCGCGGGCGCGCCGGCCGGCAGCACTGCGCTGGTGACGGCGAGCAGAGCGATCACCGACCGCGAAGCCGCGCGGCGGCGGCCGCGCGGGTTCGCGGGAGCGCGATCGGTGCGCCTCACCCGGTGAACTGCGACGGCCCGCGCCGTGGGTTTCGGACCGCTGCGGCGCAGACCCGGTAGCCGAGGTTCAGCGTCCGGGCGCGGGTCGCATCCGTGAACGTGACGCGGGCTCTGACGTTGTGCCTGCCCGCTATGCCCTGCACGTAGACCGAGAACGGGGCCTTCGTGCGTGTGGCGATGCGCCGGCCGTCGAGGCTGAAGACGACGCGCCTGATCATCCGACCGCGGACCCGCGCGTGGAAGCCCGACGTGCAGGTGGCACGCGACGTGCGCGTGATCCTGGCCCGGCCGCGCGCCGTTGACGTGGAAGTGGAGTCGCCGGGTGCCGTGGTGTTCGTCGGTGCTCCAGGTACCGGTGCACCGGGTGCCTGTGCTCCGGGTGACGGTGCCGGTAGCGATGAGCCGGCGCCGCACATCGATCTGTCGATGACGTTGTTGATCAGACTGACCTGGCCGTTGCGCGCGAGCACGCGGCCCCGCACCGACGCCCCATCGTTCAAGGAGATGCTCGTGAGCGCCATGAGGTTGCCCTGGAACGCCGTCGTGGTGTCGAGCGTCGCCGAGCTGCCGATCTGCCAGAACACGTTGCACGGCGACGCGCCGTTGACGAGCCGGACCGCGCTCGCGGGCGCGGTCGTCAGCGCCGACGCGATCTGAAACACGAACTGCGCGTTCGGGTCGCCCTGGGCGTCGAGCGTGAGAACGCCGGTCAGCTGCGCCGAGGATGTGTAGCGGTACGCCGCGGCCGCCAGCGTCCGGTTACCGAGGTTCGTGCCAGTCAGGTCGTTCGCGGCGGCAACGGGCTGCCCGGCTGCGCTGTTGTAGGCGGTGATGAGGTCCGCCTGCGCCTGTCGCGCGACGGCGTCGTTCGCGTGGGTGGAGCCGTTCACGGTCGCGGGCAGCCCGAAGCCGACGAGCGCCGTACCGGGCGCGACCCCGAGGTTGCCGTTGAGGACCGACGGGCCCGTGTTCGTGACCGTGGATCCGCCGAGGACCACGAACGGGCTGACGGTCGCGAGGTTCACGGCCGCGGCGTGCGCGGCGGCCGGAACCGCAGAAAGAGCGAGCGCGATGGCAAGAGCGAGGCCTGCGCCTCGCTTGAGATCGATGGGGTTGGACATTGAGTGTTCCCTGGTGGGGCGAGCAGCCTCTACGACGGTCCTCTGGCAGGCAAGAACGCTTTGTCGACGTTCCCTCATGAAAGCATCACGTCGGCAGCTCGGCTGACTCCGGTGGAGTCCCGTGGCTTTGCGGACCCGCCTCGCGACGAGGGTGCTTGAGTCGAGAAATGCTGCTCTGGTGTCCTAATTGCATCGGCACAACGGCGGCGCAGCTTGAGCAGCGGTGCCCGCAGCCCACCCCAGCGTCGGTGGCCCGGCGGCCGAAAACTCATCGGCGCACGGCCGAGTGGTCCGTCCAGTCGGTCCGCGGCGCGTCGCGCTTGGACGTCGATGACGAGCGCGAATCGGCTCCGGGCACGAGGCCAGGAAGTGTCGAGGCGACGACGAGCCCGGCCGCGACGAGGATCAGGTCCTTGATGACGTACTGGCCCTCGAGCGTCGGCGCGTTGTGCGGCCCATCGAAGAGCCGACCGGTGAACAGCACGAGCGGCGCGAGGATGCCGATCAGCTGTCCGGCGAGAAGGTAGATCGCGATCCGCAGAAAGCGGCCCGCGATCAGCAGCAGCCCGATGATGCACTCGCTGCACGCGACGAGCACGATCGCGATGTGCCCCGGCACGAGATCGAAGCTCATGGCATCGGTCGTCTTGATCGTGAGCTCCTCGACGGGGCTGACGTCCGGAAAGAACTTCAGGAGGCCGAAGAGCAGGAAGACGAGCCCGACGACGACGCGCAGTATCGCGATGCTGTGTTCGCGAAGCCCGCGATGGATCGCGGCATCAACGCCCTGGAGCCATCGCATGTCAGGCACCTACCCACAGGGCGCGACGCACAGTCCTGGCGTGTCGGCGCTACTCGTCGCGCATGCCGTCCGGCGAGATGACCTGCACGCCGACCTTCACCTCGGGCTGCTTCTTCGTGCGGTCCGGCCGCGCCGGTCGGCGCGTGAAGCGTTTGCGCCACAGCCCGACCAGTCCGATCTTCCAGGCGTAGTAGCCCGCCTTGCCCGGCGTGATCGAGAAGTCCATGACGCGTAGATGGCACAGCACGCGCTTGGTGAGGTACATCGTTCGCAGCACGAGCCCAAGGCGCGGATAGAGCTTCTGCGGCTCACTCGACGCGCGCACGCGGCCCATCAGGCGGTTCCACAGCCAGCCCGGCGGGCGCCACAGCGCGATCAGGTACAGCATGATGTTCGCCCAGCGCGGCGGGATCGCGAGGTAGGACTCGTCGATGTCCTCGAGGTCGACGCCGAGCTCCTCCATCGCGGTCGCCAGGCCCGTGTTCGGGATGACCTTCAGCGAGTAGATGAACAGCGTGTACGGGCGATCCATCAGGTACAGCAGCTGCAGCGTCGACTTCACGTCGTCCCGGGTCTCGATCGGGTTATCCATGATGATGTCGTACGCCGAGGGGATGTGGTACTTGGGCGCGAATGACGCGATGACCTTGCCCGCGTTGAGGATCTTCTCCGGTGGCGTCGGCCGCTTGTAGAAGTCGAGCATGTTCTTCGAGCCGGACTGGATCCCCATCCGCACGCGGTTCATCCCCGCCCACGAGAGCAGCTCGAACTTGTCCTGGCGGACGTAGTTGGGGATGACGCCGTAGACGGCGAACGGCAGCTGCTCGAGCTCGTCGTGCCACATCTCGGCGAACTCCTCGAGCTGGCCGTAGGGGATCGCCATGAACGAGTCGTCGTGGAAGGAGACCTGGCTGAGGTGCGGGAAGCGGTCGCGCGCGTCCTTGACCTGGTCGACCATGTAGCGCGCGCTGGGATGGCGAATGCGCTTGTACTTCTTGTCGTTGGCGATGAACTTCGTATTGCCGCAGTACGCGCAGTGAAACGGGCAGCCGATCGACCACAGCGTCGTGTAGCCGAGGCCGTCGTTGAGCAGGTAGTCCTCGAAGCCCATCTTCACGAAGCCCTGGCCCGGCAGGTAGATCTTCTCCGTGTCGGCGCCGTACTGCGGGAAGGGCAGCTGCTCCATCTCGTGTGGCGACATGAGCGGCAGGAAGTGGTTCTTGATGAGCTGGTCGCCGTTGCCGCTGCTCTGGCCGTGGCCGTTGGGCTTGAACCAGAAGTTCTTCGTGTTCGTGTAGTCGCGGTCGTCCTCGAAGGCCGAGAGGAACTCCTCGAAGGCGAACTCGCCCTCGCCGGTGCAGATCGCGTTGACGTCGGCGAGGATCGCGTCCTCGGGCTGGATGATCGGGTGGATGCCGCCCCAGATCATGTAGACCGACGGGTTGAGCTCGCGGATGCGGTTGATGACGCGGCGCGTCAGCTCGGAGTAGCCCGTCATCGAGGAGAAGCCGATGAGGTCGCTGTCAGCGAGGCCCTGGGCCATCTCGTCGACCTGCTCGTCGCCGATGACTGCCTTGTCGCCCATGCCGCGAACGGCGGTCTTCACGCTGCGGTAGCGCTCCGTCGAGATGTAGAAGGACTCCGTGCCCGGCTGCAGTTGGGCGACGTACGCCGCCATCTTGCGAAAGCCGCAAGATGTGATTCCGTCCTCCAGGCAGACCATCCGTGTGCGCATAGCGTCAAGACCCCCGTTGCTTCGGGGGGTCAGCGTACAACGGTCGCCGGGTGGCGCTTGTCGGCGTCGCGCCGAGCGCAGACCTAGCGGCCGTAGCGCTCGCGAGCGAGCACGAGTTGCTCCGGCAGCGCGATCCGCGACGGCGGCGACGGGTCCGCGAGGACCGAGACGGTCTCGGCCACGGAGAACGTGATGGAGCACTCGCGACCGTCTTCGGTCGTGACCGTGACGTCCTCGCCGGTGTTCACCGTCAGCGCGCCCTTCATCCCAGGCTCGATGCCCGAGTCCTTGAGGTAGTGCAGCAGGTCCTCGGCCTCGTTCTCGAAGCGCAGGATCGTGACCTTCGCGCCCTCCGAGACGTCGGCGAGCGGCACGCCGTCGATTCGCGAGCCGGCGGCGATCGGATGGCCGTGCGGGCAGGTCTTCGCGTCGCCGATCGCCGCGAGCATCCGCTCCTCGAGAACCGGGCTCATGGCGTGCTCCAGACGCTCGGCCTCCTCGTGGACCTCGTCCCACGGGATCTGCAGCACGTCGGTCAGGAAGCGCTCGATGAGCCGGTGGCGGCGGACGATCCCCTCGGCGTGCTCGACGCCGGTCGCCGTGAAGGAAATGACCTTGTCACTCCCGCGCGTGATGTAGCCGTCGCGCTCGAGCCGGCCGATCATCTCGTGCACCGTCGGCGCCGAGAGCTGCATCGCCCGGGCCACATTCGCACCGGTCATCGGAAGCCTGGCCTCCTGCAACCAGAACAGCGTCTGGAGGTACTCCTCCTCCGCGACGGTGGCGTGCTCGGTGGCCATGCGAGAGCGATCCTACCGGCGCGAGCATGCGGCGTCTGCAACCGCACCCGTAGCATCGCGTCCCGTGCAGATCGGTTCTGGCACCCGCGCGTTCGTGACCGGCGCCTCGCGCGGGATCGGGCGTTCCGTCGCGCACGCGCTGGCCGACCGCGGCGCGGTCGTGGGACTGGCCGCGCGCTCGACCACAAAACTCCAGGCGCTCGCCGCCGAGCTGCCCGGCGCGCATCAGGTGCTGACCTGCGACGTCGCGCTGCCGGCCTCGATCACGACCGCCGTCGAGGACTTCGTCGCGGCCGCCGGCGGACTGGATCTGCTCGTGGCGAACGCCGGGATCGCGCATTACGCGCCGATCGCCGTACAGAGCCTCGAACACATCGAGAACATGACGGCCGTCAACTGGCTCGGCACCGTGCACACCATCCAGGCCGCCCTGCCGTACCTGCTCGACCAGCACAGCGGCCACATCGTCGTCATGTCCTCGGGCGCCGGCCTGCGCGGCTTCCCCGGTGCGGCGGCCTACAGCGCGACGAAGGCCGCCCAGCGGATGTTCGCCGAGGCGCTGCGCCACGAGCTCGCCGGCACCGGCGTCTCGGTGACGACCGTCTACCCCGGCGAGATCCGCACCTCGCTGCACGACCACGAGCGCGGACCGATGCCCGGTTGGTACCGCGGCGGGCCCGATGCGGCATCGCCCGACGAGCTGGCCAAGCGGATCATCAGGGCCGTCGAGCGCGACAGCCGGCACCTGCACTACCGGCCGTTCGTCAAGGGCATGGGGATCGTGAACGGCCTGTCGCCGAACTCGGCCGACCGGATCCTGCGCCGGCTGCGCGGCGACAGCGCAGCGCCACGGCGCGACTGACCCTCGGCGAACCGCTAGGAGCCGAGCGAGCTGGCGAGGTACGCGCGGTCGCGCCCGTCGCTCTTGGCGCGATACAGCGCGCGATCGGCCTCGGCGACGAACTGCTCCGCCGTGAGCGGGATTGCCCAGGCAACGATGCCGGCGGAGGCCGTCAGACCCTCCGGGATGTCGGCACGCAGGCGGTTGACGATCTCCAGGGCGGCCTGCGCATCGCAACCGGGCAGCAGCAGGCCGAACTCCTCGCCGCCGATCCGCGCGAGCAGGTCGATGTCGCGGAGCTGCCCGCGCCAGCGCGCCCCGACCTCGCGCAGCACGGCGTCGCCGGCGGGATGGCCGTAGCGGTCGTTGTAGCCCTTGAAGTGGTCGAGATCGATCAGCACGACCGAGAGCGGGTGGCCGAGGCGCTCGGCACGGCGCAGGGCGCTGGGCAGCTCCTCGTCCCAGGCGCGCCGGTTCGCCATCCCCGTGAGGGCGTCGCAGCGGGCATCGATCGCGAGGCGCCGGACGAGATCGCGACGCTCGAGCTCGTTGCCGACGAGCAGCGCGATGTCGGCGAGCGATTCGAGCTGCGCCTGCTCCCAGACGCGCGGCTCGGAGTCGATCGCACACATGCTGCCGAGCACGTGTCCGGTCGGCGAGACGATCGGAAAGCCGGCGTAGGCGATCACATCGAGATCGACGATCGCGAGGTTCGTGCTCAGGATCGGGTCGCGCCGGGCGTCCTCGATGACGAGCGGGGCCGCGTTGGCGACGACGTGCTGGCAGAAGGAATGCGACAGCGGCGTCTGGCGGGCGTCGGCCCAGGGCTGGGCGACGCCGCACAGGCCGGCGAAGTGCTGGCGGTCGTCGGTGACGACGGAGACGAGCGCGGTCGGCGTGTCGGCGACGCGGGCGGCGAGCCGCGCGAAGCGATCGAAGATCGGCTCGGGGTCGCCCTCGAGCAGTCCCTCGGCATTCAGCGCCGCGACACGTTCGCCGTTGTGTACGGCCGCGCTCAGCCGTGCGCTGGACGCGACCGGCGGCTGGTTGCGGACTGTGGACGGCAGGCCGAGAGACATCTCGTTCACAAGCATGTATCGGCCGAACGCATATGAGTCTTGAACGGATCAGGCGTCTGCGGGCGCGCGCCGGCGCGGCGGCTCGATCCGCAGGACCGCGGCGAGCGTTTCCAGGCGGCGCTCGGCGAACGTCACGAACGCCTTCGTCGCCGGTGACAGCTGCGCGCCGCGGCGCCAGGTGAAGGCAAACGTCTCGTAGATCGGCTCGGCGAACGGCACCCAGCCGAGCTCGCTCGGCGCCAGGCGGCGCAGCATTCCGGCCGGCGCGATCGTGTCCCCCAGCCCGCGCGCGGCAAGCTCGAGCGCGACCTCGACATCCTCGACGTCGATCTGCGGCTCGATCGAAACGCCGGCGCGCTGCGCGAGCTCACGCAGCTGGCGGCGCGTCGGATCCTCGTTGCCCCAGCTCGCCTCGGACAGGATCAGCGGCGCGGTTGCCAGGCGCTCCATGGTCATCGCGTGGCGCACGCGCCCGCGATCGGCGGAGACGTAGAGCACCTCGTCGCGCATCGCGGGGTGGATTTCCAGGCCGCGGTCCTCGACCGGCAGCACGACGAGGCCCGCCTCGAGCGTGCCGCCGCGGATCGCCTCCACGGTCTCCGACGAGTTCTGGCCGACGATCCGCACGCGCACGTGGGGGTGGCTGCGGCGGAAGTCCTCGACGAGATCGGTCCCGAGGTACGTGCGCGCGGTGCCGAACGTGCCGAACGCCGCGGTCCCGGCGCGCAGCTCCCGGACGGCGCCCACCGACATGCGAGCCGCCTCGACGGCGGCGAGCGTCGCCTCGGCGTGTGGACGCAGCGCGCGGCCCGCCTCGGTCGGGACGAGCCCGCGGTTGACACGTTGAAACAGCGCCACGCCGAGCTCCGCCTCCAAACGCCGGACCTGCTCGGACAGCGACGGCTGGGCGAGATGGAGTGACTCCGCGGCGGCGCTGAACGAGCCGTGCTCGAAGGCGGCGAGGACGTACTGGAGCTGTTGGAGGTTCATAGGCGTTGCCTTGGGATAGTCAAGACAATCAAGGCTACCGCTAGATCGCACAAACGCCGATCATGTACTCATGTTCACCGCCATCTCACTCCTCGCAGGTTTTGCGCTCTTCGAGCTGCTCGCCTATCGCCACGGTGCGGAATCGCGCCCGGGCTTCGACGAACGCCTCGTGCGTGGGACCAGCCGCAACAGCTGAATCAGGCCGCTCCGCGGGCGTCGCGCTGTGCCTGCTCTCCGCCGTCGGCTTCGGCCTCATGGCGATCTTCGCCAAGGAGGCCTACGCCGCCGGGCTGGGCGTCACGGCGCTGCTCGCGGCCCGCTTCGTGCTGGCCGCGTCGATCTTCTGGGCGATCGTCACCGTGCGCGCGCGCGTCCGCGCCCGCAGCGCCGCCGGTGCGCGTCCCGCGCGGGCGCAGCGGCGCGCCGTCCTCGCCTGCCTCGGGCTCGGCGCGATCGGCTATGCCGCGCAGGCCGGCCTCTTCTTCTCGGCGCTCGAGCAGATCGACGCGTCGCTGACGTCGCTCCTGCTCTACACGTATCCCGCGCTCGTGTTCTGCGGCGCGGTCGCCCTCGGCCGTGAGCACGTGACGCCCTGGAAGGCGCTCGCTCTCGCGCTCGCCAGCGCGGGCGCGGCGCTCGTGCTGCTCGGCGGCGGCACCGGCGGCATGGAGGCCGCGGGCATCGTGCTGGCGCTCGGCGCCGGTGCGACGTATGCGATCTACATCCTCGTCGCCGAGGCTGTCGTGCGACGGATCGACCCGATCGTGCTCGGCGCGCTCGTCGCGACCGGCGCGGCGGTGACGTTCGTCGGCGCGGGCGTGGTCGGCGGCGCG
Source organism: Solirubrobacteraceae bacterium (assembly GCA_035536715.1). Classification (GTDB taxonomy): domain Bacteria; phylum Actinomycetota; class Thermoleophilia; order Solirubrobacterales; family Solirubrobacteraceae; genus CADCVQ01. The sequence continues at coordinate 30,487 of DATLNO010000032.1, forward strand.
CTGCAGTTCACGGCAGCCGGCTGGATCTGGATCGCCGCGATCGCGACCCTCTCGACCGTGCTGCCGATCCTGACGTTCACGCTCGGGATGGAGCGCGTGGGCGCCTCGACGGCGTCGATCGTATCGACCTTCGAGCCGGTCTTGACAGTTGGTCTGGCCGTGGCGCTGTACGACGAGGCACTCGGCCCGCTGCAGGCGCTCGGCGGCGCGCTCGTGCTCACGGCGGTCATCGCGCTGCAGATGCGCGGCACGCGGGCGCTGCCGGCGCCGGCCCCTGCGCTCGCGCACGAATCGCTGAGGTAGTTTGCGCGGGTGGCCCTGCCGCTCAAGCCGCCGATCCTGCCGCAGCTCGCACGGCCGCGCGCGAGCCTGCCCGAAGGCGAGGGCTGGGCGTACGAGCCCAAGTGGGACGGTTTCCGCGCGATCGCCTTCGTCGACGGCGAGGCGAGCCACCTGCAGTCGCGCAACGGCAAGGAGCTGTCGCGCTACTTCCCCGAGGTGAGCTTCCCGGCGGGGCGCTACGTCGTCGACGGAGAGCTCGTCGCGGCGACCTTCGGCACGCTCGGCCAGCGCATCCACCCCGCGGCGTCGCGAATCGCGCGGCTCGCCGAGGAGACGCCGGCGCGCTTCGTCGCCTTCGACGTGCTCGCGCTCGACGACGACGTGCTGCTCGAGCGCTCCTACGAGGATCGCCGCGCCGTGCTCGAGACGATCGCCGGCCTCGAGCTGACGCCCGTCGAGCGCACCGCCGCCGGTGCGCGCCGGTGGCTGCACGACGAGGAGGGCGTGATCGCCAAGGAGCTCGCCGCCCCGTATCGCGCCGGCGAGCGCAAGGGCATGGTGAAGATCAAGCGCGTCCGCACGCTCGACGCCGTCGTCATGGGGTGGCGCCCGGGCAAGGCCGAGGGAACCGTCGGCGCGATCATCCTCGGCCTCTACGACGACGACGGCCGCCTGCGGGAGGTCGGCCACTCCAGCGGGTTCACGGCGAAGCGCAAGAAGGAGCTCGTCGAGGAGCTGCGCCCGTACGAGACCGGCGAGCGGGGCAGCGGCGAGGCCTCGCGCTGGACGCACGGCCGCGAGCTCGAGTGGGTCGCCCTGCGGCCCGAGCTGGTCGTCGAGGTGACGTTCGACCACGTCTCCGACGGGCGCATCCGGCACGGCACGAAGGTCGTGCGCTGGCGCGACGACAAGTCGCCGTCCGAGTGCCGACTCGAGCAGCTGGACTCTTAGCGGACCGGTCCGCAAGGCCGCGCCACTAGCAGAAGCCGCGGCACAGCTGGGATGTTCGTCCGGCCGCCGAAATCCTGGGGAGGGTCCCTAGTGCGGATCGCGACGAGGCCGTCACGATGTTGTCAACGCACAGGCCGCATCGCCTCCCAGTGGGTGGTCCAAGCGTTCATATCGGGGTGGTATGCCAGTAAGTCGTAGCCATGACCCCATCTCCGGCTCGCTGCGTGCCGGGGGTGGGGTCCTACGACGTCGGAGGCAGGGTCGCCGCGACGAGCGCGACGCCGTGGCGCTCCTGCGACGGCCTGCCGAGCTCCCACGTCAGCCGATCGGTCCGTCCCACGCGCAGCGACGTGTGCACGCTCCAGCCCGCGAGCAGCTGCGCGAGACCCGCCTCGTCGTAGACGCGCTGAAAGCCGTCGACGCTTGCGTGCTCTGAGAACGGCACCGTCAGGACGAGCACGCCGCCGGGGACGACGAGCTCGCGCAGGCGCGCGAGCGCCGCGAGGTCGAGGTGCTCGTCGACCGCCTCGAGGCCGTCGCGAGGACGAGCCATGTTCTCCGCCGCCGACATCTCGTCGAGCAACGGGGCGCTGTCGTAGTGCTCCAGGCCGAAATGCTCGACGGCCGAGAGCACGACGGCCGCGTCGAAGGGCTGCGCTCCGGGCGGCAGCTCGTCGAGGCGGCAGGCTGCGTGGCTGAGGTTCGGGTGGACGAGCGGGTACGGCCGCGGGTCGACGATCGTGACTTTGTGGCCGAGCGTGGCGAGCGCCAGGCCGACCGTGCTCTCGCTGCCGCCGACGTCGAGGATCCGCGCCGATCGTGGCAGCCCGGCGAGCTCCTGGAACACGAAGGGCTGCTCGACGATCCGCTCGTTGACGAGCAGCGGTTCGACGGCGCCGACGTCGTGGTGCACCGGCACCGGCGGGTTGAACCACATACCGCCTTGGGAGGCGTAGCCGTCGGGGCCGGTCGCCCAGTTGAGGTATGCGGCGCGCGGCGCGTCGAGCTGGTCGAGGCCGCCGCCCGGCTCGGGCACGTCGCGCCAGCCGAGGCCGGCGAGCATGTCGCGGCCCATCCGGTCGAGGTCGTCGAGGCGATCGTGGACCGTCGGCCGGGCGAGATGCTCGCTCCCCAGGCGGGCGTCGATCTCGTGGACGGTCATGCGCACGCGCGGATCCAGCGCGCGCCGCAGCGGCCAGCCGAGGAGCGCCGTGAGGCGCTTCGCGACGCTCACTCTTGCTTCCCGGCCCGAGGCGGTTGCACGCGCTTGGGCTCGCCCGGCTGCTTGGCGACGTTCGGCGGCCAGGGCGCGTCGCCAAGGCCCTCCTCCTCGTCGCGGCGGGCGAGTTCGAGCAGCCTGGCCAGATAACCGGCGTGCTCGTTGCTCGGGCGCGAGATGCGGATCTCGTGGCCGGCCGCCTCGAGCGTGGTGTACTCAGGCTTCGGCGCCATGCGCAGAGGATGCCAGCGCGCGTCGGTCGTGCGCGGGTGATCGGTTGCGTGTGATCCTTCGCGGCCATGGCCCGCTCCCCACCGCCCGTGCTCATCGCTCCTGATGCATTCGGCGGCGAGCTGCGAGCGCCGGTCGTCGCAGCCGCGGTCGCGCGCGGCCTGGAACGGGCTGGGGTCGTGCCGCCACCCGAACTCTGCCCGGTCGCCGGCGGCGGGCGCGGGACGACGGAGGTGCTGCTGCCGGTCCTCGGCGGCGAGACGGCCGACGGTTTCGCGCTGATCGAGGACGGCGGTAGTGCGATCGTCGAGCGCGCCTCCACGACGGCGGCGACCGGCGCGCGCATCGCTGCGGCGGTCGATGCGGGCGCGGAGGTCGTGCTCGTCGCGGCCGGGGGCCTGGAGGTCGAGTTCGACGCCGGCGCGGGCGCCGTCGAGGCGATCGAGCACGGCGGCGGGCTGCGCGGCGCGGCGCTCGTGGTGCTCTGCGAGCTGCGGGCCGCGTGGAACCGCGCCGCCGCCGGCATGCCGCGCGACCCGCGTGGGATCCCGATGACCGCGGCCGGCGGGGGACTTGCTGGAGCGTTGTGGTCCCAGTACGACGCGCGCTTGCTGCCCGGCGCTCCGTTCGTCCTGGAGGAGTTGGGCTTCGATGCCCGCATGCGCGCCGCGCGCGCCGTGATCGTCGGCGAAGGGCGTCTTGACCGCGCGACGCTGGAAGGACGGGTCGCCGGGGAGATCGCGACGCGCGCACGGCAGGCCGGCGTGCCATGCCACGCAATCGTCGGCGAGGACGCGATCGACCGCTTCGACGCGAGGATCCTCGACCTACAGGCGATCCTCTCCGCGTCGGCGGTCGCCGAGATCGAGGCGGCGGGCGAGGCACTGGCGGCGTACATCTGAGCCGCGAGCCGGCATCGTGCTGCAGCGTGGGCGGCCGGGCGCAGCGGCGAGGTCGCCTTCGCGGTCCGCGCAACGCACGCCGGCGGACACGATGAGACGCAGCTGTTCCCCCCCAGTCGGCGAGCGTGCTCAAGCCGATGCTGATGGTGGCCCACCTGCGCTCGCTGCAGGTACGCGCACGCCCGTTGCCCCGCGATGAGCGCGCTCTGCTGACGCGCATCCACGCGCTCCGACAACCCGGCGGCGAATCGGCTGATGGGCATCGTCGGCACGCAGGGAGCGCGGGCTGCCCTGACGCCGCTGGGATACTCCCGGCGCGGGACTGGTCGATTCATCTGGGGGTTGCGATGTTCAGGACGTACGTGCCGTTGGTCGGATGTGTGGCACTACTCGCCGGCTGTGGTGGCGACGACGACACGTCCTCGAGCGGCGAGGACCGGCTCACGAAGGCCGAGTACACGACGCAGGCCAACAAGGTCTGCAGCGATATCGCCGAGGAACAGACGGAGTACGAGGACCGGATCGACAATCTCGACAGAGGCGACCTGAAGGCCGCCGCGCCGATCATCGAAGAGGTACTCGAGAAGACCCGGGCGGGCTTTGACCGTCTGAAGGCGCTGTCCCCACCACATTCCGAACGGGAGAAGGTCGCCGCGTACCTGCAGTCCGTCGAGCGGCTACTCGCCTCGCGCGACAAGCTCACCGAAGCGGCGCGCAACGACGACTCCGCCGCCGGCGAGAAGGCCAGCGAGGAGGGCGACAAGCTCGACGCCGAGCAGGAGGGGCTGGCGGACCGGCTCGCCCTCAACGACTGCGACAACGTCTTCTAGTGGTCCGTCTCCTGACAGACGCCCCGTTACGCAGACGGGCCGCTAGGCCCGGCCGCCCGGACCCCTGGCCGCTTGCCCGAAGCGGTCCGCGAGCTGCCCGCAACGCTCGACGAGCTCGGGCGGCTCGTGGACCTCGAACTCGAATCCGAGCATGCCGATGCGCATGGCCAGCCAGTCCAGCGAGTCGTCGCTTGTGCGGTACTCACAACGGTCTTCCCCACGCGCCTCGACGGTGCCGAAGAGATAGCGCCGCTGCTCGAGCTCCTTGGCGGGGGCATGCACGGTGACACGCGCCTCGTAGCGCGAGGGCGCCATGCGCAGGTTCGCCGCGACGTACGCGGCCGGGTCCCCGCCGGGCAGCGTCCGCATGTCGAAGCGCCCGCCGGCGGCGGCCGGGCGCTCGAGGCGGTCGACGCGAAACGTGCGCCAGCCCTCGCGATCGCAATCCCACGCGACGAGGTACCAGCGGCGACCGAGGTTGACGAGGCTGTGCGGCTCGACGTGGCGGCGCGACTGCTGAGAGTCGCGGCTGCGATAGGCGAAGCGCAGGCGCTCTCGATCGCGGCAGGCGCCGGCGATCGTCGACAGCGCCTCGGGATCGACCATCGGGCCGCTCGCCGGAAGCGTCGCGAGAACCGAGCTGAGCGCGTTCACGCGCCGGCGCAGGTGCGACGGCAGCACCTGCTCGAGCTTGACGAGCGCGCGGATCGATGTCTCCTCGATGCCTGTCACCGAGGCGCCCGCCGCGGTCCGCAGGCCGACGGCGATAGCGACCGCCTCGTCGTCGTCGAGCAGCAGCGGCGGCATCGCTGTGCCGGCATGCAGCGAGTAGCCTCCGGCTGGGCCGGTCGTCGCATCGACGGGGTAGCCGAGGTCGCGCAGTCGCTCCACATCACGGCGGATCGTGCGGCCCGACACGCCGAGGCGGTGTGCGAGCTCGCCGCCCGGCCAGTCGCGGCGCGTCTGCAGCAGGGAGAGCAGCTTCAGGAGGCGGCCGGACGTCTCGGTCATCGTGCTGCAAACGATGTCAGAAGTTACGGCCAGATATTGGCCTAAACCGTTCGTTGGGGTCGACCTCGAGGCCGCGCCGGGCACCGTACTCGGCCTGCTCGCTCCCAACGGCGCGGGCAGACGACCGCCGTCCGGGTGATGGCGACCGTTGTGCGGGGGCGGGACGCGGCGGTCGCTATTCGCGGGCGTCGCTGGTCTCCTCGGCGGCCTGGACGACGGTCGTGACGCGCGCAGGGGCACTATCCGCACTCGGCGCGCCACGACCGCCCCGGCGTGGCGTTCGCATGGTGGTCCAGCAGCGCTCTTGAGCCCGGTCATCCGCGGCGCAAATCGATCCCGAGAACCTGCGTGTCGCCTGATCGGCAGTACCCTCGCCGCCGGATGCCCGACGGCCGCCAACGCCCCAGCCTGTCGCTGCCCTCGCCCGTCGCTCGGCGGGCGACGGTCGTCGGCGCCGGCTCGTTCGGCACGGCGGTGGCGGTGCTTTTGTCGCGCGGCGGGCTGCGAACGACGCTGCAAACACGCACGGCCGAGCAGGCGCGGCGCCTGCAGGAGGACCGGGAGAACCTCGTCTACCTCGCAGGCGTCGAGCTGCCCCGCGAGCTGCGCATCGAGAGCGTCGAGGCGGGCCTCGGGCGAGCGGACTACGTCTTCCTCGCCGTGCCGTCCGACGGGCTCGGCAGGACGATCCGCGGGCTGACGAACAGCGGCTTGGGATCGCGCGCCGCCGTCATCTCGCTCGCGAAGGGCCTCACCCCGCCCAACGGCGTCGCGCCGACCGTCCTGCTGCGTGAGCGCTTCGGCGAGGCGCGCGTGGCCTGCATCGGCGGCCCGGCGCACGCGCGCGAGATGGTCAGCGAGGGAGCGGGCCTCGTCGCGGCGTCGACCAACGAGGAACTGGCGCGCACGCTGTCCGGGGTGTTCATCCGCGCGGGCGTCGTCTGCGAGCAGTCAAACGACCCAATCGGCGTCGAGCTCGCGGGCGCCGCGAAGAACGCGGCGGGACTCGCCGCGGGCGCGACCGAGGCGCAGGGCCTGAACGCCGCCGGCGCCGCGGCCGGGCACATCTTCGCCGAGGTCTGGCGCTACGCCGAGGCGCAGGGCGCGCGGCCGGAGTCGATGCTCGGCCTCGCCGGCACCGGCGACCTCGTCGCGACCGTGCTCGCGCCGCAGAGCCGCAACCGGCGCGCCGGCGAGCTGCTCGCCGCGGGCGTCCCGGCTGAGGAGATCCCCGAACGCATCGGGCAGGCGGTCGAGGCGCTCGAGTCCGTCCCGCTGCTCGCCCGCGCACTCGGCAACGCGGGCCTCGAGGCGACGGTCACGGACGGCTTGGCGAAACTCATCTCCGGCGAGCTCCCGCTCGACGAGTGGATCGGGCTCGTGCGCACGACCGTGCCGCCGCCGGCACGCTGGCGGCGGATGCCCGCACCCGGGCTCCTCGCGCGCATGTGGACGAAGCTCAGCCGCCCCGAATCGCCAGCGTCGTGACGACCGCCTCGTAGACGCCCGCGCCGTAGGACTCCTGCGCCATGCGGACGTTGGAGCGCGTGCCGATCGCCGCCCGCAGCGTCGGGTCGCGTTCGACCGCGTTGGCGACGAACCAGAACGCGCCGACGTGCGCAGCGGTCTCCATGTCCTCGCGCGAGTCGCCTGCGGCGATGACGTCCTGCGTCGCATAGCCGCGGATGCGCATGTGCAGCGCGACGGCATTGGCCTTCGATGCCCCGCGTGGCACGAGGTGGTAGGCGCGCACCTCGCTGAGCGCGACGAGATCCGGCGAGCGGCGGTGTACGCCGCCGTTGTCGACGAGACGCAGGCCGCCGTGCCCGTGCTCGGCCAGCAGCGCGTCGACCTCGACTGCGTCGACGAGGCCGCGGAAGAGGTGCGACACCTCGCGCCCGTGATGCCAGGGATCGTGGTACTCCAAGCGCCCCGCGTAGTGCTCGAGCAGCAACGCCGCCGCACCGGATTGCTCGATCTGGTCGTGGATCGAGCCGGCATCGCCGTGCGGCAGGTAGTCGCCGGTCAGCCAGGTTTCCTCGCCGTCGATGACGAGGCACGAGCCGGCCTCGTAGATGTAGGCGGGCTGGGCGATCAGGCGCGCATTCTCGGCGACCGTGCCCTTGCGCCGGCCCGACATGAGAACGACCTCGGCGCCGGCGCGGTCACAGGCCTGCAGCGCACGGACGCCCTCCAGCGAGAAGGTGTTGTCGGCGCCGCGCAGCAGCGCACCTCCGGGGCCGAGCAGAGTGCTGTCGAGGTCCACGTAGAGGCAGCGCACGCACGACATCCTGCCGCACGGTGTCTCGTGCTAGCGACTGTCGGCCACGGCGCCGACGTGTTCGAGGTAGCACGCGGCGAAGCGGGCCGCCGCTTCGGGGCCGAACAGGCGGTGCGGGTAGCGAAAGGTCAGGTGCAGCTTGCCGCCGGTCGCGACGACCCCGACGCACAGGCTCAGCGGAGACCGCGCGGGCGCCGAGAACCACAGTTCCAGCGTCTCGCCCGCGTCCGCCCCAAACGACGGCGCGTCGTCCATCCATCCGAGGTCGCAGAGCATTGCGGTGTCGACGAGGCGATTGCCGGTCAGCGGCTGCAGCACCACGATCGACTGTTTGGCCCACAGCGACAGCAGGCCGGTGCGCTGCAGCCCGGCGATCAGGGCGACGCCGTTGCGCGTGCGCTTGTTGCGGGCACGCTGGGCGTTGATCGCCTTCAGCGTGGCGGAGGGGCGGGCGCGCTCGCGGCGGTTCGTCGACAGCCGTGCAGTCACCGAGAAGTTGCCGATCGTCCCCTTCGGCCATCGCGGCGGGCGCAGGTTGGCCGGCGCGAGCACGCCGAGGCGCCGGCCGGGCGTGCCGTGTTGGAGGTTCCAGTCGCCGATCGCCCGGTGCAGAGCGGCCATGAGCACGTTGCGCTCGGTGCCGGGTTCGGTTCCCTCGATCGCGTACGAGGTCTCTGCGGCCGTCAGCGAGACCATGTGGAAGCCGTACCCGTCGCGGTCCTGGGCGCCGTCGGCGGCGAGCCGTCCCGTCCGCGCGAGGCGGTCGCGCAGCCACTCCACGAGCCGCGCGAAGAACCGCGCCGCCACCGACATCGACGGCGACGAGGGCCAGACCGGCAGATCATGGCCGGCGAGGAAATCCAGCGCGGCAACGGGCGCGCCGGCATCGGCATAGGCCCGCGCGATCGCGTGCAGCACCTCCATCGCCGCCACGCCGTCCGCGGCAGCGCCGTTGACGTTGAGCATGAGCACGTCACCGCCGGGGCGCCGCGCGAGGCAGGCGCACAGCGGCGGGGCGTCCGTGACATCGACCGCTCTGCTCAGAAGCGCGTCGCGAGCGCGATCGAGGACATCGTCCTCACGGCAGTCGACGACCTCCAACAGCTCGCCCGCCGGCGCCCGGTCGCCGCACAGGACAGCCACCAGCGCAGCCCGCAGTCGCGCTTCGTCCAGTGCGCCGGCGACCCGCACTTCCAGGTGCACGCTCCAGGCCGCGGCGAGCGGGTCGAGCAGCTCAGGAGCGCTGGAGCGCCGCCGCTTGTGCGTGACCCACTCGCAATCGAGCACGCAGCTGTGATCGCCTTGCCGGCCCTGCAGGATCCCCGCGACGTCGCGCGCCATGCCGACGGCGTTGTGCAGCACCGCCCGGCGCAACGAATACCCCGACGGTCCGTCCGCGTCGGCATCCAGCGGCGAGACGTCGTCGACGTGCGCCGCGAGTCGGTTGCCATCGACGGAGATGTGCAGGCTTTCGGTCGGCACGTTCTCGCGCAGCGAGACCATGCCCCGGTGAAAGAGGCGGCCGAAGGAACCGTCGCGGTGGAAGCGGCCGCTGGCGTCGAGGTCATGCAGCAGCGCCACCGGATCGCCGATCGTCGCGTCCGAGACGCTGTGGTCGGTCGGTTCCTCCAGCCGCGACTGCAGCGTGGCGGGCTCGTCAGCGGCAGGGGGCTTGGCGTTCACGCCGACATCCTCGCGCACGCACCGCCCGGACCCCGCCTATGTGTGGTTCCTGAACACGTTGTCATCCGGCGCCGGGACCGGCGCCGAGAACGAGCCGAGCGCGCGGCCGGACGGCCCACAACGAGCAGTGGCCGCCCCTTTCAGGGCGGCCACCGATCGCACTGGTCGCGTTCGTCCTACGCGTCAGCGTCGCGGTCGGAGATCGTGACCTTGGTCACGTCGGGGTTGCCGTAGCGGTCGGCGGTGCTCATGGCGGGCGGAGCGCAACGCTTCTTGGCCAGCGTCATCGTGCCGCGGACCTTGACGCGGTCGCCGATGGACGGCGTGTCGGTGCCCTCGAAGCCGTTGAGCTTCAGCGTGTAGGCGTCGCCCGCGGCGACGGCGTACGTCCCGCCCCTGGCCTGGACGCCCTTCTTGGCGGTGTCCATGTCGGTCAGCTCGCCGGACTTGCGGGCGTGGGCGTTGGCGCTATGGATCGTCATCGTCCAGGCGGCCTCGTTGATCGCCGTGGTAGCCGGGTCGTCCGGCGTGATGCTGGCGATCGTGCCGTGGACGACGAAGGGCGCCTTGTGCGCCTTGGCGCAGCTCGCGGCCTTGCCCTTGGCCTTGCCCTTGCCCTTGTTGGCGTTCTCATTGGCCAGCCCGGCAGCGGGGATGGCGAGCAGCGCACCCGCCGCAGCAAGCGAAACGAGCGTCCTTGAGTGCTTCAGCATGGGGTCTCCGATGCGGGTAGAAAAACTTTCACTGCCCTTAGAGTGCCTCGCGTAGGGCAAAAGGACGAGCCACTCTCACCGAGTCCTCACGAGCGTAGGGTTGCCCCGTGCGTTCCCGCTCGACGTCCCTTCGAGCCCTTGCCGCGCTGATCCTCGTGCTGGCGAGTGCGAGCGGCTGCGGTGATGACGGCGCGGTCCCCGAGGATGGCCGCGCGGCGATGCCGCTGCGCGCGATCGCGCGCGGAGAAGAAAGCCTGCGCGGCATCTCGAGCGCGGGGATCGCCGTCCGAACGAACAGGTACGTGACCGTTGTCGGGGCGCGGCGCAGCACGGTGAAGATCGCCGGTCCGAGCGCGCTCCTGCTGCCCGACCTCGACGGCGACCGCCAGCCGGAGGTTGCCGCATCGCTCGGCCCCGAGCTCAAGCGACGGCTGGCGGTCGAGCTGTCGACCGGCGGACGGCTCGTCGTGAAGCGCGCAGGCTGGGACGTCCTCGACGTGCGCGGGACGATCGGCGGGCGCTGGATCGTCGTCGCCTACGGCCGCGGCGGCACGTGGCTGTTGGGTTACGCGCCGCTCGAGCAGCGCTGGGTGTGGGAGGTGCCCGCCGCCGACGAGGTCGACGACGTCGACGTGCGCGGCGAGCGCGTACGCGTCGCCGGGTACACCCCACCGCGCTCCCGCAGCGTCGTGATCGACCTCGTCGTCCGAGACGACGACGCGCGGGTGACCAATCGCGAGGAGCGGCCCGTCAACGTGCGCACATCCGATGCGCGCATCGCACCGGCGTGGCAGCTGGAGGAGGTCAACACGCCACGCTACAAGGGCGACAGCCCGCACGGCAGGGTCGAGCTGACACGACCCGATGGCACGGTCCAGGTGCTCAGCGACAGCAACGATGACCTGCCGGCGAGCGCGCTGCTGCGAGTCGGGCCGGATTGCGCGGTCGTCGCGCTGTTTCGCAACACCGCCAACATCACGGTCAGCGCCGTCGGGGCGGATGGCACGCTGCGCGCGACGCAGGTCCTGCCTCGGCGCGGCCTGAGCGGGGTCGCGCTGCTCGGTGAGCGCATGCTCGTGTCGCGTGTGGAACGCGACGACACGACCATCCGCCCGCTGGCGCTCGACCCGCGCATCGGGCGCTGCGCCACGCCGTGACGATCGCGCTCAGCCGCCGGTGCGCAGCGACCGCAACTCAGCGAGCGGCGGGCGCTCGACAGGCCCGTCGCAGCCGTCGGCGGCCCTCGCCAAGCGCCCCTCGCGACGCAGCCGGCTCGTCACCGCGCCGAGCACCGCGGCGGCCATCGGCGTGAGGTCCTCCAGCGGCTGGTGGCGGTTCTGGCGCGAGTCGAGGTCGACCTGCGCCAGCGCGTCGATCCCCTCGGCGGCCCAGACGTCGAGCAGCAGCCCGATCTCGACCGAATAGCCGGTGCAGAACGCCATCCGCTCGAGCAGCTCGCGGCGCGCGGCGAACTCCCCCGCGAGCGGCTGGCGAACCGCCGCGAGCTCCGGATAGAACGCATCCAGCAGCGGGCGCGCGGTCAGCTCGGTGACGCGGCCGCCGCCGGTCGGCTGGACATCTGCGCCGCCGTTCTTGAACGGCCGCCGGTAGAAGCCCTTGACGAACTGCACGCCGGGCACGCAGACGAGCGGGCCCAGCAGGCCGACCGCGAAGTGCGCGCCGAAGTCCTCGGAGTCGGCGTCGACGAAGCAGACGAGGTCGCCGCGCAGGACGCTCAGCGCGCGCCACATGGCGTCGCCCTTGCCGAGCACGGGCCCGAACTCGGGCAGCAGGCGCGCCGGACGCACGATCTCGGCGCCGAGCGCAGCGGCGATCTCGCCCGTGCCGTCGCTCGAGTCGTCGTCGAGCACCACGACCTGATCGACGATCCCCGCCTCGCGCAGAGCGACCAGCGGCCCGACGACGCCGGCGATCGTCGGCGCCTCGTCGCGCGCCGGCACGCACAGCGAGATCGTCTCCTCGCGCAACGCGCGCAGACGATCGGCCGGAAACTCGGCGTGGTGGAAGCTGCGCACGCTCAAGGCGCTCGTACTATGGCAAGCGCGTGTCCGTCGCCCCCGAAGTCCATCCCTGGAGCGCCCTGCTCGACCTCGGCCGGACCGACCAGCGGCTCGTCCGCGAGTCATTCGAGGGCGCGCGCGAAGCGGTCACCGAGCCGCTGCCCGACGAGCTTCACCCGGCGCTGGTCGCGGCGCTGCGCGGCGCCGGGATCGCATCGCTCTGGTCGCACCAGGCGCAGGCGCTGCACGCGGCCTGGGCGGGCCCGACGATCGTCACGACCGGCACCGCCTCGGGCAAGTCGCTGTGCTTCAACCTGCCGACGCTCGACGTGCTGTGCCGCGACGCCAAGGCCCGCGCGCTGTACCTGTACCCGACGAAGGCGCTCGCCCAGGACCAGGCGCGGGCGATCAACGCCTTCGCCCTGACCAAGCAGGTCCGGCCCGCGATCTACGACGGCGACACGCCGCGCGAGCAGCGCACGCAGATCCGCCGGCGCGCGAACCTCATCCTCACGAACCCCGACATGCTGCACATGGGGATCCTGCCCCACCACCGCCAGTGGGCCGACTTCTTTTCGAACCTCGCGGTGGTCGTCGTCGACGAGGCGCACGTCTACCGCGGCGTCTTCGGCTCGCATGTCGCCAACGTCCTGCGGCGGCTGCGCCGGATCGCCAACGCCTACGGCACCGAGCCGCGGATCCTGCTGGCGAGCGCGACGATCGCCAACCCGGTCGAGCTCGCGGAGAAGCTCACCGGCCTGGACGAGATCGCGCTCGTCGACCGCGACGGCGCCCCGGGCGCGGCGCGCGAGATTGCGATGTGGAACCCGCCGCTGACCGACGAGGCGCTCGGCACGCGGCGCTCGTCGCTCGCCGAGGCAGCCGAGATCGTCGGGCATCTCGCGCGCCGCGGCGCGCGCACGATCTGCTTCATCAAGTCGCGCCGCGCGGTCGAGCTCGTGGCGCGGATCGTGGCCGAGGAGGACCCGTCGCTGAAGG
>DATLNO010000033.1:0-2746 GCA_035536715.1 Solirubrobacteraceae bacterium
CACGCCTGCGAGCCCTGCGAGCGCACCGCTCAACGCATACGTCCCGATCAGGACGCGGTCGACCTCGAGCCCCATGAGGCGCGAGGCCTCGGCGTTGTCACCGATCGCGTAGACGTAGCGGCCGAACCGCGTGTAGCGAAGAACGACCCATCCGGCGCCGTACGCGAGCGCAAAGATGAAGACCGGCACCGGGATCGGGCCGATCTCACCGCGGCCGAGCCAGGTGAAGCCTGACGCGAGGCCGCCGACCCGGACGGATTCCTCCCCCGTCGCCGCCAACGCCGCGCCACGGGCGGCGATCAGCATGGCGAGCGTGACGATGAATGGCTGGATCCGCGCCTTCGTGATGACGAGCCCATTGGTGAGCCCCAACAGCGCACCGGCGGCGACGCCCGCCGTCACGGCAATCAGAGTCCCGCGGTCGGCGAGGTTCGCGGCGACCACACCGGCCACCGCGAGCACTGCGCCGACGGATAGATCGATGCCTCCTGTCAGGATCACGAACGTCATGCCGAGAGCGACGAGGCCGAGCATGCTGTTCTGCCGCAGCACGTTCAGCAGGTTCTCCGGCGTTGGGAACGCGTAGTAGCGCGTCGCGCCGAAGATGCAGATGACGAGGAGGGCAACGAGGGCGCCGTGCTGCTGAAGTCGAGCGACGGCCTTCGCAGTACTGCTAGGCACGCGGGAGGTGGGAGGTGGCAGGTGGGAGGCGATTCCGCCTCCTGCTCTCGCTTCCACCTCTCGTCTCCCACCTCGCACCTCAGACACGTCTCGGCCTCTGCAGGTAGACCGCAACCAAGATTATCCCCGCCTTGAAGGCCAGCGACCACGAGTACGGCACGAGCAGCATGTTGAAGCTCGTCGCGATCACCTGCATGATCAGCGCGCCGATTACCGTGCCGAGGATCGTAGCACGGCCGCCGGTGAGCGCGGTGCCGCCGACGACAGTGGCGGCGATCGCGTCGAGCTCCATGTTCAACCCGATCTTCGCTGCGTCGGCGGCCGAGAGACGGGCGGCAACGATGAGGCCCGCAAGGCCCGCGAGCAGCGCGCTCCCGGCGTAGACCGTCACGACCGTCCGCGCCACCGGCACCCCGGCGAGGCGCGCGGCTGACCGGTTCCCCCCGACGGCCAGGATGTAGCGGCCAAAAGGCGTCGCTCGCAGGATGAATGCGGCCGCCGCGACGACGACGACCGTCACAACCACCGGCGTCGGGATCGGGCCAATGCGGCCCTGGCCGAGCGCCTCGAACGTCGGATGCTCGATCGTGACGAGCTGACCGTCGCGACTGATCACCTGCGCGAGACCGCGCGCCGCGATCAAGGTTGCGAGCGTGACGACGATCGGTTGGACACGCGCGTAGGCGACGAGCCCGCCGTTCAGCGCACCGATGGCGAGCGCGCCGGCGAGCGCCGCAAGGATCGCGATCGGCAGCCCGCGGTCGAGCAGGACTGCGGCGATCGACGCCGACACCGCCATCACCGACCCGACCGACAGATCGACGCCGCCGGTGGCGATGACGAGCGTCATCCCGATCGCGACCAGCAACACCGTCGAGACCTGGAGCAGCACGCTCCAGAAATTCGCGGTGGTCGCAAAGTTCGGCGTGAAGAGCGCGTTGACGACGACGAGCACGACGAGCGCGCCGAGCGCGCCGTACTTCGGCCCCACCTCCGACCAGCGCCCGCGAGCGCTCATCGGCCTTGGGGGAGCCGAACCAGCCTTTACACCGAGCGTCTCGCCCACGGTCAGCGTTCCGGCGTGGCCGCCGGCACGGTTGCGTCAGTCGTCGCGCTCCCCTCGGCCATCGCGTGGATGATCGCCTGCTGCGAGATCTGGCCGCGCGGAAGCTCGGTGACGTTGCGGCCGTCGCGCAGCACGATCACGCGCGAGCTACCCTCCACCAGCTCCTCGAGCTCGGACGAGATCATGAGCACCGCGAGCCCCGAAGTGGCGAGCTCGTTCACCAACGCCTGGATCTCTGCCTTCGCGCCGATGTCGATGCCACGCGTCGGCTCGTCGAGGATGAGCAGCGCCGGCTGCGTGCAGAGCCATCGAGCCAGGAGCACTTTCTGCTGATTGCCGCCGGAGAGCTCGCGGATCTTCTGCTCCGTGCTGGCAGCCTTGATGCCCATCCGCTGCATGAAGCGGTCGACGATCTCGCGCTGCTTCGCGCGCGAGACGACGCCGAAGCGCGTGAGCGCCGGCAGCGCGGCGAGGGTCAGATTCTCGCGCACGGACAGCTCCGGGATGATCCCCTCGGCCTTGCGATCCTCTGACAGGAACCCGATCCCGGCCTCGATCGCGTCGTCGGGCTTGTGCGGGTCGAAGCGTTTCCCACGTAGCTCGATCGATCCGCCCTCCGCCGGTGCGGCGCCGAAGATGGCACGCGCGGTCTCCGTGCGGCCGGAGCCGAGTAAACCGGCGATGCCGAGGATCTCGCCCTTCCGAATCTCGACCGTCACGTCGCGCAGCTTCGCGCCGCGCCGCAGCCCCGCGGCGCGCAGGAGCGGCATGTCATTCTGCCGGCCGGCGACAACCTGATCGCCGCCGGCGGCTCGCCCGTGTCTCGCGAACCCGGTCGTCCCGAGCCGCAGCGCCTCTCGCGGCTTGCCGAGCATCATGCACACGAGATCGAGCCGCTCGAGCCCCGCGAGCGCGCGCGTTCCGACCAGCTTGCCGTCGCGCAGGATCGTGACGCGATTGCAGACGGCATACAGCTCGTCGAAGCGGTGGCTGATGTAG
>DATLNO010000034.1:0-12192 GCA_035536715.1 Solirubrobacteraceae bacterium
GCACGCCGATCGCGACCACACGGTCCACGTCGACGTCAGCGGCCTGGATCCCGCGACCAGCTATCACTACGCCTTTACGGCAGGAAACGAGACGTCCGCGGTGGGCCGCACACGCACGCTGCCGGCCGGCGACGTGGATCGTGTGCGCTTTGCGATGTGCTCGTGCGCGAAGTTCAACGCCGGGTTCTTCAACGCGTATGCGCGGATCGCCGAACACGACGGGCTGGACTTCCTGTTGCACCTCGGCGACTACATCTACGAGGAGGCCGAATCGCCGCCCAAAGGCGAGACCCCGGGCGCAGATATCGGTCGCCCGTTTGACCCGCTACACGAGTGCCGGACGCTCGAGGACTACCGCCGACGCTACGCCCAGTACCGCAGCGACCCCGATGTCCAGCGCCTCCATCGTGCGCTCGCCGTGATCGCGACGCTCGATGACCACGAGTTCGCCGATGGCGCCTGGAAGGGCGGGTGCAGCGAGGATCGCAGCGCCGAGCACGGGCCATGGCAGACACGCCGCGACGCGGCACTGCAAGCGCGCTGGGAGTGGCTGCCCGCCCGCCTGCCCGACCCAGACGACCCCACACGCGTCTTTCGCACGGTCGGCCTCGGTGAGCTGGCCACCCTACGGCTGCTTGACATTCGCAGCCGCCGCGACGAGCCGCTACCGCCGCCGGCAATGAACAACCCGGACCGCAGCATGCTGGGCGCCCAGCAGCGCGACTGGCTCTTCGATGCGCTCGATGGCGCGATCGGCGCGTGGCAGATCATCGCGACACCTTCGATCTTCACCAGGACCTGGTCTGCGCAGCCCAAGGAGCCCTTGCGCACCGCGTTGCTCGAGCTCAAGCTGATGGACGCCGACGGCGACGGCCCCGACTATGACCAGTGGGACGGCTACCCCGCCGAACGCGCCGCCCTCATCGCACGACTCGCCCGACGCAAGGACGTCGTGCTGCTCAGCGGCGACATTCACGCCAGTGTCGCTGCGCAGGTGCGCGACGAGGACGGCGCCACCGTGGCCGTGGAGATGACCACGACGAGCCTCACCTCACAAAACCTCGACGACAAGCTCGCTGTCGCCAATCGCGATCTGGCGGTGACCAGCGCAGAAGAAGCGTTCATCGCAGCGCACGACCACGTCAGCTGGTGTGAGTTTGCCTCCCACGGCTATGTCGTCGTCGACGTCGACGCGCACCGCCTACGAGGCGAGTGGTGGTACGTCGACACCGTGCTCAAACCAAGCGACGCCGTCCGCCGCGCCGCGGCATACGAGGTTGCTCGCGGCCAACCCACGCTCAACGCCCGTTAATGGAGAGGGCGCAACAGCTCGGCGGTGCGCCGCTTCGAGACGTTGCTGCGACCCGCAGGCTCATGGAGTTCCCCCGCTATCGTAGCCCGGGTCGTTCGCGGTTGGTGCCTGTCAGGCCGGGATCGACGTAGGTGCGCTCAGCGCTGACGCCGAGCCTCGACAACGCATCGCGTTGTGCGGCGAGGTCCTGATCGTGGGTCGAGACGCGGGCGTAGCCGACCAGCAGCGCTGACATGAGCTCCTCCTTGGTTGAGCCCGCCGCGGCGCGCCATCGCTGGGGAGCGCTTGCAGGTCAAGCACGTGCCCGGACCCCACCCGGGCAGGCGAACATCCCAGCAGCATCCGTCAGGCAGCGGGGCAGCGTCCGCTGGAGGACGAGTCGCGCGTGGAGCCATGAGCATCCCGGCGGACGTGCGTTTAGACGAGCATCAGCGGCGGGAATGCCACGTCGGTGACCGAGGAAATCCGGAGGCCCCGAGGGCTACAAGGCATCACGTGCACCGAGCGCTGACCATCGCGGTTGCGCCGGAGCGGACAGACGAGCTGCTCGAGGAGTTGCAGAGCTTCGAGGACCACGTGATCACGATCTCCGTGGTACGCGGCGCGTCGATCAAGCCGCCGGCCGACGTCGTTGAGATCCAGGTCCTCAACCGTGCGGTCAGCGCGGTGCTCGCGGCCATCGAGCACCACCGCGTCGATGCAACGCTGTCCGTCGCGTCCTCGCAGGTAGACAGCATCAGCGACCGTGAGCACCAGCGGGCGCTGAATGCCGACATCGACGAGGCACCGTGGGACGACGTCCGCGCACAGTTGCGCGAGCACACCCAGCCGGGCATCAACTTCTTCGGCCTCATGTTTCTCGGCGGGGTCGTGGCCGCGTGCGGACTGGTGTCCTCCCCCACCTCGCAGGCGCTGGCACTTGTTGCCTCGGCCATCCTGGCCCCCGCGTTCGAGCCGCTGGCGGAGCTGTCGCTCGGGGTGGTGCTGCGCCGGCGCGACCTGCTCTGGCGCGGCGCCCGCTCGGCCGTGCTCGGCTACTCGTGCGTGGTCCTGGCCGGTGCCCTGACCATGATCGTCCTCGGGGCCACGAGCTCGGATATGTCAGAGCGCTTCATCACCAACCAGCATGTCGGCGAGCTCGCCAACCCCTCGACGGCGAGCCTGCTGATCTCCTCGGCCGGAGCCGTGGCGGGCGGGCTGGTGATCACCGCGTACCGGATGCCGCTGCTGCCCGGGCCAATCGTCGCCGTGCAGATCGTCTCCGCGGCCGCGATGGTAGGCGCGGCGTTGGCCGCCGGCAAGGCGCACGTGGGCGTGCAGGCGCTGCAGCGCTTCGCGATCGACGCGACGTTCATCCTGGTCGCGTGCATACTCGTCTTCTGGTTCAAAGAGCGCTTCGTGCATCGCCGCGTACCTGGGTGAGGCGCGTGGGCGCTGGCATCGCGAACTCGATGCACTCGCACCCCCCATTCTCTCGAACCCGGCCGCAGCCGGTCCCGCTTGCCGTTCGGAGTGGGACTGACATATACGTTCGGTCCTGCGCGGAATTAGGTCTGCGCCAAGCTCTGGCGCGTGCGCCGAGCGGGCTATGCGAGTGACTGCTCAGCGTCCCGAAGCAGCTCCGCGACCACGTCCGCTGCGGTCTTGCCACGAGCTTCAGCTATCCGCTCAAGTCGCTTCGCGTCCTCGCCCTCGACGCCAACGAGAACGACGAGCTTCGCATCGGCATTGCCGTCGTGATGCTCGACGTAACGCGGACCAAGCTTCGCCAAGTCGGCGTCGAAATCCCCGGGCTGAGGATCAGGGTCTATCCAAGGGTTCGCGCTCATCGGCTTCCTCCCAGCAGCTTACGCTCGGTCACCGTCGAGCTCCAACCGGTCACAATCAGCCACGTGGTCGGGTCCGCCGTGCGCTCGATCACCAGCGTCAACGCTCGCCCTCCATCCGTCACACCGACGAGCAAGAGCCGGCCGCCACTCGAAGCTCCCTCATGGGGATCACGAACAGCGACATGATGGTTGCGGGGCAGCTGCTCCGCCCTCCGCCGCGGCGATCGCTCGCGCCCCGAGCTTGTCAAGCGCACCATCAGTCGCGAGAAGCTGGTGGACCGCGACGCGCGCCATGCGCAGGGTCTACCTACCGCGGCAGACGGACCAGTGCACGCGTACTGGCGGAGCCAACGCCAAAGCCGGACAACGCTGCCGCGGTGCCGCTCGACAGCAGTCCGGCCATGCCGGCAGTCGAGGTGCTTCAGGCGGCGCAGCCGATGAAGCGGCATCCGCCCGTTCCAGTTGAGGTTCCCGTCTGGGACCGCGCTTTCGGTTCCGCGCGTACGCGCACTATCGCTGCGCGGGTAGGGGACGTCTTGGGTGGCGCCGCTCGGACTCGTTAACGGGTGCGTCCGACGTTGCTCGGTCACACTTGGACGCACAAGTGGCACTACGGAACGTGACTACCAACAAGCACACGATCCGGACTCAGGAAGGGTTCGCTGCCGCCTACCGGACGCACGCCCGGTCTATCCTGATCTTCCTCACGCGCCGGACCTGTGATCCGGAGACCGCGCTGGACCTCACGGCGGAGACTTTCGCGCGGGCCTACGAGAGCCGACGGCGGTTTCGCGGTTGTACTGAGGAAGACCAGGCCGCATGGCTGTTCGGGATAGCGCGCCATGTCCTTGCGCGCTACCTGCGTCGCGGAAAAGCTGAGCGCCGGGCTCTGGCGCGACTGGGCGTTGAGGTGCCCTCCCTGGAGCCAGAGGACCTCGTGCGGGTTGTCGCGCTGGCGGGCTTGGAGGAACTGCGCGGCGCCGTCGCCGAGGAGCTGCGTGCGCTGCCTGCGGCCCATCGCGAGGCGGTACGGCTGCGCGTGGTGGAGGAGCTGGCCTACGACGACGTGGCGCAGCGCCTGGCTATCACCGAGCCAACCGCACGGGCCCGCGTGTCGCGCGGCCTGCGAGCGATCGGTCGCGAACTCGATGCGCCGCCCACCATCCACGAAAGGCTGGCATGACATCCGATCACGACACGACTGGCATTACTGCGCTCGACGAGCTCGGCCACCGTTTTCAGGACGCCACGGCGCAGTCACGACGCCGGCGTCAGCGGCGCCGGTGGCCCATAGCGGCGCTCGGCGCGCTCGCGCTGGCGGCGACTCCCGCGATCGCCGCTGTGCTCGACAGCCCCGACTCGGTCGAAGACCAGCTCCCGCAGGTCGCGGCAGCCGTCGATTACGACGATCCCGCGGCGACCGGCCGCGCGCTCACCCGTGAGGGATTTCGCGTGCACTGGGTCCTGATCACCGACGCCGCTGCCGATGCCGATTCCCCCACGCGCTCACGGCATGTCGCCGCGCCGCCGAGCGGCACAAAAATCCTGTCGGTGCTCAACCAAAAGGGCGGCAACGAGGTCAGCCCGGACACGCGCGACCTGCAGATCGAGATCGCTCCCGCGGGATCGAAGATCCTCCAAAGCCACCGCTGACAGATCACCGGCGCGAGGCCCGACTACTCCCGCTCGCCTCGCCCGCGTGCCTGCAGGGACGAGGGCGGTCGTCGCCATCCTGCACGATGGGCGCCGCGCGTGTAGCGGTGCGCCCATACACCCGCCAGGCGCGTAGGTTTCGTCGCGCGCGGCATCCCCAGTCCTACGGGGCGGGTGTCGGGCAGGCGATCGCCTGCGGGACGCTCAAACCGTCCCGCTGGAGGACCGGCTTGCGGACCCGGGAGACGCTCGACGAGACTGCCCCCTGCAGGCGATTGCGAAAGCGCCGGCCTGAGAGGGAACGCGGCGCGGCTGGTCAGAACGCCCACGCCGTGCTTATGCAAGACGCCGGGAGAGGGGGCGTGGCGGCGCTGATGCTCCTCTTCTATTGCGAGAGCGACCGGGCACTCGCTTTGAGAGTTCCGCTCTCAAGCGAGCAGCAGCTGTGGGCTCGGCGCCCATGGTGTCGCGGCTGTGGCTGAGGGCTTGAGTGGGGGCTAGCGATAGGCGGCTTGGCCGAACGTGCCGGTGACGAGTTCGCGTCTGCTCCGGACGCCGAGCTTGTCGAAGACGGACTTGAGGTGGTCCTGGACGGTGTGGCGGGAGATGAACATCCGCTCGGCGAGCTCGCGCGTGCTGAGCCCCTCTAGCACCAGGGCGACGAGCTCGCGCTCCCTGGCGCTTAGGCCATGGGCGCGAGCGACGAGCGCCAGGATGTCTTCTGCGGTGGCTGCGTGGACGCTGACCGCGATCGCGCCCGCGACGCCCTCCATGCGGGCGGCCTCGACGATCGCCCATCGAGCGGCGCTGGTCCGCACGCGGACGCGCGCCGGTCGTTGGGGATCATGGCCGGCCTCGGCTGCGAGCAGTCGCCCGACGACGGCGTAGACGTGCGTTGGCAGCGGGGTGGACTCTGGATGCTCGCCGGCTCTGAGGAGCGCAAACCATTCCCGCGCTGCCAGCGTGAACCCTTGAGGCTGGAGGTCCTCATCGACGATCAGCACGCCGGTCTGCCCCGCCTCAACGCCGCCGTCGTCCGCAGCGCTGACGCTGGCCAGCCGCAGCCGTCGCGCGAGGATCCGGGCAGCGTCGCGCATCAGGTTCGCGTCCTCGGTCTCGAACGGCGGGTCGTCGCTGCCGCGCAGCAGCTCAAAGGATGCCCAGCAGCCGTGCTCGTCGACGACGGCGGCGCGCAGTTCGTCTCCCATCCCCACGGGCTGGCCGCAATCGCGCCAGCGCCGGCTGCGGGCAAGGTCGCCCTTGGTCGCCGCGCTCAGCACGCAGACGGGGTCCGCAAGCCGCGCGAGCTTGGCCCGGCTGATGATCTCATCGGCGGCCTGGTCTTCGACGAGCAGAAGAGGCAGCCGCGCGCCGAAGGGGAGTGCGTCGGAGACAACCGGCCGGTGTGGGATCAGCGAGTCCGGATCGACCAGCGGCGAGCACCACAGATCAAACCCGATCGCCCGGCGTAGCTGAGCGATCGCCTCGAGCCTGAGCGAGTCGACGTCAAGCGTTGAATCGCCTAGCAGCTGGAGCTGATCTGTGCACCGCGACCGAGCCCGCTCTCGGAGCATGCGCCAAGCATACGCGCGTCGCGTTAGGCAGCCCAATCCCAGCTTTGTGGGATTTCCGCCTGAATCCCAGCGAGCTGGGATTGAGGTTGCCACCCGCCGACTGCACGATGGCGCGGTACCCACACCACGACCGTCAGTGGATCACTTTCGGCAAGCGAGGAACCGACTCATGAGCAACCTTACCTCCCCATCCAGAGATCGCGAGGACGCATTCTGGTGGCAGGGCGGCCTGTATCGCATGAAAGCCCGCGCCGCTGACACCGGCGGAGTCCTCGGCCTGGTCGAGGCCAGCCTCTACAGGGGCTTCGGGCCGCCGCTACACGTGCACCGCCGCGAGGACGAGGCCTTCTACGTCGTCGAAGGCGAGATCCGCTTCCGCCAGGGGGAGGACGAGTTCGTGGCCGATCCGGGCACATGGGTCTGGGGCCCGCGCAATATCGCGCACACCTTCATGGTCGAGTCCGACACGGCGCGGGTACTCATCCTCGTCACCCCAGGGGGTTTCGAGCGGATGTTCGAGATCGGTGGCGTGCCTGTGAGCGAGTCGTCCGAGCCGCCGGTGCACGAGTACGACCCGGAGCACACGGCGGCCATCTCGCAGCAGTTCGGGTTCGAGGTCATCGGGCCGCAACTCGCACTGGCCCGATGAACGGCAGCCGCGTCATCGTCACCGGGGCGACGTCGGGCATCGGCAAGGAGATCGCCTTGCAGCTGGCGTCGCGTGGCGCCCAAGTGATCCTCGCCTGCCGCGACGTCAAACGAGGCAAGCAGACCTCCGCGGAGATCCGCAACCACGGAGCCCCAGCCGAGCCGGCCATCCTCACGCTTGACGCATCCAGCCGCTCCTCAATCAAAGAGTTCGCTCGCGAGTTCGGCCGGCGCTATGACCGCCTGGACGTGCTCGTGAACAACGCCGGCGTCCTCTCCCCTCAGCGCATCACCAGCGTCGACGGAGTCGAGCTCACCTTGGCCACCAACGTCATCGGCTACTACCTGATGACCCGCGAGCTTCTCGATGTGCTCCGCGGCAGCGCACCCGCCCGCGTCGTCAACGTCGCGTCGACGTTCGCCGGCGACCTGGACCTCGATGATCTGCAATTCGCGGGCCGTTCGTACGACGGCATGCGAGCCTACGCCCAGTCCAAAGCCTGCGACCGCATGGTCACCTGGGCCTTTGCGCGTCGGCTCGCCGACGCCGATGTCACCGTCAACGCGATGGCGCCCGGCCTGGTCACCGAAACCAACCTCTACGACGACCTGGCGGATGATGTCCGCCATCAGCTTCGACAGCAACCTTCGCGCAGCGTCGCTGAGGGCGCGGACACCGCGGTGTGGCTGGCAGCCGCAACCGACGTCGAAGGCGTGAGCGGGAAGTTCTACGAGCAACGCGCCGAGCGGCCCTGCCAGTTCCGTGACCTCGACGCCGAAGAGAAGCTGTGGGCACTCTGCCAAGCAATCCCGGACTGACGGGTGGTACTGGCGCGCCGCTTCACGAACCTGGCCGCGCCCAACTGCCGCGGCCGTTGAGCCGCCGGATGACTGCTCTGGACGAACGGCAGCAGCGCCACTTGGGCGGCCCCGTTGCATCCGATGCATAGGCACGACATCGGCGCGTGCGAGCGCCCGATCGGAGCGAGTTCGAGCACCGTCGCTGTCGCAATGAGGCTTGCTCGCCGCTACCGGCGTCCCGGTAGAGGTTCGGCTTACGGCGAGCCGGCACGGCGACGGGCGCTCAGGTTCCGCGTGTCGCCGCGCCATCATGACCCCGGCGATGACCGCAACCGCGATGGCCACAATCATCGGGACCGGATGCGCGCCGTTCAGCCAGTTCGAGATTGCGCCGCACTCAGCATCTCGGCATGAGAGGCCTTCGCCGTTCGCCATGGCCAACCCCGCCGCTATGAGAACGGCGATGCCGTAGACACCGCGCCACGGATCGGCTGACGCGTCATCTAGACACCCTAATCGCGGTAGCTCGCGGCGCCCAGCGGCGAGCCGGTCTGCAATCCGAGCGCTGCGCGAAACCGCCACGGCGGCGCGACGGGCTTTGCAGGGTGGCACGCAAGCGTGCCGCGCATCGCCCTCAGGCCCGCCGCCGGGGCGGGCCGTACCGAAGGAGTTTCCGATGCCGCGCATCCCGCCTGACATGAGCTGGGAGAATGCCGCCCGTGCGCGACGCGCCTACGCCGAGAACCGGCCGGTGCGCGCGGCGCTGCGCCGCGGCGATGTGTCGCTTGCCACCGTCATGCGTGAGCAGCCTGGCGGTCTTGCTGACCGCACGCTGTTTGAGATCCTCCTGATGGCCCACCAGTTCGGCCGTCGCCGGCTGTGCGCACTGAACGCCCGGGGCGTCGAGGAGCGCGTCAACCTGGCGACAACACTCAGCGTCGCCGACTACGCCACTCGCGAGTGGGTCGTGCGCAACGCGCTGCCCCACGGCCGCAAGGCGCCACGCGACACGTGGGCGCAGGTGATGGCCGACTGAGCGGCTCGCTCTGAGGCGATCTGCGGCCGTCGGCGGTTCGGCCGCGCTTCGCAGCGAAGCCCTCGAGGCGGCGATGGGCGTCAAATCGCGCGTCTCGGCCAGGTCGCGATGCCAACAGGCCCGCTCTGAGGCGATCTGCGGGCTTGCGCGGCATCACCGTGGGTGATTGGTCAGGCACACGCCGGCGATTCGGACCGCCGCAGGGCATTCGAGCGCAAGCGGTGCGCCCGGCGCAGAGCCGATGAGGAGGCCACCGTGACCACAACCGCACCCGCCACCGAGCTGCGTCTGGCGCTCGACGAGATCCGCGTGCGCGAAAACGTGCGCGAGCTCGACATCGAGCACGTCGACAACCTTGCGCAGTCGATCGCGCTGCGCGGACTGCTGGTGCCGCTGATCGTGCGGCCGGTCGACGGCGCCTACGAGCTCGTCGCTGGCTATCACCGCATCGCAGCGTGCCGCAAGCTCGCGCTGCCCGACGCGCCCGTCGTCGTGCGTGAGCACGAGGGCAGCTCGGCTGACAGCGCGGCGGAGAACATCACTTCATGCCGACGTCGGCATGACGTGATTTATGCCGACCCGCTCGTTATGCCGACCTCGCCCAGAACGTCCTGCGCAGCTGCGGTCAGCGCCGCGGTCAGGTCGGCATAATCCGAGCCCCCGAACCGTGGGCTTCAGACGCGAGTCGCCCGAAGGCGGCCGACCGCGCTGATCGAAAGCTTCGGGGCAACGGCTGCGCGCTGGTTTCTGTTTGCAGTCCGGACCCGGCACGAGCCTCGAGAGCGGACCCTGCAGATGGCCATGATTATGCCGACCTGATCGCCGCAAACTCGACGGCGTCGATCGCGATGTGCTGAGCGGGGTGCGGGCCACGGGCCGCTCGTACATGATTATGCCGACCTCTGGGTTATGCCGACCTGGCCCCGGTATCCCGCTCAATCGCTCGAGACGACGCCTGGCCGAGCTTCCCCCTGGTACGCCCGGGTACCGCGCGGGGCTCGGCCTCGATCGCTACTGCTGAGTCGGTTCTCCGTTCTTCGGGTCGGTTGATCCAGGTCTGCTCGGGTGGCGGCTCCGGGTACACCGCGGCGGGGTGGTGGCGCAACCCCGTCGCGGTGCGCCAAGCCCGGTCAGGGCGTTTGCCGGACGGACGCGAAGAAGGAGATCAGTTCCTTGGCGACGGGCTCGGGTGCGACCAGCGGAGCAAAGTGCCCGACGTCAGGTAGTTCGCGGACGTGCGAGTCGGCGACGTGCTGGGCGACATGCTGCGCCGAATCGGTGAACCATGTGTCCAGCCGGGTCTGCTGGCCCAGCAGGACCAGGACCGGCGCATCGATCTGTGCGAGCACCTCGGGGTCGGTTGGCTGGGGACCGTGGTAGGACGCCTCTTGCTGGACCTCCTGCACAAGGAGCGGGAAGATGTCTGCTTGCCGGTCGAGGTAGTCCGCATCCAGGGCGGCGAACTCGTCGTCGGTGCAGACGTAGCGATGGAAGATGTGGGCCGCGTCGACAAGCCGGCCGCCGGCAGCCGCCTCACTCCACTGCTCGACCGTGGCGCCGAAACGGGCGAGGTCGTCTTCTCGCATCAGGTTCCACACAGCGGGTTCGTAGGCGGCCACAGCGGCCACAGCGCCGGTATGGGCGGCCGCATGAAGCGCCAGCGAACCGCCGTCGGACCAGCCGACCAGGCAGACCGGTTCGCCGATGCTGTCGACGAACGCGTTGATGTCCTCCTGGAGACGCGGGGGGGAGTGGTCCGGGTTGTCGTCCGACGATCCTCGACCACGGAGGCTCGGCAGGTAGCAGGTGAACCGGTCGGTGAGAAGGGGCAGAAGTGTCTCCCAGGCGATGTCGCCGTCGTGAACCGGGCCGTGGACCAGCACCAGCGGTGGCCCCTGTCCCTCCACTCGTCCGGCGATCTCGGTGCCGTCGGCTGAGACGGCTCGGTGGATCCGGTCCTCAGTCATGGTGGTCGCTCCTGATCGATCGCCTTGATGCCGCAAATGTGGCAGATCACCCGAGCCAAAATCACCCCCCGGGTACCGAACCGCGGCTGTGGAGAACCGGTGACAGCTCGCCCGTGACGCGGGACTATGCGGGAAGCTTCGCTTCCGTGGACTCAGCGTGGCCACGGCGTCCCGAACAGAGGTTCCCCTGCCGGACCCGCTGAAGTGTGTTCGCCGGGCAGTCGCGTCGCGTTCGCCGCCGACGGTGAGAACGGGAGGCAGGCACGGAGCGACGAGGGGACGTGGTGCCGAGTGAGCCAGCGGATAGCGTGTCGGGCTGTGTACGACGACGCTGTGATTGCGGAGGCTGCGCGTCGGATTCGCGATGCGGCCCCGGGCGCTCAGGTCATCCTGTTCGGTTCGCACGCGCGCGGCGTGGCGCGCGCCGACAGCGATCTTGATCTGTTGGTGGTCGAGCCGCAGGTTGAGGACGCCTCGCGCGAAGAGGTCCGCCTGCGTCGCACGCTGCGCGGACTTGGCTTGTTCGCGGACGTCGTCGTCGTTAGCAGCGCGGATGTTCGACGGCTTCGTGATGTTCCGGGGAGCGTGGTCGGTGTGGCGCTGGCCGAGGGACGTGTGGTCGCGGCGTGATCAACGAGGTCGCCGCCGGTCTGCTCGCGCGCGCTCGTGACGACGCCGCGGCGGTCCGCGCGGTCATTGATGTCGCCGGCGTGACAGACGCAATCGTTGGATTTCATGCGCAGCAGGCCGTCGAGAAGTCCGTCAAGGCGGTCCTTGCGTCGCGCGAGGAAAGCTTCCCGTTCACGCATGACCTCGAGGGCCTGCTCGAGCGCTGCGCCGAGACCAACGTGGAAGTCCCTGCGCAGCTTGAACGCAGCGCTGGTCTGCTCACGCCGTACGCCGTTCGCCATCGCTACGGCGGTGAACCACCGGACCTCGTCGACCGGCAGACCGCGTTGATGCTCGCCACCCTCGCCGTCGAGTGGGCGACGGCGCAATTCGCCTCCTGACGCGACCGCATTCCGTCTTGCCGGGGGGGGTTGGCCGTGGGTCCACCCGGCACAGCGGTCAGCGGCGCGCGAGGGCGTTTCGCGTCCCAGTGGAGGGTCCGCGCCGCCGGAGCGTGGCCGCGTCCCACAGATGGACCGGCTGGCGGGCCGATGGAGAGCGCGAGGTGGAGCGCCCGTTCGCGCGGAGGCGCGCCCGGTGGGTCAGCGGGATCTCGATTCGGCGACGCGCCGTGCGGCGCGACTAGCTGCACTTGGTCGTCTGACGCCGACGTGGACGCCAGACGACGCTATTCATCCGGCCAGCGTCCGTGCTTGTCGAGGTAGACGCGAGCGGCCTCCTCTTCGTCGCGTTCGAGGTCGCC
>DATLNO010000035.1:0-44070 GCA_035536715.1 Solirubrobacteraceae bacterium
GAGCCGTTGAGTCTGTCGCGGAAGTGATCTGCGCCGAGGTAG
The DNA here is from genome assembly GCA_035536715.1 of Solirubrobacteraceae bacterium. GTDB lineage: Bacteria > Actinomycetota > Thermoleophilia > Solirubrobacterales > Solirubrobacteraceae > CADCVQ01. The sequence goes on from DATLNO010000035.1 coordinate 43, forward strand.
ATGAAGACGAAGAGGACGATGAACCAGCTCGGGCTGGCACCGATGCGGATGCCGAACACGCGCAGAAGCTGGATCGTCGGGCCGGAGCCGATCATCGCCAGGATCTTGGCAGGAGCGCTACTGCGGGGTGTGGGCGCCGGCCTCCAGGACCGCCAGCGCCGCTGCGAACGTCGTGCTCGGCCGCATGACCGCAGCAACCCGCCCGGGGTCGGCCCGGTAGTAGCCGCCGATGTCCACCGGCTCGCCCTGCACGCCGATGAGCTCGCCGACGATCGCCTCCTCGTCGGCCGCAAGCCGCTCGGCCACCGCCGCGAAGCGCGCCGCGAGCTCGGTGTCCTCGGTCTGGCCTGCCAGCTCCTGCGCCCAGTACAGCGCGAGGTAGAAATGACTGCCGCGGTTGTCGAGCTCGCCGCACCTGCGCGACGGCGAGCGGCCGTTCTCCAGCACGCTGCCGGTCGCCCGGTCCAGGGTCTCGCCGAGGAGCCTGGCGCGGGGGTTGTGGGTCTTCTCGGCGAGCATCTCCAGCGACACCGCGAGCGCGAGGAACTCCCCGAGCGAGTCCCAGCGCAGGTGGTTCTCCTTGAGCAGCTGCTGGACGTGCTTCGGCGCCGACCCGCCGGCCCCCGTCTCGAACAGGCCGCCGCCGTTCATGAGCGGCACGATCGAGAGCATCTTCGCGCTCGTCCCGAGCTCGAGGATCGGGAAGAGGTCGGTGAGGTAGTCGCGCAGGACGTTGCCGGTGACCGAGATCGTGTCCTGTCCCGCGCGAGCGCGCTCGAGCGTCAAGCGCGTCGCTTCGGCGACCGGGAGGATCTCGATCTGCAGGCCCACTGTGTCGAGCGTGTCGAGCGCCGGACGGACCTTCTTCAGGAGCTCGGCGTCGTGTGCCCGCGTCTCGTCGAGCCAGAAGACCGCGGGCGCGCCGGTCGCGCGGGCGCGCCGAACCGCCAACTCGACCCAGTCCTGGATCGCCGCGTCCTTGGTCTGGCACATCCGCCAGATGTCTCCGGCCTCGACCTCGTGCTCGAGCAGCGTCGCCCCGTCGCCGCCGACCACGCGGACCGTGCCGGCGGCGGCGATCTCGAACGTCTTGTCGTGCGAGCCGTATTCCTCCGCCTTCTGCGCCATGAGGCCGACGTTCGGCGTTGTGCCCATCGTGGTCGGGTCGAAGGCGCCGTACTCCCGGCAGTGGTCGACCGTCTGCGCGTACAGCGCGGCGTACGAGGAGTCGGGGATGACGAACTTCGTGTCCTGCTGCGCGCCGGCCGCGTTCCACATCTGCCCCGAGGAGCGGATTGCCGCGGGCATCGAGGCATCGACGATGACGTCCGAGGGCGCGTGCAGACTCGTGATGCCCTTGTCGGAGTCGACCATCGCGATCGAAGGGCCTGCTGCCAGGGCGGCGTCGACCGCCGGCTTGGCCTCGGGGTGCACGGCAAGGAGGCTCGCCAGGCCGTCGTTCGGGTTCGCGTCGACCCCGTCGTAGACGTCGCCGACGACGGCGCGTACCGCGTGGCCGAAGATGATCGGGTCCGAGACCTTCATCATCGTCGCCTTCAGGTGAACCGAGAACAGCACGCCCTGCTCCTTGGCGTCGGCGACCTGGTCGGCGAGGAAGGTGCCGAGCGCCGCGCGGCGCATGACGGCCGCGTCGAGCACCTCACCGGCGAGCACCGGGATGCGGTCCTTGAGCACCGCGACCGTGCCGTCGTGGGCCACCTGCTCGATCCGCACGACGCCGTCCGCGCCGGTCGTCACTGACCGCTCCGTGGAGCGAAAGTCGCCGCCGGACATCGTCGAGACATGCGACCTCGAGTCCGGCGACCATGCTCCCATCGAGTGCGGGTGCGAGCGCGCGAACGCCTTCGCGGAGGCGGGCGCGCGGCGATCGGAGTTGCCCTCGCGCAGGACCGGGTTGACCGCGCTGCCCTTGACCGCGTCGTACCTGGCACGGGCCGGGTCGGACGGATCCTCGGGATAGCCGGGGATCGCGTAGCCCTTGTCCTGAAGCTCGGCGATCGCCGCCTTGAGCTGCGGCAGCGACGCGCTGATGTTCGGCAGCTTGATGATGTTCGCCGCGGGCGTCGTGGCAAGCTCGCCGAGCTCGGCCAGCGCGTCGGGAACCCCCTGCTCCGGGGTGAGCAGGTCCGGGAACTGGGCGAGGATCCTGCCGGCGAGCGAGATGTCGCGCAGCTCGACGTCGACGTCCGCCGCGGCGGCGAACGCCTGCACGATCGGCAGCAGCGAGGCCGTGGCCAGCGCGGGCGCTTCGTCAGTGAGCGTGTAGATGATCTTCATTGGCCGCAGACACGCTAGCGCCGCGGGCAGGAACCGCCGGAACCCGACGTCACATACGATCTGCAACCCAGTCGTACTGACCCAACCGCGGTCGGCACCAGCGAGTTCGCCGACGCAGTGATCGAGGAGATGAACGCATGAGCGGGAACGCCCCAGTGAAGGTCGCCGTCACCGGTGCCGCCGGACAGATCGGCTATGCCTTGCTGTTCCGGATCGCATCCGGCCAGCTGCTGGGACCTGACACGCCGATCGCGCTGAAGCTGCTCGAGGTCCCGCAGGCGGTGAAGGCCGCCGAGGGCACGACGCTCGAGCTCACCGACTGCGCGTTTCCGCTGCTGGCGTCGGTCGACATCTACGACGATCCGGCCCAGGCGTTCGACGGTGTGAACATCGCCATGCTCGTCGGCGCGCGCCCGCGCTCCAAGGGTATGGAGCGTGCCGACCTGCTCGAGGCCAACGGGGCGATCTTCAAGCCCCAGGGCGAGGCGCTGAACGGCGGCGCCGCCGATGACGTCAAGGTGCTGGTCGTCGGTAACCCGGCGAACACGAATGCGCTGATCCTCGCCTCCAACGCGCCGGACATCCCGGCCGACCGCATCACCGCGATGACGCGCCTGGACCAGAACCGCGCCATCGCTCTGCTCGCCCAGCAGCTCGGGGTCGGCGTCGACGAGGTCGCTGACCTCGTGGTGTGGGGCAATCACTCCCCGTCGATGTTCCCCGACTTGTTCAACGCAAAGGTGAACGGTGAGCGGGCGGTCGATCAGGTCGATATGGAGTGGTACGAGAACGAGTACATCCCGCGTGTTGGCAAGCGCGGTGCCGAAGTGATCGAGGCGCGTGGCGCGTCGTCCGCCGCGTCGGCGGCCAACGCCGCCATCGACCACGTGCGCGACTGGGTCGGCGGCGCCGACGGGCTGCGCTCGATGGCCGTCGCGTCAGACGGGTCCTACGGCGTCGCCGAGGGGATCGTCTCGAGCTTCCCGGTGCGCGTGAGTGGCGGCGGCTACGAGATCGAGCAGGGCCTCGAGGTCGGCGAGTTCGCGCAGGCGAAGATCGATGCGACGGTGAAGGAGCTCACCGACGAGCGCGCTGCCGTCAGCGAGCTCGGCCTGGTGTAGCGAGACGCTCCTGCTGGTCCCACGGGGTCAGGACTCCTACCAAGGGCCTGACCCCGCGGCGCAGCTTCAGGCGGCTTCCTTCGGATGCCAGCCGCGTCCGTCCTTGCGCACAAGGCCGTCCTCGGCGAGCCCGGGAAGGACCCGGTACAGATAGTTCTGCTTGATCCCCATCTGCTCCGCGATCTCGGGAATCGTGATGCCCGGCTTGTCACGGACGAGCTTCAGCGCCTCGGCGCCGCGCGTGCCGCTGCCCTTCGGCCGGCCGCGCCGTCCGGTACCCGTGCCGCGTCGGCTGCCCGCGGATGTCGTCCGTGCCGTTGTGCGACGGCTTGGATAGGCGGTTCCGTTCTGGTGTGGAACGCCGTCGAGCGCCGCCGCGGCGGCCTCGAGACGCTGGTACTCCTCGACGAGCGGCTTGAGTTCCTTCAACCGCGCGCCGATCTCGCTTCGCTTCTCATCCAAGAAATCTGCCATCTACGTCTTCCCCGTTCTGGCAAGTGCAATTACCGTCACAGAGCCTAGAGCATCGCCCGGTCGTGCGGCAGTGCTTGGCGTCTCTACGCGCGTTCCAGAATCGCCTTGAGGCGGTGCAGGGAGGCGTTCGCCTCCTTTTCGGGAATGCCGCCGACGATGACCTTCGACGCCGCCGCGCCGAGTGGCCCAAAAGGCGTCCGAAACTCGTTCCGATAGTCGAAATGGGTGCGTCCGTCGCGTTCGGTGAGCCGGTTCTCGGTGATGGCGGTCGAGCGCGCGGGTCCCTTTCCCTCCCACCGGGCAAAGCGCGGGGCGCTGAGCTCCTCGAGCGTCCAGCGCACCTTGAAGTGCACGCCGCGCAGGTAGAGCGTCTGGCTCATCTGGAAACCCGTGCGGATCGGACCCGGATCGATGCTGTCGATGCGCTGGACGATCGTCACCCACGAGCGCATCTTGTCCGGGTCCATGATGTGGTCCCAGACCTCCTGCCGCGGGGCGTCGATATCGATGCTGGCGATCACGAGAGACACGGCGCGAAGAACCTAGTGGATCCGCTCGCGCGCGGCCTGTCGTGGCGCGATCATCGCGCCGCCAGCGGTTCGCGGGTCTCCCAGTCGCGCAGCGCCCGTTCGACGGCGCGGTCGAAACGATGCAGGCGCACGCCGAGCAGGTCAGGGGCGCGGTTGTCGCGCGGCAGCAGATCGCTGGAAAGGCTCTCCATGAGCGGCCCGATGAAGCCCGCCTCCTCGCCGGCGAGCGCGGCCGCGACCGGGGCGACCAGCGGCGTCGCGTTGCGTGCGAGGTTCAGCGCGTGGCGACGCACGAGCATGAGGTCGGCGATGCGCTCGATCATCTGCCCGTAGGTCAAGACGTCAGGGCCGGCGATATCGAGTGAAAGTCCGCCGCCGGCGTGCGGCGTCGTCGCCGAGGCGAGCAGAAACGCGCGCACGTCGCGCACGTCGATGGGCTGCGTGCGGTGCTCACGCCAGGGCGGTAAGGCGAGCACCTTCATCCGTTCGACGAGGTGCACGAGAAATCGGAACGAGCGCGATCGGGCGCCGATCACGATCGACGCGCGCAGCGCGACGGCCTCGGGCAGGCCCGCGAGCAGAATCCGCTCGACCTCCAGCCGGCTGCCGAGGTGTCGTGACAGCGACGCACCCCCGGGCACGAGCCCGCCGAGGTAGACCACGCGCCGCACGCCCGCGCGCTGTGCGGCCCGCACGAAGTTCTCAGCCGCGATGCGCTCGTTGTCCTCAAAGCCGCCGCGTGCGCCGCCGCCCTCCATCGAGTGGATGAGGAAGTACGCCACCTCGATGCCGAGGAGCGCCTCGTCTAGGCCCGCGCCCGTGATCGCATCGCCGCGCACGAACGGGAGATCCGCGGGCGCACGTGTGCGATCACGGCCGAAGCCGCGCAGTTCGTGCCCCGCCTCGGCGAGGGCGGGGTGCAACGCGGCTCCGATCGAACCGCTCGCGCCGGTCAGCAGGATGCGCATGGACCAGCCATGGTCGCCCATCGCGCCACGCGGCAAACCGTCATGGCGCGCCGGCGGCTACAGCCCGTCAACGGCGTCCGCGATCCGGCCCGCCAGCGCCAGCGACGATGTCGCCGCGGGTGATGGCGCGTTGCGCACATGGATCGCGCGCGGCGTCGCCGACAGCAGGAAGTCGTCGACGAGGCGCCCGTCGCGCCCGACCGCTTGCGCCCGCACGCCGCCGAAGGCGGGCAGCAGGTCCTCGCTGCGAATGCCCGGGACGTACCGGCTCGCCTCGGCGGCGAAGGCGTCGCGGCTGCCGGCCATCCGCAGCTCGTTGACGCCCGTGCGCCACCAGCGCGCCATCATCCGCCAGGTCCCGGGCCACGTCACGATATCGGCGATGTCGGCCGCACGCAGCGTTCGGAGCGCATAGCCGTCGCGTGCGCCGACGAGCAGCGCCGAAGGACCGAGCAGGACCTCGCCGTCGATCCGGGGTGTGAGGTGAACGCCGAGAAACGGCAGGCTCGGATCGGGCACGGGGTAGATCAGGCCGCGCACGAGATCGCGCTTGTGTGGCGCCAGGCGCAGGTAACCGCCGCGAAAGGGAACGATGCGCGGATCCAGATCGGCGCCGGCGAGCACGGCGAGGCGGTCAGACCACAGGCCCGCGCAGAAGACGGCGCGCCCGCCCTGTACCTCGTCGCCGGCCGCGGAGCGCAGGCGGATCGCGCGGGCACCGGGGTCGACGCTCGTCACCTCCCAGTCGAAACGCAGCTCGCCACCCGCCGCGCGGACGTCGGCGGCCAGCGCCGCGGCGACGATGGCGAAGTCGACGACCCCGGTGTTCGGCGAGTGCAGCGCCGCGACCCCGGTCGCATGCGGCTCGATCTCGCGCAGACCCGCCGCATCCAGGCGCCGCAGGCCTGCCACGCCGTTGGCCTTCGCCCGCCGCTCGATCTCCTCGAGCGCGGGCAGTTCGCTCTCGGCGAGCGCGATGATGAGCTTGCCGATGCGATTCACGTCGATCTCACGGTCGGCGCAAAAGTCGTACATGCGCGCGGCCCCGTCGACGCAGAGCCGGGCCTTCAGCGAGCCGGGCGCGTAGTAGACGCCGGCGTGGATCACACCGCTGTTGTGACCGGTCTGATGGCGCGCCGCCGAGGACTCGCGCTCGACGACCAGAACGCGAGTTGCGGTCCCGCCCGCACTCCGCGCGAGAAGCTCACGCGCGACCGCCAGCCCGATGATCCCGGCTCCGACGATGATGGTGTCGTAGCGGTCATGGGTGGGCATGCAGAGTTAATTCTCCCGAACGAGCGGCTTCGACCGTTCCACGGGGGGCCGAAATGTGCTTGCTGGCAACCTCCTCCGGGCAAAGCCGCGGTTTCGTCCGGCATTTGCGGAGAGCCACATTCCGAAAACCCAGTGGGAGCGGGAACGACCGCTCCGGACCCCTTGCGGCGTGTCGCCGCGACGTGATCTGATGCGACCTGTTTCGGAGGTCGACAAAGGGGTGTTGGGGCGGCATGGTCAAGACGCGGGCGACGGACAAGGTGGCGTGTGAGAACTGCTTCTTTCGCTGCAACATGCTCTGCGCACTGGACCTCGACGATCCCTGCCCGACGTTCCGGCCCGACAGCCCCGAGGGGCTGCGGCCGCCGCAGCAACTGCGCTTCGCGTTTCGCCAGGAACGCCGCACCCAGGCCGCCTGGGCCTTCCCGAGCGCCCAGGAACAGGCCACGCTGCACGCCAATTAGCCGACCCATAAGGTCAGCACCGTGAGGCTCACGGTGCTGGGCACGTCGCCGGCATGGCAGGACGTCGACGGCGCATGCAGCGGCTACCTCGTCGAGGACGGCGGGACCTGTCTGCTCGTCGACTGCGGCAGCGGCGTGTTCTCCAAGCTGCGCCGCTTCTGTGACTACGTCGACGTCGATGCGGTGTGATCACGCACATGCACGCCGATCACTTTCTCGACCTGATCCCGTTCGCCTCCGCGCTGACCTATGCGCCACGCCAGCAGCCGGTGCCCGTCGAACGGTGGCCGGGAACCGATCACCCGGCGCGCCCGCAGCTGATCGTGCCATCGGGCGCGACGGGGGTCCTCCGCACGGTCGCCGGCGCCGGCGCCGGCCGTATCTGCTCGATCGGCGTTCGCGATGTCCGAGTACGACGTCGGGTCCGCGGTGGAGGTCGGTTCGCTGAGCCTGTGCTTCCAGCCGGTTCCGCACTTTCTACCGTCCAACGCGATCCAGGAGCGCGGGGCGGACGGCGGGCGCTTCACCTTCGGGGCCGATCACGGGCCGACGGACGCGCTTGACGGCTTCGCCGACGACAGCGACCTGATGATCTTCGAGGCCACGCTCCCGCGGCCAGAGCGCGAGGGCCCGCGCGGGCATCTCACGGCCGGTGAGGCGGGCGAGCACGCCGCGCGCTGCAACGCCCGCCGGCTCGTGCCGACCCACATTTCCGACGAGCTGGACTCAGACTGGGCGCTCGCCGAGGCGCAACGCCACTTCGGCGGCCCGGTCGAGATCGCGCGGGAGGGCGCCGTCTACGAGGTCTGACATCGCCGAGGATGGGCGATGAGCAGTGGGTACCCTGCGAGGCCATGCCCCCAGAGCGCGACCTCTTCGCGAACTTCGAGCGCATGCGGCGCGAGATGGACGAGCTGTTCGGCGACGTGTTCGGAAACGTCGGGCTCACCTCGCGGCGCACGGGCTTCAGCCCCGCCGTCGACGTGTTCTACGCCGATGCCCCGCCGCGCGCGATCGTGCACGCCGAGCTGGCGGGCATCGACGCCGGCGACCTCGGCCTGGAGATCCAGGGCCGCTCGCTGACGCTGACCGGCCATCGCCGCGAGGCCGACGCCGAGGGGCGCGTCTACCAGCAGCTCGAGATCGAGCACGGTCCGTTTCGGCGCACGATCGAGCTCGGCGCGGAGGTCGTCGCCGAGCAGGCGCGGGCGACCTACCAGGACGGGATCCTGCGCGTCGAGCTGCCGCTCGCCGACGCGCAGTCGCGCACGCGCAGCGTGCCGATCCAGCGCGGCGGATCGACTCCGGCCGAGCTCGAGCAGCCATGATCGACGTCATCAGCGACGGCAACGGCGCGCGCGAGATCGAGGTCGGCCTTGCGCCCGAGGTCCCCGACACCCTGCCGGTGCTGCCGCTGCGCGAGACGGTCCCGTTCCCCGAGACGCTGACGCCGCTGGCGATCGGCCAGGAGCGCTCGGTCCAGCTCGTCAACGACGTGCTGGCCGGCAACCGGATGCTCGTGATGGTCGCCAGCCGCGAGCCCGACGTCGAGGAGCCCTCGCCAGGTCAGCTCTACGGCGTCGGCGTCGTCGGCGTCATCGCACGGATGCTGAAGGTGCCCGACGGCACCCTGCGGGTGCTCGTCCAGGGCGGCCAGCGCGTGCGGATCGACAGCTGGGCGAGCGAGCAGCCCTACCTCGTCGCGGAGATCTCAGAGCAGCCCGACGTCGTCGAGGAGTCGCCCGAGCTGACGGCGCTCATGCGCAACGTCCAGCAGACGTTCTCGCAGATCGTCGACGCCGTGCCGTACCTGCCCGAGGAGCTGCAGATCGCCGTCGCCAACGTCGAGGACCCGCGCGCGCTGAGCCACCTCATCTCGGGCTCGCTGCGGCTGGGCACGGAGGAGAAGCAGGCGCTTTTGGAGGAGGTCAACGTCGCGCGCCGGCTGCGCCGCCTGACCGAGGCGCTGGCGCGTGAGCTCGAGGTCATCTCGATCGGCTCGGAGATCCAGAACCAGGTCCAGTCCGACATGGACAAGACGCAGCGCGAGTTCATCCTGCGCCAGCAGCTCAAGGCGATCCAGGAGGAGCTCGGCGAGTTCGACGAGTCGGCGGCTGAGGCCAACGAGCTGCGCGAGCAGCTGGCCGCGATCGACCTCCCGGTGGGCGTCCGCAAGCAGGCCGACCGCGAGCTCGGGCGCCTGGAGAACCTGCCGCCGGCGGCGGCCGAGCACGGCGTGATCCGCACGTACCTGGAGTGGATCGCCACGCTGCCGTGGGACAAGGCGACTGCCGACAACCTCGACCTCGATCACGCCGCGCAGGTGCTCGACGAGGACCATTACGGCCTCGAGCAGGTCAAGGAGCGCATCCTCGAGTTCCTCGCCGTGCGCAAGCTCAATCCGCAGGCGCGCGGCTCGATCCTGTGCTTCGTCGGTCCGCCCGGCGTCGGCAAGACCTCGCTCGGCAAGTCGATCGCTCGCGCGCTGGAGCGCGAGTTCGAGCGCATCAGCGCGGGCGGGGTGCGCGACGAGGCCGAGATCCGCGGCCATCGCCGCACGTACATCGGCGCGATGCCCGGCACGATCATCCGCGCGCTGCGCGACGCGGGGTCCAACAACCCGCTGTTCATGATCGACGAGATCGACAAGATGGGCTCGGACTTCCGCGGCGATCCGGCGAGCGCGATGCTCGAGGTGCTCGACCCCGAGCAGAACGAGAACTTCCGCGACCACTACCTCGACCTCCCGTTCGACCTCTCGCGGGCGATGTTCATCACGACCGCGAACACGCTCGACACGGTCCCGGGGCCGTTGCGCGACCGCATGGAGACGATCGAGATCGCCGGCTACACCGCCGACGAGAAGCTGCAGATCGCCAAGCGCTACCTCGTCGGGCGCCAGGCCGAGCGCAGCGGCCTCAAGCGCGGCCAGCTGCGCATCACCGATGCGGCCCTGCGCGCCGTGATCGGCGACTACACGCGCGAGGCGGGGGTGCGCGAGCTCGAGCGCCAGATCGGCGCGATCGCGCGCAAGGTGGCGCGTGAGGTTGCCGGCGGGGGGACGCCGAAGGGCTCGATCGGCGCGGCGCGGGCGCGCGCGCTGCTCGGCCGCCAGCGCTATCACAGCGAGGCCAAGCGCCGTACGCGCCTGCCCGGCGTCGCGACGGGGCTGGCCTGGACGCCGGTCGGCGGCGACGTGCTGTTCATCGAGGCGCAGTCCTTCGACGGCGAGGGCAAGCTGCAGATCACCGGCCAGCTCGGCGACGTCATGAAGGAGTCCGCCGCCGCCGCGCTGTCCTACGTGCGCGGGCATCTGGTCGATCTCGCGCCGGGTTTGCCGTCGGACTGGTTTCAGACGCACGACATCCACATCCACGTGCCGGCCGGCGCGATCCCCAAGGACGGCCCGAGCGCCGGCATCACGATGGCGACGGCGCTCGTCTCCCTGCTGAGCGGGCGCCACGTGCGCGACAACGTCGCGATGACCGGCGAGATGACGCTGACCGGCCAGGTGCTGCCGATCGGCGGCCTCAAGGACAAGGCGCTCGCCGCGCAGCGCAACGGGATCACGACGATCATCGCGCCCGAGCTCAACGAGCCCGACACCGACGAGGTTCCCGAGCACCTGCGCTCCAAGCTCGAGTTCTGCTTCGTCAGCGAGATCGGCGCGGTGCTCGCGGCCGCGCTGGAGCCTGCAACGGCGGCTGATCGCGGCCCAAGCCGGGTATATGCTCAACCAACGCCCTAACTGCAAGCTACCCGAGGTGAACTACATGGCAGCGAAGGACAAGGCCGCCAAGGCCGCCGCAGCCGCCCAGACCGCGAAGGAGAATCCGTATCTGCAGCGGGTCATCCAGGACGAGGAACTGCGCGACAACATGGTCGTGGCCTTCGAGGCCGCCAAGAACGCCTACAACCGCCTGAACAAGGGCAAGGCGCCGGCGAAGAACCTCGTTGAGGACAAGAAGCTGCACCGTGAGGTCAAGCGCTCGGCCGACGCCCTGCGCGATGCGACCGCCGCGTTGCGCGACGCGCCGAAGCACTCGACGCCGAAGAAGAAGCGCAAGGGCGGCCTCGGCAAGCTGCTGCTAATCACGATCGTCGGCGGCGCCGTCGCGATCGCCGTGTCCGAGGGGATTCGCAACAAGGTGCTCGACGCGCTGTTCGGTGCCGAGGAGGAGTTCGACTACACCTCCAACACGACGCCGGCCCCGCCGGCCGAGGCGCCCGCTCCGATCACCTGATCGATCCATCGTCGCACGGCTGTGCCAGAGGGCGCCCCGCGGGGCGCCTTCTTTCGTTGCTGGCCAGCCAGCCAGGTACGCTGCGCGGCAGGTGAATGGCTGATGGAAGCGGCGACGGGCAGCGGGCGTGCGCTCGCCGGCGAGAAGGCGGCGCGGATCGTCGATGCGATGCGCGCATCGGTCGCCGAGCGCGGCACGGCGGGGTCGACGTTCGACCAGGTCGCCAGGGCGGCGGGCGTCTCGCGCGGGCTGCTGCATTACTACTTCGGCACGAAGGAGCGGCTGCTCGTCGAGGTCGTGCGGCGCGACTGCGAGGTGCGCAAGGGAGCGCTCGCCGGCGCCCTCGCGCAGGCGAGCGGCGCCGACGACGTCGTCGCGATCCTCGCCGCGAGCCTCGACGAGATCGTGCGCAACGACCCGGGCTTCGTGACGCTCGTCTTCGAGCTGTTCGTGATCTCGCGCCAGCACGAGGACGTCGCCGTCGAGTTCGCCGAGCTGCTGCGCAGCCTGCGCGAACAGGTCGCCGACGTGCTCGCGGCCAAGCAGGCCGAGGGAGTGCTCGTGCTGAGCGCGCCGCCCGACGCCGTCGCCGACGTCATCTTCTCGCTCGGCGACGGGATCATGCTGCGGATGGTGGCCGATCGCGAGCATGATTTCGGGCCGACGATCGCCGCCGCCGTGAGGTCCGTGCGCGCGCTGCTCGACGATCCCGCCTGACAGCGGCCGTGATTGACCTTGGCGAGCGGGGGTACGCCAACTCGGTAGGGGGAACTCAGCTAGTCGAACGGAGTCGCTCATGGCAACCCAAGTGCAGGAGAAGTTCAGCGTTTCGAACCCGGATCAGGCATGGGGCGTCGTTACAGATGTCAGCAAGCTCGTTGGGTGCGTGCCCGGCGCGAAGGTCACGTCATCGGAAGGCCCGACAAAGGCCGAGGCCGAGATCACGGTCGATATGGGCTCGATGGCGATGGTGTTCAGCGGTCCAGTCGAGATCGTCGAGTCGGATGACGGCTCGAAGCGGGCGGTCATCACGGCGAAGGCCAAGGAAGCCGGCGGGCAGAGCAACGCCGACGGCAGAGTCACGATCCAGATCGGCGGCGACGGCGGTACGGTCGACGCGACCGCAAACGTCACCGGCAAGGCCGCGTCGATGGGCGAGGGCACCGTCGAGGCCGTCCTGCAGACGCTCGTCAAGCAGTTCACGACGAACCTCGCGAAGGCGTAGCACCCGCACGCGGCACAATCTGGAGGACGCGCCGCCGCTGACGGCGCGTCCTCTCAGCCGCGTCCGCGCGGCGTCACCGAACGTGTCTGGCTGTCATGTGAATAGGTGCTGATGCACCGACGAACGACACCTACCGCCGACCGAACTCCATATCAGTAGGCCTGCTGGTCGGGAGTGCCGATCCGCTTGATCGGACCCCGCGCGCGCTCGCGCGGGTCGATCCGCGGCGGCTCGGCGGCCGGGTCCTCGACCTCACCGGCGAGCAGTTCCTTGTTGAACAGCTCGAGGTTGATCGCGACGCGGTCGAAGCGGTAGGGATCGACATGCAGCTCGGCGTAGGCGCTCCACGGCGGCACGGGTCCGCCGGTCAGCGTGACGTAGAGCCGGGTCGCGTTGATCTGGTCGTGGTCGGCGCGGATCTTCAGCGCGCCGCCGGCCGACTCCCAGGTGCGCTCGCCGTCGAAGCCCTTGTGGTCGTCGGCGAGCCCGCGAGCGAACTCGATCAGCGTCTGCGGCGCGTCGTCGTCCTCCCAGTAGACGGAGGAGGCGTCCATGATGACGCCGGTCAGCTGGACGTCGTAGGCGACCTGCGCGGTGTCCCACGGGTGCGGAACCGGTGTGATGCGGAGTGTGACGTCGCCGAAGCGCGACGCGATGTCGACATGTTTCATCGACGCGGAATGTAGTCGATCCTCGTGGCGTTCAGCCCGAGCTGGCGCCGCGGCGTGCCTACCTGTGCTAACGGAACATCTCGTCGGCGATGTCGCTCGCCTCGGCCGGCGCGGCCTGCTCGCGCGCGGGCTTGAAGCGGGTGCCGATCGTCACGAGCAGGTGCAGCACGCCGAGAATGATGAAGAACGCCGTCGGCGCGCTCTCGTCGCTGAAGCCGAAGAGAAACGGCGCCGCGATCAGCACACCGGCGAGCGCGAAGTCCAGCAGCAGATGGGCCGGTACCGGGATCGAGTTGATCAGCGACGTCGGACCGTCGGTGCTCGCGGCGACCGCGAGCACGACGACGCCCGCCACGACCGACAGCGCGACCGCGGCGCTGGACTGGAAGTCGAAGAGAAACGGCGCGGCGATCAGCAGCACGGCGGCGACGTACTCAATCGCGCCGTGCAGGAAGCGGGAGATGGGGCCTTGGCGCAGCATCTGCGCGCAGACATTACCCGCGCGGTCAGTGAAATAGCCGCTGGAGCTTCAGCAGCACGCGCGGATCGCCCCACGGGCGCATGCGCCCGCGCACCACGAGCCAGTGCGGTTGCGCCCGCTCGGAAACGAGCTCGCCGAAGTCGTCGTAGCGCAGCCTGAGCCGCACGGTCGGCTTCGCGACGCGGCCCTGGTGGGCGGTCTTGTGGTCGCCCTCGAGCAGCAGGTACCACGGCTCCATGTCCGGAAACTCCCACTGGATCGTCGTGCCGTGCGCGACCTCGCGCCCGCGCACGTTGCGCGCCAGCAGGTCGAAGAAGACCCGCACCGTGTCGGGATCGCGGCCGATCGGCCCGTTGCGCTCGCCGAGCAGCCCCGCGCGCAGCAGCGCGAGCGCGCGGCGGCCACGCTCGCGCGGCGTCACGTCCATCGGGAAGGGGAAGTGGGCGATGTCGTCGAGCGGCAGCCCGATCGCCCGCAGCCGCGCCTCGTTGGCGCGCGCGCCCTCCTCGTAGAGATCCTCCAGCGTGTAACCGAAGCACGTCGTGTAGGTCTCGTCCCAGTTCGGCGGGATCGGCACGCTGAGCGTGTACTGCATGACCTCGCGGATGAGGTCGACGATCGCGTCCTGCGTCTCCTGCGGGTTGGCGCGATACAGGTCGGCGAGGAGCTTGACGCCGAAGGCGATGTGGCGCTGCTCGTCGATCGCGACGTTGCGCATCCCCTCGCGAAAGCCGGGCAGCAGGTCCAGGCGCTCCAGCGACGATTCGATGATGTGCTGGCCGGGCTGTGCGAGCGTCCCCTCGACGACGATGTGGTACATCGTGATCGCCTTGGCGAGCATCCGCGGCGAGTGGTCGCAGCGCAGCTCGTCGGCCATCCGATCCAGGCGCCCGAAGGTCTTGCGATGGCCCCAGTTCAGCTCACTCTCCGTCGAACGCAGTCCGTCGCCAAGCGACCCGTCGCCGACGCCCACGACCTCGTGCATGAAGCGGTGAAAGAAGACCGCGTGGCGCGCCTCGTCGACCTGCTGGGTGGCGAGGAAGTACTTCTGCTCCTCCAGGGGCGCGGCCTCGATGTACGGCGAAAGGCTGTCGGCGACCGAGTCCTCGCCGTGAAAGAAGAGGGTGTAGAGCCACAGCGCGCCGCGGCGCATCTCTGGCGTGAACTTCTCGTTCCAGTCGATGCGGTCCTGCGTGAAGTCGATGTCGGTGGCCGACCAGTTGCCGCGCTCCCAGCGGGCGTACAGATCGGCGTAGTCGATCTGATCTGTCGCGGGGGGAACGGTCACGGCCATCGGCGCACTCCTCGTCTTCTCCGACACAAGACTGGCTGGCTGGCCAGGACCGTATCGCAGGGCGCGGCCCCGGCGTATCGGCTGCCCTCAAACGCCCGCGCCGGCGAGAACCGGCATCGGCCAGCCGAGCCGTGCCGCGGCGCTGTGCACCGCTGCCAGCAGCGCCTGAACCGAAGGCCGCGCCGTATCGGTCGTGCGGGTCGCGGCGAAGATCGTCCGCTGCACGGCGCCGTCGGCGATCGCTCGCACGACGACGCCGGGATGCGTCTCGGGGGCGACGAGCTGCGGCAGGAGCGTGACCGCGAGGCCGTGCGCGACAACGGAGAGGCTGGCGACGCTGTCGTTGGTCCGGTGGCGGATGTCCGGATCGAAGCCGCCGAGCTCGCGGCAGGTGCGGTTGATCATCTCCTCCCACGGCGTCTGGTGATGGCCGGTCGTCCAGGCCTCGCCGGCGAGCTCGGCCAGCGGCACGGCGCGACGGTGGCGCCGCGCGGCGGGGTGGCCGGCCGGCAGGACGATGTTGACCGGCTCGCGGTGCAGGTCGAGCCGGCTGACGCCGGGCGGGCGCGCGTGCGGTTGGTGCCACTCGTCGGCCAGCACAAGGTCGACGTCGCCGAGCGCGAGCGCCGGCAGCGCCTGCTCGGGCTCGGCCTCGACGAGCTCGCAGCGCAGGCCCGGCGCGTCGCGCGCGAGCGCCTGCATGGCGGGAACCGCGAGCCGCAGGGCAACGGATTGGAAGCAGGCGATCCGGCCGCGCCCCGCAACGGCGCCGGCCGCCGCCGCGAGCTCGGCCTCGGCGCGGGCGGCGCGTTCGAGCAGCGCCTCCGCGTGGCCGACGAGGACGAGCGCGGCGTCGGTCAGCCGGACGCCGCGGCCGGCACGCTCGAGCAGCGCCACGCCCGCTTCGCGCTCGAGCACCGCGAGCTGCTGGGAGACGGCCGACGGCGTGTATCTCAGCGCGTCGGCGACCGCGGCGATCGTGCCGCGCGCGTGCAGCTCATGCAGCAGGCGCAGACGGTGCAGGTCCAGCATCCCATTAGCGACGCTACCGAATCAGGAATAGAAATCAAGGTGGTACCTGAACAGTCTGTGGCCCAATATCCGCTCATGCCATCCCGCGGCGCCCTCCTCTGCCTCGCCTCTGCAGCCGCGTTCGGCGCGATGGGGATCTTCGGCAAGCTCGCCTACGAGGAGGGCGTGACGGTCGGGACGCTGTTGTCCGTGCGCTTCGTGCTCGCGGCAGCGCTGTTCTGGCTGCTGCTCGTCTGCACCGGCGGCGTCGATGGCCTGCGCGTGCTGCCGCGCCGCGACATCCTCATCGCCGTTGCGCTCGGTGCGATCGGCTACAGCGCCCAGGCGGGCGCCTACTTCGCGGCCCTGGAGCGCCTCGACGTCTCACTGCTCTCTCTGGTCCTCTACACGTTCCCGGCGATCGTCGCCGTCGCCGCGATCGTGCTCGGTCGCGAACGCGGGAGCCGGCGAACCGCGGGCGCCCTGGGGCTCGCGTCGGCCGGGCTCGTCCTCGTCCTCGCGGGCGCCGCCGCCGGGACCCTCGACCCCGTCGGAGCGGCGCTCGCGCTGGCGGCGGCGGTGGTCTACAGCGCCTACATCCTGACCTCGGAAGGCGTGACGGGGCGGATCGGGCCGCTGGCTCTGGGCACGCTCGTCTGCAGCGGCGCGGCGGTCACGCTGACGCTCGCCGCCGCCGCCCAGGGCGATCTTCACCCGGGCGATGTCAGCGCGCTCGGCTTCGTCTGGCTGGCGGGGGTCGCGATCGTCTCGACGGTCGGAGCGATCGGCCTGTTCTTCGCCGGCCTGCGCCGGGTCGGCCCGACCGCCGCGTCGATCCTTTCGACGATCGAGCCGGTGGTCACCGTCGCCCTGGCGTTCGTCGTCTTCGGCGAATCGCTTGGTCCGGTGCAGCTCGCCGGCGGCGCGCTCGTTCTGCTCGCGGTGCTCGTGGTGCGCTCGCCGCCGCGCGGCATCGCGGCGCCGCCCACGCCTGCACCGACCCCTGCCGCTCCGCTCGCGCAGCCGGGGCAGGCCTGATGGCGCCGCTGACGGACAAGGTCGCGCTCGTCGCAGGCGCCACGCGTGGCGCCGGTCGCGGGATCGCGGTCGCGCTCGGCGAGGCGGGGGCCACGGTGTACTGCACCGGCCGCACGACCCGTGAACGGCGCTCGGAGTACGACCGCCCGGAGACGATCGAGGAGACGGCGGAGCTCGTCGACGCCGCGGGAGGCAGCGGGATCGCGGTCGAGGTCGACCACCTCCAGCCGGAGCAGGTCGCGGCGCTCGTCGCGCGGATCGACGCCGAGCAGAACCGCCTCGACGTGCTCGTCAACGACATCTGGGGCGGCGAGAAGCTCGTCGGATGGCACAAGCCTGTGTGGGAGCACGACCTCGAAGACGGCCTGCGGATGCTGCGCCTGGCGATCGACACGCACCTCGTCACGAGCCATTTCGCGCTGCCGCTGCTGATCCGCCGGCCGGGCGGGCTTGTCGTCGAGATGACCGACGGCACGCGCGAGTACAACGCGCGGAACTACCGGCTGTCGGCGTTCTACGACCTCGCGAAGAGCGCGGTGCTGCGGCTCGCCTTTTCGCAGAGCCAGGAGCTCGCCGCGCACGGTTGCACCGCGGTCGCGCTGACGCCGGGCTGGATGCGCTCGGAGATGATGCTCGACATCTACGGGGTCACCGAGGCCAGCTGGCGCGAGGCGACGGTCGGCAGCCCGCATTTCGTGGCGATCTCCGAGACCCCGCGCTTCGTCGGGCGTGCGGTGGCCGCGCTGGCGGCGGACCCTGACGTCCACCGCCGCAACGGCGGCTCGTTCTCCTCGGGCGGCCTTGCTCGCGAGTACGGCTTCACCGACCTCGACGGGTCGCAGCCGGACTGCTGGCGCTACATGGTCGAGGTCCAGGACCCGGGGCAGCCGCCGGATCCGACCGGGTATCGGTAGCGAGCCAGGCTCGTACCGCCGAATGTCGGCCTCGGTTGTGTAGGTACTACGTGGACGGGGGTGGGTCGAATGCCCGTCGGCTACCGACGATGATTCGTCACACCTCCGTGGCTCGGGACCCGCAGGGCTTCCGTAACGAGCGGGCCAGGGGGTCTTGCGACTTATGCGACGCATAGTCCGGTTTTCCGCAAGACCCCCTTCTCGCCACGACCGCCCGGCCACCCTCCTCCATCGACGCCGGTCACAAGCGCGACGCGGCGCGCACGACCTCCGAGTCAGGGCTTCGGCGAGCGCCACGGCGCCGCGAGGCGCGAGGCGAGCTCGTCGGGCAGGTCGTCGACAGCGACGCGGTCCTGTGCGAGCGAGTCGCGCTCGCGCACGGTGACCGTGCGGTCCTCGAGCGTCTGGTGGTCGATCGTCACGCAGTACGGCGTGCCGATCTCGTCCTGGCGGCGGTAGCGCTTGCCGATCGCGCCGCCCTCGTCGTACTCGCTCTGCATCCGCCCGCGCAGCGCGGTGTAGACCTCGCGCGCGACGTCCGGCAGGCCGTCCTTGCGCATGTGCGGCAGGATCGCGACCTTCACCGGAGCCAGCCGCGGGTGGATCCGCAGCACGGTGCGCTGCTCGCCGCCGATCTCGTCCTCGTCGTAGGCGTCGACGAGGAAGGCGAGCGTCGCGCGGTCGGCGCCGGCGGCGGGCTCGATGACGTGCGGGACGTAGCGCTCGCCGGTCTGGCCGTCGAAGTACTCGAGCTTCTGGCCGGAGAACTCGGTGTGCTGGGTGAGGTCGAAATTGCCGCGGTTGGCGATGCCTTCGAGCTCGGACCATCCGATCGGGAAGTAGTACTCGACGTCGGCCGTGCCGCTGGAGTAGTGCGACAGCTCGTCGGGGTCGTGCTCGCGCAGGCGCAGGTGGTCATCGCGGAGGCCCAAATCGACGTACCAGTCGTAGCGCGCCTGCCTCCAGAAGTCGTACCACTGGGGCGCCTCGTCGGGCGGGACGAAGAACTCCATCTCCATCTGCTCGAACTCGCGGGTGCGGAAGACGAAATTGCCCGGCGTGATCTCGTTGCGGAAGGACTTGCCGACCTGGGCGATGCCGAACGGCGGCTTCTTGCGGCTGAACTGCAGCACGTTCTTGAAGTTCAGGAAGATGCCCTGCGCGGTCTCGGGGCGCAGGTAGACGGTCGCGCCGGAGTCCTTTACCGGACCCATCGTCGTCTCGAACATGAGGTTGAAATCGCGCGCCTCGGTGAGGTCGCAGTTCGGGCCGTCGCCGGGCGGCTTGGACGGCTTCTGCGGGCACTGCAGGTCGGTCAGGTGGTCGGCGCGGAAGCGCTGGCCGCAGGTGCGGCAGTCGACCATCGGGTCGGTGAAGCCGGCGAGGTGGCCGCTGGCCTCCCAGGTGCGCGGGTGCTGCAGGATCGCGCTGTCGAGGGCGACGATGTCGTCGCGCTCCTGAAGCATCGCGCGCCACCATTCGTTCTTGACGTTCGTCTTCAGCAGGACGCCGTAATGGCCGTAGTCGTACGTCGAGCCGATGCCGCCGTAGATCTCAGAGGAGGGGAAGATGAAGCCGCGGCGCTTGCAGAGCGCGACGATCTTGTCCATGGTCGCCGCGTCGGCGGGAGGGGTCGTCGGCTCGGGCATCCGCGCGCCATGCTAGATAATGGCCCGCACGTGCCCTTCTACGAGTACCGCCGTCCAGACGGAACAGTCCTTGAGGTCATGCAGAAGATGACCGACCCTCCGTTGGCGGAAGATCCCGAAACCGGAGTGCCGCTGCAGCGCATCTTTCATCCGATCGCGGTGCACTTCAAGGGCAAGGGCTTCTACAACACCGACTACGGGACGAAGAAGCGCGCACGCGAGAACGCGGAGACCAAGGCGTCGGAGAAGAAGAGCGACGACGCCGCGAAGAGCGAAACGGCGTCCAATGCGGCCTCGGATTCCGGCGCGGTGAAGAAGCTCGAGGCGGCGAAGGCCGACGCGAAGAGCTCGTCGACGAGCACGACGCCGAAGCCCAAGCCCGCCAAGAGCTGACCGCCGCGGGGCGGCCTCTCAGCCGGCCAGGAAGCGGCGCACCTTCTGCTGCTTGACGCTCTCCGGGACCTGCCCCGAGAGCGATCCCAGCACCGCGGTCTGCGGCGTGCCGGCGAACGCCAGCGCACCGAAGACGCCGAGCAGCGTCGGCCCGCTCATGTCCGAGCGCATTGCCTTGGGGACGTTCCAGGAGACGAGCGGCAAGCGCACGAACGCCATCGGCGACAGCAGCCGGCGCTTCATCGCACCGACGATCTTCTGCTGGCGGCGAGCACGCGTCAGGTCGTCCTCGTCGGGGTTGCAGGCGTTCTTTCGCGTGCGGGCGAGGGCCAGCGCCTGCTTGCCGTCGATGTGCGTCTTGCCGGCCTTCAGGCGCAGCGTGACGCCGCCGTTGCTGTAGCCGCCGTTGATCCTCGACACGACGCAGCCACCGCGGTACGTGATGCCGCCCATCGCGTCGATGAGCTGTGGGAAGTCCTCAAAGCTCACGATCATCACGTGGTGGATGTCGATGCCGGTGAAGCGCTCGACGGTCTGCACGGCGAGCGACGTGCCGCCGATCGCGTAGGCGGCGTTGATCTTCTGGCGCCCTGCGCCCGGGATGTCGACGACTGTGTCGCGCGCGATCGACATGCGGCTGTTCGCGCCGCCGCCGACGCGCAGCAGGAGGATCGAATCGGATCGGCCGTTGCCGGTCGTCTGGGCGCCCGGCTCTGCCGTCTGCGCGGTGCGGACGTCGGAGCCCAGGACGAGGATGTTGTTCGGCGACGTCAGCGGGTAACCGGCGCCGCCGAGATGCTCGTTGGCGTCGGAGACCTTGCCCTGCTGAATCTGCGCGCTGACGAGGAAGACGAGGACCGAGAGCGCGGTCCACGCGATGACCGCGAGCAGCACCCACCGCACGATCCGCCAGCCGCTGATGGGCTTACGCGGGCCGCCGCGCCGGCGGCGGAGCGCAAGCGCGGGGAGGCTGCGGCGGCGGTCGGGTTCGCTCGGAGGCGGCTGCGCGCTGTCGCTGCGCAGGCGCCGAAACTCGTCGCGATCGCTGCCACCGCGGCGCGGGAAGAGCTGCTTGCGCGAGCGGTAGACGCGGTATTCAGGCCGCTCCTCGGGCTCCTCGGGGTCCTCGGGTGGCGCCATCAAGCCCTGTATGGTGGCCGATCGTGTCGACCGGCTGTGTGATCGGGGTCGACCTCGGTGGCACGAAGCTCCTGGCCGGCGCGGTCGATCGGGAGTTGAACGTCCACCACCGTGCGACGCGCCCGGCGCGCGCCCAGGACCATCATGCGGTGATCGGGCGGGTGGTCTCCGCGGTCGGCGAGGTGCGCGATGCGATCGAGGGCGCGTCGGGCTACGTGGAGGCCGTCGGCATCGGGATCCCGTGCCTCATCGACCAGCAGCGGGGGATCGCAGTGATGTCGACGCACCTGCCGCTGGCGGGCGTGCCGTTCCGCGATCTCGCCGCCGAACAGATCGGGCTGCCGGTCTTCGTCGACAACGACGCGAACGCCGCGATGCTCGCCGAGTGGCGCTTCGGCGCCGCCCGCGGGACCCGCGACGCCGTGCTCATGACGATCGGCACCGGCATCGGGGGGGGCCTCGTGGTCGGCGGCGAGCTGCAGCGTGGCAGCCAGGGCGCCGGGGCCGAACTCGGCCACATGGTCGTCCAGGCGGACGGGCCGCGCTGCAACGGCAACTGCCCTAATCGCGGCTGCCTGGAGGCGTTCGTCTCCGGCGGCGCGCTGGCCCGCGAGGGGCAGCGGATCGCCGCCGAGCGCCCGCGCTCGGCGCTCGGCGAGGCGCTGGCCGGCGGGCGCGAGATCAGCGGCCCGCTCGTCACCGAGCTCGCGCACGACGGCGACGCCGCCGCGATCGACGCCGTCGCGGCGATCGGGCGCTGGCTCGGGGTCGGCATCGCCAACCTCGTGAACATGCTCAACCCCGAGGTCGTCGTCGTCGGCGGCGGTGTCATCGCAGCGGGCGAGCTTCTGCTCGAGCCCGCGCGCGAGGTCGTCATGGAGCGCGCGCTGTCGCCCTCCAGGGAGCACGCGCGGATCGTGCCCGCGCGCTTCGGCGCCGAGTCGGGGATGCTCGGGGCGGCAGCGCTCGCGCTCGACGGGCTCGGCACCCTGCCGTGATCGTTCTGCTGTGATCTCCCTGTGAACCCCGGCCGCCTCATCGTCTGTCCCACCCCGATCGGCAACCTCGAGGACGTGACCCTGCGCGTGCTCAGCGCGCTGCGCGAAGCCGATGTCGTCGCCTGCGAGGACACGCGCCGCACGCGCGTGCTGCTCGAGCGCTACGGCGTCTCGGCGAAGCTCGTCAGCTACCACGAGCACAACGAGCGCTCCCGGGCAACCGCGCTCGTCGAGCGGATGCAGAAGGGCGACGTCGTCGCGTTGGTCTCTGACGCCGGCACGCCGCTGGTGAGCGATCCCGGTTTCGTGCTGGTGCGTGCGTGCGTTGGTGCCGGCCTGGCAGTCGAGGTGCTGCCGGGACCGAGCGCGGCGGTCTCAGCGCTCGTCGCGAGCGCGCTGCCGGCCGATGTCTGGCGCTTCGTCGGCTACCTGCCGCGCAAGCGCGGCGAGCTCACGACGCTGCTGCGCGCGCCCGAGACGATCGTGGCCTTCGAGTCCCCCAACCGGGTGGGGGCGTCGCTCGCCGTGCTCGCAGCGCTCGATCCCGAGCGGCCCGTCGCGGTCTGCAGGGAGCTGACGAAGATCCACGAGGAGGTCGTGCGCGGCGCAGCCGGCGAGCTCGCGGCGCGCTACGCGGCCGAACCTCCGCGCGGCGAGGTCGTGCTCGTGATCGGCGGCGCGCCCGCCGGAGTGCCGGCGCTCGCTCCGGCACTGGCGGCGCTGCGCAAGCTCGTCGCGGCCGGCGCCAAGCCGCGCGCGGCGAGCTCGGTCGTCGCCTCGCTGACCGGCGTGAAGGCCAACGCGCTGTACCGCGCGCTGACCGAGGATGGGGAGGAGCCGGCTGCGTGATCCGCCTGTACCGGGCGAGGTTCTCGACGAACGTCGAACGGGTTGCGCTGGCGCTTGCGCACAAGGGGCTCGAGGTGGAGTCCGTCTGGATCGAGTACAGCGATCGCTCGCCGGTGGAGCGCGTGTCGGGCCAGTCGCTCGTGCCGGTCGTGGAGTTGGAGGACGGGGCCGTGGTGTTCGACTCGATGCAGATCGTGCGCGTCTTGGAGGAGTTGCATCCGTCGCCGCCGCTGTATCCCGCCGACGCGGCGGGCCGCGCGCGGATGATCCACTTCATCGACTGGTTCAACGACGTCTGGAAGGTCGCGCCGAACGCGATCGAAGCCGAGATCGCACGCGAGCAGCCGGACGTCGCGCGCATCGAGGAGCTGTCGGCGCAGATGGCGACCGCGCTCGATCACTTCGAGCAGATGCTCGTGGTCAACCCATACCTGTTCGGCACCGAGTTCTCCGCCGCCGACTGCGCGGCCTACCCGTTTCTGAGATACGGGCTGTGGCGCGAGCCCGCCGACGACGAGCTGTTTCATCGCGTGCTCGACGGCTACCAGCAGCTCGGCAACCACCCGCGGCTGACGGCTTGGATCGAACGGATGGACGAGCGACCGCGGGTCTGAGTGTCGTAAGTCAGAAGTTCGCACGGCGGACTTCCGCCTCACGACACCACTAGGCTGTCGGGGGTGGACACGTATCTGGCCGTTGTCAGCAAGCGCGAGGTCCGCGAGTACGCAGACCGTCCGCTGGAGCCCGATGCCGAGCGGCGGATCCTCGACGCGGGCCGGGTCGCCGGCTCGTCGAAGAACCGTCAGGGGCGGCGCTTCGTGGTGGTGCGCGACCCCGTTGTGCACGAGGAGGTGGCGGCGTGCGTGTACAACGGCGACAACGTGCGCGGCGCGGCGTTCGTGGTCGCCGTGGTGGTGGGTCGCAAGGGACCGACGGCGTTCGACGCCGGGCGGGCGGCGCAGAACATGATGCTCGCGGCCTCAAACGACGGGATCGGCTCCTGCCCGAACGGCATCGCGGACGGGGAGCGCCTGGCTGCTGCTCTGGGTCACGACGAGGACGAGAGCGTCGCGACGGTGCTGACCTTCGGTCATCCGGCGAAGCCGCGGCGCGATCCGGCGTCGTGGACGGCGGACCAGTGGGCGGCGCGGGCGAACCGCAAGGAGTTCCAGGAGATCGTGCGCGAGGTGTAGGACGGGTTCCCGCGGCGCGGTGTGTGAACAAGCACGCGCGTTCGTGTCACGAAAGACGCGCAGATGGTCGCGCTTGTGTGGACACGCCGTAGCGTCGCCGGCGATGCGTTGGCTTCTGCTCGTTCTCGCGGTCGTCGTGGTGGTCCTCGTGCTTCCGGGCCGCGCGGTGGCGGGCGGATGGGAGCGGCCTGTCGACGGGCCTGTGCTGCGGGTGTTCAGCGTCGGAGGCGACCGCTTTGCCGCCGGGCAGCACCGGGGCGTCGATCTCGCGGCGCCGGTGGGAGCGAGCGTCAGGTCGGTCTGCGGCGGGCGCGTGAGCTTCGCGGGGCGGGTGCCGCGCGGTGGTCTGACCGTCAGCGTTCGCTGCGGGCGGCTTGTCTCCACGTACCAGCAGCTCGGCGCGGTGACGGTGAGCCGCGGCCAGGTCGTCGTGCCGGGCGCCACCGTGGGGACGGTCGGCAGTGCCCGCCCGCGCCCGCATGTCCATCTGGGCGCGCGCGATCGAGCCAGTGGCACGTACGTGGATCCGCTCTCGCTGCTGGCCGCGTCACCGCGGGCGTTGCCGCCGCCGGTCGCGCGAACCCCGCTGCCGCTCGGACCGGCGCCGGCCGGTCGGCCGCGTGAAGTGGTCCCGTTCGTGGCCCCGGCCTGGACGCCGCGGGCGATCTCAGCTCTCGACCATCCACCGTCGACGGACGCCGCACGGCTGCCGTGGCCGGTCTGGCTGGGCCTCGTGCTTCTGAGCCTCGGGCTGCCCGTCGGCGGGGCAGTGCGCACCCGCAAACGGCGGCGACACCTCGCGATGCCGGTGGCGCAGGCGTTGGCATGAGCGGGGAGTCGATCCGGTCGCCGCGGCGGCGCCGCCGTGTGGCGGGCGGACCGGCGTCACGAGCGGCCCACCGACTGGTGGGCACGGCCGGAAGTTCTGCGGGTTTTCCGGGCGCCCGATCCGTGCCCGACGGGCGCCGGCGCCCACCCCCGTGCCACCAGCACGAAGGCGGGCACCGTCGACCCGTCAGATCACGGCCGGGCATCCCGGAAAACCTCGCACAACTTTCCGGCTGCGCCCACTAGCCTCCGGGATCGATGCCCTTCTACGTGACCACGCCGATCTATTACGTCAACGCGGCGCCCCATCTGGGCCACGCGTATTCGACGATCGCCGCCGACGTCATCGCGCGTCACATGCGCCAGCGCGGGGAGGACGTCTTCTTTCTGACGGGCACCGACGAGCACGGCGAGCCGGTGGCGCTGGCCGCCGAGCGCGAGGGCGTGACGCCGCAGGAGCTCGTCGATCGCAACGCGCCACGCTTCATCGACCTCATGCCGCGGCTGAACGTCTCCAACGATTTCTTCATCCGCACGACAGACTCCGAGCACAAGGCCAAGGTGCAGGAGGTGCTCGCGCGCATTCGCGACAACGGGCATGTCTACGAAGGCGTCTACGAGGGCTGGTACTGCCCCCGTTGCGCGGACTTCAAGACCGACGCCGAGGCCGGTGACGACAACCGCTGCCCGATCCACAGGACGGCGCTCACGCGCGAGAAGGAGGACAACTACTTCTTCCGCCTGTCGGCGTTCCAGGAGGACCTGCTCGAGTTGCTCGACGAGCAACCGGACTTCGTCATGCCGCGCCATCATTACAACGAGGCGCGCTCGTTCATCGAGTCGGGCCTGCAGGACGTGTCGCTGAGCCGTTCGACGTTCAGCTGGGGCGTGCCCGTGCCGTGGAACGCCGACCACGTCTTCTACGTCTGGTTCGACGCGCTGCTGAACTACTACACGGCGCTGTCCTACGCCAAGCCGGGCGAGGATCTGACCGAGCGTTTCTGGCCGACGCAGCTTCACCTCATCGGCAAGGACATCCTGAAGTTCCACACGGTGTTCTGGCCGGCGATGCTGATGGCGGCCGAGCTTCCGCTGCCCGAGCACGTCTTCGTCCACGGGTTTCTGCTGATCGGCAAGGACAAGATGGGCAAGTCGGCGGGCAACGCCATCGACCCGTTCAAGATCATGGACGAGTACGGGACCGACGCATTGCGCTTCTACCTCATGCGCGAGGTCTCCTTCGGCCACGACGGCGCTGTCTCCGAGGCCGGCTTCCGCGCGCGCTACGAGTCCGAGCTCGCCAACGACTTCGGCAACCTCGCGAGCCGCACGATCGCGATGGTCGACCGCTACCGCGGCGGCACCGTCCCGGATGCGGAGCTCGATCCCGAGCTGGCGGCAGGGATCGACGCGCTCAGCGGCGAGGTCCGCGAGCACCTGGACCGCGTCGATCTGAGCGCCGCCGGCGATGCGGTCTGGCTGCGCGTGCGCCGCCTGAACCGCTACGTCGAGGAACGGGCGCCCTGGACCCTGGCGAAGGATCCCGATCGCGCCGGCGAGCTCGACACGGTGCTCGCATCGCTGATGGAGGGGTTGCGCGTGGTCGCCGTCGTGCTGCATCCGTGGCTGCCCGAGAGCACGGGCAAGCTGCTCGACGCGCTGGGCTCGCCGGATGTCGACCTCGACTGCGCACGGGTGCAGGCGGGCCGGCTCGGGGCGATCGAGAAGCTCGCGCCGCTGTTTCCCAAGCCGCGGTAGTCGATGATCGACAGCCACACGCACCTGCACGTCTGCAAGCCCGACGACGCCGATCTCGTGGCGGCGGCGGTCGACGCCGGCGTCACGCGGATGCTGACGGTCGGCACGAACGGAGCCTCCTGTCGAGTTGCCCTTGCGACAGCGGAGCGCTTCCCGCAGGTGTTCGCGGCGATCGGCCATCACCCCAACGAGGCGACGGGCTTCGACGACGGGCACCTCGCCGAGCTGCAGGCGCTGGCGGACCACCCGCGCTGCGTGGCGATCGGCGAGACCGGCCTGGACTACTTCCGCGACTACGCGCCGCGCGCCGATCAGGAGCGCGCGTTCGTCGCGCAGATCGAGCTCGCCCGCGCGACCGGCAAGCCGCTGGTCATCCACACGCGCGCCGCGGACGACGACACGATCACCATGCTTCGCGATCAGGCCGGCGGCGTCGAAGTGATCCTGCATTGCTTCTCGATGTCCGCGCGCCTCGATGAGTGCGTGCAGGCGGGCTGGTGGATCTCGTTCGCCGGAAACGTCACGTACCCCAAGGCGCAGGACCTCGCCGCCGCAGCAGCGCGGGTCCCGGCCGAGCGCCTGCTCGTCGAGACGGATGCGCCCTACCTGACCCCGCAGGCGGTGCGCAAGGAGCGAAACCAGCCCGCGTTCGTGACGCACACCGCGCGCTTCGTCGCCGAGCAGCGCGGGATGGAATACGAGCAGCTCGAGCAGCTCGTCGAGCGCAACGCTGCCGCTGTCTTCCAGTGGTGAACGTCGTCGGCCCGAGCGAGCCGAGCCTGCCCAGCCAGCCGAGCCTGCGCCGGATGCGCGAGTTCGGCATACGGCCCAAGCGTGATCTCGGCCAGAACTTCCTCATCGACTCGAACATCCTGGGCGTCATCGAGCGTGAGGCGCGGCTGCAGGCCGACGACGTTGTGCTGGAGATCGGTGGCGGCCTCGGCGTGCTGTCGGAGTACCTGGCGCAGCGCGTCGCGCACGTGCATGTCGTCGAGCTCGATCGCGCCCTCGAGCTTGCGCTGCGCGACGCGGTCGACCCCTTCGACAACGTCACGCTGCATTTCGGCGACGCGATGAAGCTCGACCTGCGCGCGCTTGACCCCGCGCCGACGAAGGTCGTCGCCAACCTGCCCTACGGCATCGCCGCCGGGGCGATCCTGCGCACGATCGAGGAGCTCGAGCACGTGGTGCGCTGGGTCGGGATGGTCCAGAAGGAGGTCGGCGAGCGGTTTGCCGCCGCGCCGGGGACAAGCGCCTACGGCGTTCCGTCGGTGCTCGCGCAGCTGGCGTGCGACGTCCAGGTGCTGCGCGGTGTCTCGCGCACTGTGTTCACGCCGGTCCCGAACGTCGACTCGGTACTCCTCGGGCTCCAGCGCACCGGTCCCGCGCCTGAGCCGGGACTGCGCGACCTCGTCAACGCTGGGTTCGCCCACCGTCGCAAAGCACTGGCCGGATCGCTCGGGCTCGCTCCCGGTGCGGAGACGGACATCCGCGAGCGCGCACGGACCGCCCTGACAATCCTCGGACATCCGCTCGACGTGCGCGCAGAGCGCCTCTCACCGCAGGACTTCGCCGAGATGTACCAAACTCTGCGCAGATGAACGTCCTGACGACCGAGGCCCGGGCCAAGATCAACCTGTGCCTGTTCGTCGGCCCGGTGCGCGGCGACGGCCGCCACGAGGTCGTGACGCTGATGGACTCGCTGACGCTGTTTGACGACGTGCGGATGCAGACCGACCCGCCCGGCGTTGTGCTCGACGAGGTCATCTGCCCGGGCGTCGAGGGCCCGAACCTCGCCGCCGCCGCCCTGGACGCCTTTCGCCAGGCGACCGGTTGGGACGGCCCGCCCGTGCGGCTGGAGATCGACAAGCGCATCCCGGTTGCAGGTGGCATGGGCGGCGGCTCCGCGGATGCCGCTGCGGCGCTGCGGCTCGCCTGCGAAGCCTCTGGGCTCGGCAACCGCCGGTTGCTCGAGGACATCGCCGGGACGCTCGGATCCGATGTCGCGAGTCAGATCCGCGGCGGCCTCGTGCTGGCGACGGGTGAGGGCAGCCGCTTACGGCCCTTGAACGTGAGCCTGCCCTACAGCGTCGTCGTCATGCCGATCGACGCCAGGCTCTCAACGGCCGACGTCTACGCCGAGGCCGACCGGCTGGGGCTGCCCCGTGAGACGCTGGACCTGGCCCGCGCGCTGACGCGCATGCAGGCTGCGCTGTCGTCCGAGACGATCCTCGAACGCCTCCACAACGATCTACAGGACGCAGCCCGCTCGCTGTGCCCGCGGATCGACGGATCGCTCGAGGCGGTGCTGGCCGCAGGCGCCGACCACGCGATGGTGTCCGGCTCGGGACCGACGGTGCTGGGTGTCTTCGCGGAGTCCGGTCATGCCGAGCGCGCGGCGCGAGTCTGCGAGTCGATCGCCGCCGACGGGCGCATCCCGGCGCCCGTGCTGGCGCGTCCGGCGGGCCCATTTTAGGTGCGTTGATGGTGACGCGGACGTTTCGCGCACGCTTCTCGTCCTGAAATTACGCAACAATCCGGTGCCATGTCGAACGCCGAAGCAACGATCCTCATCGCCGGCACGTGTGGCATGCTGGCGCTGCTGGCCTTCGTTTGGTTTATCGCGTGGCCGGCCTGGAATGCATACAGCAAGACATGGGAGCGGGCCGCGGCTGCGTTCCTCAGCTTGTACGTCCTCGCGGCCCTTGTGCTCATCGGCGCGGCAGGCGGCGCCGCCATCGCGTACTACTGGGATCGAATCGCGGCGTAGCCTGTAGGTGATGGCGACCTCCGCCGAACGGTCGATGGGTCTCGACCTTGCTGCACTCGATGCGATCACGGAAGCGGTCGAGTCCGGCGCCGGACTGCCCGATGTCGTTCGCGCCGCGGCGCGCGCGCTCGAGGCGAGCCTTGTGCTGCTCGACCGCACGGGCTCCGTTCTTGCGGTCGCCGCGCGCTCCCCGGCCGACGAGCGCTCGCTGCTCGACGGTGCCGCCGGCGTCGTGACGATCGACCTGCGCGTCGCCGATGCGCCGGTCGGGCAGCTGCGCATGCGCGCACGCGCCGAACCCGGGCCGGCGCTCGTGCGCCTCGTGACGACGCTCGTCGCCTCCGAGGTCGAGCGTGTCCGCGCGCCGGCGCGCGCCTCGCAGGAGGCAAACGCAGCGTTCCTGCGCGCGATCCTGACCCGTGACCTGCTCGAAAGCGAGGAGATCGTCTCGCGCGGCATCGATCTCGGCGTCGACCTGTCGGAGGGCGGAAGTGTGGTCGTCGCCCGCGCGCATGCCCACGTCCCGGCCGAGGAGGGCTGGCGTGCCCGCGTGCTGGCGACGGCCGAGCGCGGCGCCCGCGCGGTCGTCCCGACATCGATCTCCGCCAACGCCGAGCGCGAGACGCCCGCCGCCGAGGTCGTCGTCCTCGTGCCCGGCAACGACGACTCCATCGCCAAACGCGCCGCCGAGGGCGTCCTGCGCGAGCTCCAGGCGGGCCTGCCCGGCCACACGTTCGCGATCGGCCGCAGCCGCGTCGCGATCGATCCCCTGGACCTGCATCGCGCCGCCAACGAGGCGCTGCTGGCGGTGAACGTCGCCGAGGGCGACGAGGAGCGCCCGCTGCTCGCCTTCGAGCAGACCGGCGCATATCGCCTTCTGCTGTCGGCAATGAGCGAGGATCCGGCCGAATTGCAGCGCTTTTATGCCGAGACGGTCGAACCGCTCGTCGCCTACGACGATCAGTACGAGACCGAGCTCGTTCGCACGGTCGAGGCGTTTCTCGACAACGACGGCAATGTCGCCGGTACCGCGCAGAAGCTATTCACGCACCGCCACACGATCCGCTACCGCTTGGAGCGCGTGCGCGAGCTGTCGGGCCTCGACGTCGGCTCCACCGACGGTCGCGAGAAGCTCTCGCTCGGCCTGAAGGCGATGCGCGTGCTCGGCGTCGCCGCCCCCGGCGGTCCCGCGACGGAGCCCGGAGCAGGCGCCGGCCGCGTGCCAAAGCGCTGATTTCCCCACCCGTTACGATCCCGCGCTGATGAAGATCGGGATCCTCACGGGCTCGGGCACCTACGCCCTGCCGGGCATCGACACCGACGACGAGCCGGAGCTCGTCGAGACGCGTTATGGCGCGGCGCCAGTCACCAGTGGGCGCTTCGCCGGGGTCGACGTGGTGCACGTCTCGCGCCATCGGCCCGGCCACGAGTTGCTCTCCAGCCAGGTCACCCATCAGGCGAATATCGCCGCCCTGAAGGAGCAGGGCGCCGACGCGATCCTCTCCGTCACGGTGTGCGGCACGCTGGACGCGGGCATGTCGCTCGGCAGCCTCGTCGTCTTCGACGACCTGCACTTCCTCACCAACCGCCTGCCCAACGGCGAGATCTGCACGCTTTTCACCGAGCCGGGCGAGAAGGGCCGCGGGCACTGGATCTACGAGCGCCCGTTCTCCCAGCATCTGCGCGAGGCGCTGCTGGCGGGCGCCGCGGAGGCCGGCAACTATGCGATCGACGGCGGTTGCTACGGCCACGTCGACGGACCGCGGTTCAACACGAAGACCGAGATCCGGATGCTGCAGAACTGCGGCGTGAGCGTCGTCAGCCAGACCGCGGGTCCTGAGACCGTGCTCGCCGGCGAGGCCGAGATCCCGTACGCGCTGCTCGGCTACGCGACCGACTTCGCCAACGGCGTCAAGCCCGAGGCGACCCCCGTCGAGGAGCTGATCCGGCTGATCGGAGCGAGCGGCGAGACGTTCGCAAGCACGCTCGCCGCCGCCGTCCCGAAGATCGAGGCCGACAAGCTCGAGCCCGTCGGGACATTCTTCCGCTTCGACTGACCGAGTCGACGTTCTATCGAGCCGGGTCGGCAGGCGTGTCCCGCTCGCGCTCGTACTGGCGCACCCACTTGCGGATCGCGTTGTCCGAGACGCCATTGGCACGCCCGACGGCGACATAGCTGGTCGCTGCAGGATTCGCAGGTTCTCCAAGCGGTGGTCATCTCGAACGCCGTTGATGTGATCGAGGATCAGCCCCATCGGCCGGTCGTTCCACATCTCGTCCTGCCCGCATAGCTCGCAGCGTGCCTCCTTCAGACCTTCGCGGTAGAGGCGGTTCTTGAGGTGGTTGCGGCTGTAGGTGGAGCCTTCGACCATGATCTCTGCGAGCGGCTGTGGCCTGTGCAGCAGGCCCCGGCGTTGGGCCGCGCGCGAGTCGAAGTGTTCCGTCGAGATGCCCCACCGCTCGACCCAGATGCGAAGGGTTTGCCGGTTGCCGCCAGTCGCGCACAGTCCGAGCATGCGACGGGTCTGAGCGACGCTCAAAGATCCGTGGACGGCGACGCGCGCTTCGTGTTCCGAATATCGTGGCACGAACATATGTTCGCATCACCGCCGGACGGCAAACCAACGACTGAGGAGCCAGGACTCGAACCTGGACTAGAGCTTCCAAAGAGCCCTGTGCTGCCATTACACCACTCCTCAGTAAATCGAGCCCGTGGCTCGTATGAAGACTAGCCCTAGGATGGCCCCATGCCCGCCCTCATCGCCGTCATCCTCGCCGCAGGCCGGGGCACGCGCATGCGCTCGGAGCTTCCGAAGATGCTGCACCCGCTCTGCGGGCGACCGCTCGTGGGGTGGCCGATCGCGGCGGCGCGGGCAGTTGGGGCGCACCGGATCGTCGTGGTCGACTCGATGGCGAACACCCTGGAGGGACAGCTGCCCGACGACGTGACGAGCGTCATCCAGCCCTCGCCGAACGGGACGGGCGGCGCTGTCCAGGCGGCGGCCGCGGAGATCGGCGCGGGCTCGACGGTCGTGGTCATGCCGGGCGACGCTCCGCTCATCACCGCCGAGTCGCTCGCGCAGCTCGTCGCCGCCCACGAGCACGACGGGGCCGCCGCCACCATGGCGACGATGATCCTGGCCGACCCCACCGGCTACGGGCGGGTCGTGCGCGACGCCGACGGAAACGTCGAAGGCGTCGTCGAGACGAAGACCGCCGGCGACGCGACTGCCGAACAGCACAAGATCGACGAGGTCAACAGCTCGATCTACGCCTTCGACGGCGCGGCGCTGCTTGAGGCACTGGGGACGCTGCGGGACGACAACGCGCAGGGCGAGCTCTATCTCCCCGGGGTTCTGCCGGCACTGCGCAGCCGTGGCCTGACCGTCAAGGCCCACGTCCTCGAGGATCCCGACGAGGCGCTCGGCGTCAACGACCGCGTGCAGCTCGAACGAGTCCGCGCGATCGCTCAGCGGCGCATCAACGACGCGCACGGTCGCGCGGGCGTCACGATCGTCGACCCCGCCTCCACGCTGATCGATGTCAGCGTGACCATCGGCGAGGACACGGTCGTCGAGCCGAGCTCGTTCCTGCGCGGAAACACAACGATCGGGCGCGGATGCACGGTCGGCCCGCTCACGACGCTGATCGACGCCACGTTGCACGACGACGTGACGATCCCGCACTCCTACGTGATCTCAGCCGAGATCGAGTCCGAAGCGACCGTCGGCCCGTTCGCCTACCTGCGGCCCGGCACCGTTCTGCGTGAGCGCTCCAAGGCCGGCGCCTTCGTCGAGATCAAGAACTCCGACGTCGGACGCGGCAGCAAGGTCCCGCACCTGTCCTACATCGGCGACGCCGACATCGGCGAGGGGACGAACCTCGGCGCCGCCACGATCACCGCCAACTACGACGGCGTCGACAAGCACCGCACGACGATCGGGCACCGCGTCCACACGAGCGTCGACACGACGCTGATCGCACCGGTGACGCTCGGGGACGACGCCTACACGGCAGCCAACTCCGCGATCACGAAGAACGTGCCGCCAGGCGCGCTCGGGGTCGCCAGGGAGCGCCAGACGAACATCGAGGGCTACGCCGATCGCAAACGCCCGAAGAAGTCGTGACAGGTGACGCCCCGGTTTCTGCCGCGCCGGGTCGTAAACTCACTGAAGCGATGACGATGGTCCAGCCGCAGCCCTCGACGCGCCTCGAGCTCGGCTACGACAAGAACCTGATGCTGTTCTCAGGTCGCGCGAACCCCGATCTCGCGGCCAAGATCGCCGGCAAGCTCGGCATCACCCCCGGGCCGGTGACGCTCAAGACGTTCACCAACGGCGAGGTCTACTGCCGCTACGGCGAGTCGATCCGCGGCGCCGACGTCTTCATCGTCCAGCCGATGTGCGCCAACGCGGCGGCCGGGCTCACGCCCAACGACGCGTTGATGGAGCTCCTGCTCATGATCGACGCCGCCGTCGGCGCCAGCGCGCACCGCGTGATCGCCGTCACGCCGTGGTTCGGCTACAGCCGTCAGGACAAGAAGTCTGCGCCCCGCGAGCCGATCTCGGCCCGGCTCGTCGCGCGGATGCTTGAGCGCGGTGGTGCGGACCGCGTGCTGACGATGGACCTCCACGCCGGCCAGATCCAGGGCTTCTTCCGCAAACCGGTGGATCATATGACGGCGCTGTTCATCCTCACGCAGTACTTCCGTGACCTGAACCTCACGGATCTCGTCGTCGTCGCCCCGGATGCCGGCCGTGTGAAGCTCAACAAGAAGTTCGCCTCCAAGCTCGGCGCCGACCTCGCGATCCTCGACAAGGAGCGCCCCGCCCAGCAGGTCGCCGAGATCGGCTACGTCATCGGTGACGTGAAGGGCAAGACCGCGGTCATCGTCGACGACATCATCGACACGGCCAGCACGATGACGGTCGCGGCCCAGACCGTGCTCGACGCGGGCGCGAAGACGGTCTACGCCGCCGCGACACACGCCGTGCTGAGCGGCAACGCCTTCGAGAACCTCGAGGCGGCGAGGATCGAGCAGATCGTCGTGACCGACACGATTCCGATGCGCGCCGGCGCGCCGAAGAACATCAAGGTCCTCTCCTGCGCGGACCTGCTGACCGACTCGATCCGCAGCATCTTCAGCGACAGCTCGGTCAGCGACGTCTTCGGCGGCGAGAACCAGCTTTTCTAGTCGGTTCGGCGGTGGCAGGCGCGTCGACCGGCGCGCCCCTTGCCGCTCCCGCGCAGGTAATCTCGCCGACGTGGACTCACTCGCGGTCGCCCTGATGGAGCGCCTCGGGCTCACGGACGAGGAGCTCTGCGAGGTGCTCGCGGCCGGTCCGCTCGAGATCATCACCGACGATCTCGATCACCGGCCCGAGCTGCAGATCCTGCTCGCGCTGACCGCCGAGGCGGCCGACCGCGTCGGCGCGCCCACGCTCAGGAGCTGGCTGCGGCGGCGCGGACCCACCGGCGTTCCGGCCGAGCATCTCAAGGCCCGCGACTTCCCCGCCTTCGAGGACGACCTGAACGTTCTCGCCGCCCGCGGCTTCGTCATCCGCGCAACGTAGCTTCGCAGGGCGGAATTTCGGACGAACGTTCACGCCAGGCACTCCAACCTTCGTCCAGGGCCCGCGCGGTCTGCGCGACGATCTGTCGTGCGTCGCCGGGGCCTCGAACGTTCCGACCTCGGTACCGGCGGCCCTACGCCTTATCGGCGCGCTTCTCGCCCGGCCAGATCCCGGTCAGCCACTGAAATCCCTTGGCGCCGCTGCGATTGACGGCCGTCCTGGTGACCGCGAATGTCGCGCCCTGTACCGCCGCCGCGCCCAGCACCTTGCCCCAGGAGGTGTCCTCGGTCGTGGCCTTCGGAGGCTCGCGGTCGTCGATATGGCCCCAGACCTGATTGAAGACCTGCCGCGCAAGGATGCCGGCGATGATGCCGATGACTATCCCGAAGGGCTTGTAGATAATCTTCATGGTTGCGGAGAGTACCCCTCGCGCGTCACCATGAGTCGGACACCCAAGGAAGGCCTGGCCATGACCGATGCCGATGATCTGCTCCAGCGTGCGCTCACGGATGCGGATGCGGGTGCCGCCGTCGCGCTCAAGGTCTTCGAGCTTCCGCTCTCGCAGGCGCTGACGGTCATCTTCCACGGCCGACGCGATCTCGGCACGCTGCAGACCTACGTGACGAATGGTGGCCGCGCGGCCGGTTCGGCCGTCGGAGCGTCTGAGCTGCTGCGCGTTCCCTGCGACCTCGACCTTGCCGAGGCGGCCTCGCGCGATGAGGCCGAGGAGCTCTACGCCGCTCAGGCAACCGCCCTGCGCGACGCGATCGTCGCGGCCGACAACGTGCTCGCCATCTGGGCCGGCCCGCTGGCCGCGGCGACCGGCAGCGACGTCGCCGTCGACCGCTCGATCGAGCTCCACGTCAAGCTCCCCGCGCACCGCCTGATGCCCGTTGCCCTGTCCGCGCCCGAGCGGCGCATGTTCGTGGCCGCGGTCTGCGGAGCGCGAACGCTCGCGGCGGGCCGTCCGCCGCTGGGCATCGTCTGCGCCCAGCAGGATCTTGCGCACGTCTACCAGCTGTCCGACGACCCGGAGAGCTGCCTCGAGGACTTCGAGGAGCGCGCCGCCGACCACGCGCGCCGCACCGCCCGCCGGCTCGATCACCAGGACGCGTCCGTGATGCGCTTCCTCGAGCTCAACGGCGACGACTTCCACAGCGCGGGGTAGTCCGGCCGCCACAATGGGCGCGTGAAGCGCCCGCTCCTCATCACCGTCGCCGTCGTCGCGCTGCTCTCGATCTCGTTCGTCGTCGCGCGCTGGCTCAACAACGACACGGTCGAGCGCGCCCGCGTCACCCAGTTGCTGGAGGCGCAGATTCGCGGCGATGCGGACGCGATGCTGCGCCGGCTGGAATGCAAGGACCCGACCTGCATCGCGGTCGCACGCCGCAACGCCGAGAAGCTGCGCGCACCCGGCGAACTGAAGATCGCGCTCTACCAATCGCAGACCGCGCATGCGCTGTCCTCCAGGACGCGGTTCACGCGCGTGGTGTGGTTCACGCCGGGACGCCTGACGACCGTGCAATGCGTCCTCGTGCGCCGTGCGGGCAACGTGTTCGCCGGGGCTACCGTTACCCTCGTGCGCGTCACAGCTCCGATCGGCCGCGAGTCCAGCTGCCCGTCGCTCCCGGCGACATGAGCACAACTCGTGGCGACAGGCGGTGTTGTGCGCCGACGAATGCACCGCCCGCTCGCACCCACGCTCACGTTCGCACTGCTCGCCGCCCTGGCGTGCATCGCACCCGCGCCCACCCTCGCGGCCGCTGACGGCATCACCCGCGGCACCATCTACAAGGACGGGCCGGACAACCGCTACCTGCTCGGTGGCGACTGGCTGTTTCGCCTCGACAACAACCAGGGCACCGCGCAGCGTTTCCAGCGCCAGACCACAACCGACGGCTGGACCAAGACGACGGTGCCCAACGCGTGGAACGCCGGCGACAACTCGGTTGCCTCGATGACGGGCACCGTCGGCTGGTACCGCAAGGACTTCCGCCTGCCCGACGCCCGCTCGCGGATGGACTGGCTCGTGCGCTTCGAGTCAGTCAACTATCGCGCGCAGATCTGGCTCAACGGTCGCCCGATCGGCCGCAACACCGGCGCCTACCTGCCGTTCGATGTGCGCCTGCCGCGCACCGCGCTCAAGCGCCAGGGGACCAATAGGCTCGTCGTCCGCGTCGACAACCGCCGCCTGCGGACCGACTTCCCGCCTTCAGGTCTGACCGGATCGGGCGATCCGGCGGGCGGATGGTGGAACTACGGCGGGCTCCTGCGCGAGGTCTACCTGCAGCGTGTGGACCGCGTCGACATCACGAGCCTCGTCGTGCGCCCGGAACTGCCCTGCGCGACGTGCAACGCGAGCGTGCTGGCACGCGTCGTGCTTCGCAACTACGGCGACAGCACGACGAGCGTCCGCGTCACCGGCCGCTTCGGCGGGCGCGCGATCAACCTCGGCTCGCGCCGTGTCGGCGCCCGCAGCTTCAAGAGCTTTCAGACGCGGATCGGGGTGCCCCGGCCGCGGCTGTGGTCACCGACCGATCCCTACCTCTACAACGCGAGCTTCACCATCCGCGCTGGCGAGCGGCGGGTCCTCGGCTACACGCTGAAGAGCGGTATCCGCTCGATCGCGGTTTCCAACGGCAAGCTGACGCTCAACGGCCGCGCGCTCAACCTGCGTGGCGTCGGGCTGCATGAGGACGATCCCGTGCGCGGCTTTGCGATTGACAGCGCGCGCCGCGCGCAGATCGCCGCACAGGCCAAGGAGCTCGGTGGAGCGGTGATCCGGTCGCACTATCCGCTGCATCCCGAGATGCATGAGCTGGCCGACCGCTTGGGGCTGCTCGTCTGGTCGGAGATCCCGGTGTACGCGGTCAAGACGCAGTACCTCAAGCGCGAGACGGTGCGCAAGCTCGCGGCTCGTGAGCTCGAAACGAACATCCTCGCCAACCAGAACCATCCGTCGATCATGCTCTGGTCGATCGGCAACGAGCTCTCAGCTCGGCCGGGTCCCGTGCAGAGCTTCTACATCGAGCGCGCGGTGCGCCAGGCCAAGGCGCTGGACCCGTCGCGGCCGGTCGGCCTGGCCGTCGCCGGCTATCCGTCGGCGGGCTGTCGCCCGCAGTACGCGTCGCTGGACGTCCTCGGGATCAACGAATACTTCGGCTGGTACCCCGGTCCCAACGGCCAGATCGCCGACCGCGACGCGCTGTCGGAGTACCTGGACAGCGTCCGAGCCTGCTATCCCAACAAGGCGATCTTCGTGTCGGAATTCGGTGCCGAGGCCAACCGCGACGGCCCGGTCGAGGAGAAGGGAACGTTCTCCTACCAGCAGGACTTCGTGAACTACCACCTCGCCGTGCACGGCACCAAGCCCTGGCTGAGCGGGTCGTTCTACTGGGCGCTGCAGGAGTTCCGCGTGCGGCCGAACTGGGACGGCGGCAACCCGCGACCCAACTCGCCGATCCACGAGAAGGGCCTGCTGCGATTCGACGGCTCCAAGAAGCCGGCCTGGTTCGACGTGCAGCGGCTCTTCGCCGCGACGCCCCAACTCGGCGCGCAGTAGGCGCGACCGGCGCGCAGGCACGCGTCCGCTACCCTTCCCCGTCGCCATGGCATCGCAGACCACGAAGCTCCCGATCTCTCCGCGTGAGCCCGAGGGCTCACGCGCCACGCGCCGACTGCGCCGCAGCGGCCGTGTCCCCGGAATCCTCTACGGCGGCGACGCCGAGCCGCTGTCCTTCAGCGTCGACGCCCGCGAGCTGCGCCACGCGCTTGCCGCGAGCGGCGCCGTGCTCGAGGTCACCGATGGCGACAGCGCCAGCCCCGTGATCCTCAAGAGCGCGCACTACCACCCGGTGCGCGGCGACACGCTGCACGTCGATCTGCTGCGCGTGAACCTCAACGTCGCGATCCACGCGGTCGTGCCGCTCGAGCTCACCGGCGGCGACGACTCGCCCGGCGTCAAGGAAGGCGGCGTGCTCGAGCAGATCACCCGCGAGCTGAACATCGAGGCGCTGCCGACGGCGATCCCCGAGTCGATCTCCCATGACGTCTCCGGCATGGAGATCAGCGACACGATCACGCTCGCCGAGCTGACCGTGCCCGCCGGCATCACCCT
The DNA here is from genome assembly GCA_035536715.1 of Solirubrobacteraceae bacterium. Taxonomy (GTDB): domain Bacteria; phylum Actinomycetota; class Thermoleophilia; order Solirubrobacterales; family Solirubrobacteraceae; genus CADCVQ01. The sequence continues at coordinate 39,319 of DATLNO010000035.1, forward strand.
GCTCGACGACCTCGAGGAGACGACGATCGCGACGCTCAGCCCGCCGCGCGTCGACACCGAGGATGACGAGATCGAAGAAGAGACCGCCGTCGTCGGCGAGGGTGCCGGCAACGCCGAGGGCTCCGCCGCGGACGCCGACGCCGGCGACGTGGGCGACGCCTCCAGCTGATACGGCACGCCGTGCGGCTGCCCGGTCGCCGCGGATCGAGCGCGCCGGTCGACTGGCTCGTCGTCGGGCTCGGCAACCCGGGTGCGAAGTACGCCGGCTCGCCGCACAACATCGGCTTCGAGGTCGCCGGCGAGCTGGCCCGGCGCTGGGAGCTGCCCCGCGCGAAGACGAAGTTCGCCGGCCTGCTGACCGAAGGACGGACAGGCCCCGGTGGTCCGCGCGTCGCCGTGCTGCTGCCGCAGACGTACATGAACGAGGCCGGCCGCTCCGTCGGCCCGGCGCGCGGGACCTACAAGCTCCCGCTCGAGCGCGTGCTCGTCATCCATGACGAGATCGACCTGCCCTTCGGGGACGTGCGCACGCGCCTCGGCGGCGGCCTTGCCGGCCACAACGGGCTGAAGTCGTTGAAGGCCGAACTCGGCGGTGCCGAGTTCGCACGCGTGCGCGTCGGCGTGGGACGCCCCGACTCGACCGACCCCGAGATCGTCTCGGCGCACGTGCTCGGCGCGATTCGCCAGAGCAGGGCAGAGGTGGCCGCGCTCGTCGACGATGCCACCCGCGCCGTCGAGGCGATCGTGCTCGGCGAGCGCGACCCGTAGTCTGAACCAGACCTGCGACGCCTCAGCCGACCGGGCAGGGCGCTGGAGCCAGCGAGATTCCTCGCACGCAGCGATCGGTTCGGATCGGCGCCTGCCGGCGCTTGATCTTGAAGCTCGTGAACTTCCCGATCCTGCCTTCCTGAACGACGTACACCCGCAGGACGACGCCGGACCGGAACACGCGCTCGAAGGGCCGCACGTGCTCCGTGCGGACCCGCCCCGGGGCGCCCAGGATCTGGGTGATCCGCTCGCGGTATGGGCAGCCTCTGGATCGGCCTGTGCAACTCGTGACGAGGTAGGTCCCGGTCGCCGCGCGCACCGTGATCAGGGTGATCCTCACCGCCGATCCTTCGGTGCGACCCCTCACCCGAACGATCGGGAAGGGCGCCAGCAGCGGCAAGGCCGACGACGACGCCAGCGGTGACGGCGCAAACACCGTGACGTTCTCGTTGGCGCCGTTGCAAGGCGCCACGACCGGCTGATTGTTCGCATCTCCGGAGTAGCTCGCACGCCAGCGGTACGTGCCCGCCAACACCGGGGTGAACGCTGCCGACAGCACGGCTCCTCCGCCGACCGGATACGGCACGCCGGCCGACTCGAACACGGGTGGCCGGGTGCAGTCCACGTCGTCGGGGCCGAAGAGGGTGAAGGTGACCGTGGCGTCCGGCTGGGGAGCGACCCGGCCTGTGATGACGGCGACATCGGCCAGCTGCCCGGCACCGAGCGTGACGCTCGGCGAGGCGAGCGTCGCGATCGTCGGGACAGCACGTGGATCGCTCTGCAGCTTCGTCACCTCACCGGCGACCGCCGTGGCCGGCATCGTCGCCGACAGCAGTGCCGCCGCGGCCGCAGCCAGACGGGCGCGCACACGCGCGCAGCGTCTTGCGCCCTTTGCGATCGCGTCCCCCCGCTTCACCTGGGGCACCGTACACGGGTGCATCACGGCATCGCAACACGCCCGCCGCAGCATCGGGTATGGCTACCGTCGTAGCCTCCCGCGCCATGGATCCACGCTACGACGTGCTCGACGACGCGGCGCACCTGGCGCGCGACTTCATCAACGGGCTCCCAGAGCGCCCGGTCGGGGCGACCGCAAGCGCCGGCGAGCTGCGCGCCCGCCTCGCGCGGCCGCTGACCGACGCGGGCGAGGATCCGCGCACAGTCATCGCAGACCTCGCTGCCGACGTCGATGACGGCCTGATCGCGTCGCCGGGCCCGCGCTACTTCGGCTTCGTCGTCGGCGGTGCGCTGCCGGTCGCCGTTGCCGCCGACTGGCTCGTGTCGAGCTGGGACCAGAATGCCGGCGGCTTTCCGGTCGCGCCGGCGATGTCGGTCGCCGAGGGTGTCGCCGGCGGCTGGGTGCGCGAGCTGCTCGGCCTTCCCGTCGGCGCCGGTGTCGGCATCGTCACCGGCTGTCAGATGGCGCACTTCACCTGCCTGGCGGCAGCGCGTCACGCCGTGCTGCGCGAGGCCGGCTGGAACGTCGAGGCCAACGGGCTGCAGGGCGCCCCGCCGCTGCGCGTGGTGGCGGGCGCGCACGCGCACGTGACCGTCGCCGCCGCCTGCCGGATGCTCGGGTTGGGCTCCGGGCGCATCCGCATCGTCCCCGCCGACGCGAAGGGACGGATGCTCGCGTCCGAGTTGGACATCGCGCTGACCGAACACGACGGGCCGCAGATCGTCTGCGCACAGGCCGGCGAGGTCAACTCGGGCGCGGTCGACCCGCTTGGCGAGATCGCCGACATCTGCGATGTGGCCGGCGCGTGGTGCCACGTCGACGGCGCGTTCGGACTATGGGCGGCGGCGAGCCCGCGGCGCAGGGTGCTGCTGGAGGGTGTCGAGCGCGCTGACTCCTGGGCGACCGACGGCCACAAGTGGCTCAACGTGCCCTACGACTGCGGTATCGCGATCGTCGCCGACGCAGAGGCGCAGCACGCGGCGATGAGCTCGACGGCGGAGTATCTCCCCGCGCACGATGGCGACGAACACTGGCCCGGGGAATGGGCGCCGGAGTTCTCGCGCCGCGCCCGCGGGATCCCGCTCTACGCCGCGCTGCGCGCGCTCGGTCGCGACGGCGTCGCGGACCTCGTCGACCGCTGCTGTGACCTCGCCCAGCGGATCGCCGCGCGGCTGGACGCGGACGACCGCGTCGAGATCCTCAACGACGTCGTCCTCAACCAGGTGCTCGTCCGCTTCGGCGGTGACGACGACGTGACGAACGCCGTCATCGACCGCTTCCAGCGCGAGGGCACGACCTGGGCCAGCGCCAGTCGCTGGCACGGTAAGGCCGTGCTGCGGATCTCGGTCAGCGGCTGGCAGACGACGGCCGCGGACGCCGACCGGTCGGCCGACGCCATCCTCGCGGCGCTGCGGGCTACGACAGCGTGAGCGTGTTGACGCCCGTCGCCAGGGCGGACGGCGTGCGCGACGCGACCGCGTCGTAGTCGTAGAAGGTGCCGGCCTTGGAGCCCTGCTTGCCGAAGCCGAAGCCTGCCGCCTCGAGGATCGTGACGGCGTCGGTGATCTTGTAGAACCCAGCCTGGCCGGTCGTCGGCAGGCCCGTGACGGCCTCCTTCTGGCCGAACTTCATGAACGCGCGGTCGTTGCCCAGGCGGCCGAGCGACTGCAGCGCAAGCGCGCGGTGGACCGCCTCGACGCCCATGAACTCCGCTGCGTAGCGGGCGAACTTCGAGCCGCTGAAACCGCCCGCGCGAGCGAAGACCGTGCCGGCGAGCAGGTAGGCGTTGATGAAGACCTGGTCGCCGACGACGAGCGTCGTGAGCAGGTTCTCGGCGTTCGCGAAGACCTCGTCGGGAACCCAGATGCGCTTCGTCACGGGTACCGCGCCGACGCCGTCGGAGACCAGCGTCTCGTAATGGACCTTCTCCTCGGCAGCCGCCGCCTGGATGTTGGCGAGCGTCACCGGATCGAGCGCAACGCGCTCGGCGCCGATCGTGTTGACGATCGTTGCGAGCACCTCGGCGGTGGCCGCGACGTTGACGATCGTCTGCGGCGTGTTCGGCGCCGTCGCACGAGTGACCTTCGGCAGCGCGGCCTCGGCATCGCGTGCCCACGCCAGCGCTCCCATCGTTCCCAGCGCCGCTGTCGCGCCCGCGACGAGCTGGCGGCGTGTCGCGGTCGACTTGTCACGGTTGGACTCGTCGATCGATTGCACGACACCGTTGAGGAACTCCGACATTTCCCGCCTCCTGGTTGCTTGCCAGCACCTTGACACAAAACGGCCGACGTACACTGGGCGGAGACCCGGCCGCGCTGTCAGCGAGGTCGCTTTGCCTGCCATGTCGCTGCGCGCACTGCTCTCACATCTCATCGACGCCGACGACGGCGCGACGCTCGCGCGCGACGGCGGCTCGGCCTTCGTCTCGTCGTCGCTGCGGCCCTATGTGCTCGCCGCGGTCGCTGACGAGGACCGCGCGCGGCCGGCGCTCGTCGTCGCGGGCGACGACCGCCAAGCACGCGACCTCGCCGCCGATCTGCGCGCCTGGCTGCACCCGCGGCCGGTGCGTTTCTACCCGAGCCGCGGCGTCGCCTACGAGTCGCACCTGACGCCGCCGCCGCACCTCGTCGGCCTGCGCGTCGCGGCGCTCGACGCGCTGCTGGAAGACGACCGCAGCGATCAGGGCGCGCCGGTCGTCGTCGTCTCCGCGGTTGCGCTGAGCGAGAAGGTGCCCGATCCGGCGCTGCGCCCGCATTCGTTCAAGCTGCGCGTCGGCGACCTGCTGGACCTCGAGGAGTGCATGGCCGAGCTCGTCGCCGCCGGCTACGAGCGCGTCGACCAGGTCTCTGAGCGCGGGCAGTTCGCCTCCCGCGGCGGCCTGCTGGACATCTACCCGGCGACCGAGGAGCGCGCGGTACGCGTCGATATGTTCGACATCGAGATCGAGTCGCTGCGCTGGTTCTCGACGTTCACGCAGCGCTCGCTCGGCGAGACGCAGGAGGTCGAGATCGCTCCCGCCGCCGAGC
>DATLNO010000036.1:0-14544 GCA_035536715.1 Solirubrobacteraceae bacterium
GAGGGCAACGTCGCCGGTGTGCACGCCGCGGCGCTGCAGGCGGCCGCCGACAGCGGACTGGGCCATCGCTTCGCCGGCTGGCCGCGGCCGTGGAACTTCGCCGGGCCCGAGCAGACCGAGGCGCGGCTGCGTGCGGCGGGCTTCGACGACGTCCGCTGCTGGCTGCAGAGCTGGCCCGTCGCGCCCGACGAGCCGCGCGCGTACCTCGAGACGGTCTGCCTCGGGCCGCACCTCGCGCGCCTCGCCGACGACGAGCGCGGACGCTTCCTCGATGCCGTGCTCGTGCGGCTCGGAGAGACCCCGCTGCTGGACTACGTGCGCCTGAACATCGTCGCCCGGCGCCGCTGACGTCGCCAGGTACGATCTGCGCCGATGATGTCCGAGGTCCCGCTTCGTCTCATGACTGCGGAGGAACTGTTCCAGTACAGCCACGAGCCGTTCCGGCAGGAGCTGATCGACGGCAGGCTCTACGAGATGGAGCCGCCGGGCGCGGAACACGGGTACGTCGCGATGCGAATCGCGAGCCTGTTGATGCGTCACGTCGAGTCGGGTGATCTCGGGCTCGTGTTCGCGAGCGAGGTCGGTTTCCAGCTCGCCTCCGAACCGGACACGGTGCGAGCCCCGGACGTCGCGTTCGTCGCCAAGGCGCGCGCCGATGAGATCGGCATTCCGCGCGGGTACTGGCCGGGCGCGCCGCATCTTGCGGTCGAGGTCGTGTCACCGAATGATCGCCATTCCAAGGTCGAGGGCAAGGCGTTGCACTGGCTGCAGTCCGGTACCGGCGCCGTCGTCGTGGTGGATCCGACGCGGCGAACCGCGACCGTCTACCGCAGCGCCCACGACATCCGCGTCCTCCACGCCGACGAGCCGCTCGCACTCGAAGACGTCGTGCCAGGCTGGTCGCCGCCCGTCGGCGAGTTCTTCGCCTGACGCGCACCGCTACCCTCCCGCGCCATGCCAACCATCGTCACCCTGCCCGGCGACGGGATCGGGCCGGAGATCATGAGGCCGGCGCTCGAGTTGCTGCGCACGATCAGCGAGGACTTCTCCTTCGAGGAGCACCCGTTCGGCGGTGCCGCGATCGACCTGAACGGCACGGCGCTCACCGACGACACGCTCGCCGCCTGCAAGCGCGCCGACGCTGTGCTGCTCGCCGCCGTCGGCGGCCCGAAGTGGGACACGACCGACCCCGACAAGCCGCGCCCCGAGCAGGGGCTGCTCGAGTTGCGCAAGGGCCTGGGCCTGTTCGCCAATCTGCGCCCGGTGCGCCCCGTGCCGGCGCTCTACGACGCGAGCCCGCTCAAGCGCGAGCGCATCGAGGGGACCGACCTGCTCGTCGTGCGCGAGCTGACCGGCGGCATCTATTTCGGCAGGAAGACGCGCACGGCGCGCAGCGCCAGCGACCTCTGCGAGTACTCCGTCGAGGAGGTCGACCGCATCGCCCGCGTCGCCTTCGACGCCGCGCGAACGCGCCGCAAGAAGGTCGCGAGCGTCGACAAGGCCAACGTCCTGGAGACCTCGCGGCAGTGGCGCGAGGTCGTCCACATCGTCCACAAGGCGAAGTACAACGACATCGAGCTGACCGACGTGCTCGTCGACAACGCCGCGATGCAGCTCATCTCGCGCCCGGCCGAGTTCGACGTCATCGTCACGGAGAACCTCTTCGGCGACATCCTCAGCGACGAGGCCGCGATGATCACGGGCTCGATCGGGATGCTGCCCAGCGCGAGCCTCGGTGAGGGGCGGGCGGGATCGGGTTCCCCCGGCCTGTTCGAGCCGGTCCACGGCTCGGCGCCCGACATCGCCGGCACGAACGCTGCCAACCCGCTGGCGATGTTCCTCTCGGCCGCGCTCATGCTGCGCCACGGCCTGGGTTGGGAAACCGAGGCCGCGGCCGTAGAATCGGCCGTGGACCGCGCGCTCGACGCCGGTCTGCGCACGCGGGATCTCGGCGGTGAGGCCACGACGGCCGAGGCCACGCGAGCCGTTCTCGACAATCTCTAGGAGCTTTCAGTGAAGCAAGCGGACCTCATCTGGATGAACGGGGAGTTCGTCGCCTGGGAGGACGCCAAGGTTCACGTGCTCACCCACGGGCTGCACTACGGCACGGGCGTCTTCGAGGGGATCCGCTGCTATGACAGCGAGATCGGCCCGGCGGTCTTCCGCCACCGCGAGCATCTGCAGCGCCTCGGCCGCTCCGCCGAGCTGTATTACATGCCGCTGCCGTACGACGTCGAGGCCCTGCGCGCGGCCACCAACGAGCTGATCGGCCGCAACGGCCTGCGCTCCTGCTACATCCGGCCGATCGCCTTTCGCGGCTATGGGCAGATGGGCCTCAACCCGCTCGAGGCGCCGGTCGACGTGTCGATCGCCGTCTGGGAGTGGGGTGCCTACCTCGGCGAAGAGGGCAAGAGCAAGGGCATCCGCGCGAAGGTCTCGAGCTGGCGCCGGATCAGCCCCGGGTCGCTGATCCCGAGCGCCAAGGCGTCGGGTCAGTACCTCAACAGCGTCTTGGCGAAGATCGAGTCGCTCAAGGCCGGCTACGAGGAGGCGATCCTGCTCGACGACCGCGGCCAGGTCTGCGAGGGCTCGGGGGAGAACATCTTCATCGTGTGGGAGGGACGAATCGTGACGCCGCCGCCCGCCGCCTCGATTCTCGACGGCATCAGCCGCAAGTCCGCGATGCAGATCGCCGGCGACCTCGGCATCGAGGTCATCGAGCGCGACATCGCGCGGGCCGAGCTGTACCTCGCCGACGAGGTCTTCATGACGGGGACCGCGGCCGAGCTCGTTCCCGTCCGCGAGATCGACGACCACACGATCGGCGAGGGCACGCCGGGCGAGATCACGCGCGCGGTCCAGACGGCCTTCGAGAACGCCCTCTATGGTCGCGACGAGCGCTACCGCGAGTGGCTTGACCCCGTGCCCGCGCGCGCGGGCGCGAAGATCGGCTGACCGGCACGGCATGACGCGGATCGAGCTCTACGACGCCACGCTGCGCGATGGCATGGGCGGAGGCGGCATGTCGCTCACCGCCGAGGAGAAGGTGCGTCTCGTGCACCGCCTCGACGGCCTCGGCGTCGACATCATCGAGGCCGGCTTCCCGTCCTCCAATCCCAAGGAGGCCGAGCTCTTCGCGCGCCTGCAGCGCGAGTCGCTCGCGCACGCGACGATCGCCGCGTTCGGCATGACGCGCCGGCGCGGCGTCGCGGCCCACGAGGACGCGGGGCTGCTCGTGCTGTCGGAATGCTTCGCGCCGGTCTGCACGATCGTCGGCAAGACCTCGATCAACCACGTCGAGAGGGTCGTGCGTGTCTCGCGCGAGGAGAACCTCGCGATGATCGCCGAGTCCGTCGCCTTCCTCGTCTCACATGGCAAGCGCGTGATCTTCGATGCCGAGCACCTCTTCGACGGCCTGCGTGAGGACCACGACTACGCGGTCGACTGCCTCCGCGCGGCCGCCGTCGCCGGCGCCGAGCGCCTGGCCCTGTGCGATACGAACGGGCCGTCGCTGCCGAGCGAGATCGCGGCTGCCGTCGCCGACATCGTGGCGCTGCTGCCGGGCGTGCCGATCGGCATCCACTGCCATGACGACGGCGGCTGCGCCGTCGCCAACACGCTCATGGCGGTCGAGGCGGGCGCGACCCAGGTGCAGGGCACGATGAACGGCATCGGCGAGCGCACCGGCAACGCGAACCTCATCACGATCATCGCCAACCTGCAGCTGAAGATGGACCATCGCGTCGTCACCGACGAGCAGCTGCGCCTGCTGACGTCGATCGCCCACTTCACCGACGAACTGCTCAACCGCCAGCCCGAGGCCAACCAGCCCTACGTGGGCAAGAACGCCTTCGCGCACAAGGCCGGCCTGCACGCGGCGGGCATCCGCGCCGATGCGACGACCTTCGAGCACATCGACCCCGCGCTCGTCGGAAACCGCCGCGACCTGCTCGTCTCCGAGCTGTCGGGCAAGGGCACGGTGATCGAAAAGGCCGAGCGAGCGGGATTGGACCTCGACCCCGAGACGACCGCGATGGTACTCGCGCGGATGAAGGCGCTGGAGCATCAGGGCTACCAGTTCGAGGCCGCCGACGGCTCGTTCGAGTTGCTGCTTCGCAAGGAGGCGGGCGACTATCAGCCGCTGTTCCGGCTGGAGTCCTGGCGCGTGACGGCCGAGCAGCACGCCGATGGCGAGGTCAGGACCGAGGCGACGATCAAGATCTGGGTGGACGGCGAGCGTTTCGTCAGCTACGCCGAGGGCAACGGCCCGGTGCACGCGCTCGACGCCGCGCTGCGGGGCGTCCTCACGGAGGCCCATCCGCACCTCGCCGACACCTGGCTGACGAACTTCAAGGTCCGCATCCTCGACGAGACAAAGGGCTCCGACGCGACGATCAGAGTGCTGATCGACGCTACCGACGGGGACCAGACGTGGGGCTCGATCGGCGTCTCGACGAACCTCATCGGCGCCTCCTGGGTCGCGCTCGTCGACTCGCTCGAATACGCCGAGCAGCCCAGCCGCGTGCGCGGCGCCGCGGCGCCGTAGTGGCCGCCCTCGCGAGTACGCACCGCGCCAGGCGGCCGCCCCACGGAGACGACCGCCGGTGACGGGCGTCGGGCGGGCGATCGACGAGATCCCGCTGGCGCGGCCCGTGCTCGGCGATGCCGAGGAGTTGGCCGTCATCGAGGTCCTGCGCTCGCGCCAGTTGTCGCTCGGCCCGCGCGTGCCCGCGTTCGAGCAGGCCTTCGCGGCACGGCTGGGCGTCGCCCACGCCTGCGCGGTCTCCAGCGGGACGGCGGGACTGCACCTCGCCCTGCGCGCCGCCGGCGTGCGCGACGGCGACGAGGTCGTCACCACGCCGTTCTCCTTCGTCGCGAGCGCCAACGCCGCGGTCTTCGAGCGGGCGCGGCCGGTCTTCGCAGACATCGACGCCCGCACGCTGAACCTCGATCCCGCCGCCGCCGCGGCCGCGGTCACGGATCGCACGACGGCGCTGCTGCCGGTCCACATCTTCGGCTACCCGGTCGACGTGCCGGCGTTCGAGAAGCTTGGGCTGCCGATCGTCGAGGACGCCTGCGAGGCGCTCGGTGCGGTCCACGGCGATGGGACGCCGGTCGGCGGTCGCGGACATCCGGCGGTGTTCGGCTTCTATGCCAACAAGCAGCTGACGACCGGCGAGGGCGGGATGGTCACGACCGGCGACGCCGACGTGAAGGCGCAGATCGACTCCGAGCGAAACCAGGGCCGCGCGCCCGACATGGGCTGGCTCGACCACGATCGCCTCGGCTTCAACTACCGCCTCTCGGACCTCGCGTGCGCACTCGGCCTCGCGCAACTCGATCGCCTCGACGGCATGCTCGCCGGCCGCGCCCGTGCAGCCGCACTGTACCGCGAGGCGCTGGCCGGGACCGACGGCCTCGAGTTGCCGTGCGAGGACTCCGGCGGCGACCGGCGCGGCTGGTTCGTCTTCGTCGTCCAGCTTCCGCGCGGCATCGACCGCGACGCCACGATCCGCGCGCTGCGCGAGCGCGGCGTGCAGTCCAAGCCGTACCTGCCGGCGATCCACCTCATGACCTACTACCGCGAGACGTTCGGCCATCGCGGGGGGGAGTTCCCCGTCTGCGAGGACGTCGCCGCGCGCTCGGTCGCGCTGCCGTTCTTCCCAGAGCTCAGCGAGGGGCAGGTGGAGCGGGTGGCTGTGGCGCTGCGCGAGGTGCTGGGGCAGGCGTAGGCGGGAGACCTCAACCGCGCAGATGCGCGCCCTCGTTGAACGTCCGCACCCAGCGCCGGCCGTCGGGCAGCACGACGATCCGCGTCAGCGAGCCGTTGTCGGCATGCACGAAGGCGAACGGACGGCTGCCGCTGGCCTGGCGGCAGAGCTCGCCGATGACACCGCCGTGGACGACCGCGGCGGCCGTCTCGCCGGGCTGCAGCCCGGCGAGGATCCGGTCGATCCCGGCGCGCGTGCGCTCGGCGAAGGCCGCCATCGTCTCGGCCCCGGGGATCACGTCCCAGCGCTGCTTGGCGAAGACCTCGTCCACGCGCGGATCGCCGCGGCGCACGGCGATCCGGAAGGCGCCGCCGTCGAGCTCGCCGAGATGGACCTCGCGCAGCTCGCGCACGCAGACGGGCTCGAGGCCCGTCGCGGCGGCCAACGGCGCCGCCGTTTGCGCGGTTCGGCGCAGCGGGGTGATGTACAGCCCGCGGAGCGGCTCGCCGGCCAGGTGCGCCGCGACCGCCAGCGCCTGGCGCTCGCCGGCCTCTGACAGCGCCGGGTCGGCCTGGCCCTCGAGCAGCTCGAACGGCTCGTCCTCGACGGCCGCCTCCGACGCGCCATGGCGGACGAGCACGATCTCGATCGACCCTGGGGGGCGCGAGTAGTCCTCCTGCGGGTAGCGCGCTGTCGACACGCGCGCAAGAGTGCCACGATTGCGTCATGGACGCGGCCGCGGCTCCGACATCGGCGCGCCCGCCGAGACTGCACATTCGGCTGCTCGGCTGCGTGAGGATCTCGTTCGACGACCGCCTCGTCACGACGGTCGGCGCACCGCGTCTGCAGTCCCTGCTCGCCTACCTGCTGCTGCACAGCGACGTGCCGCAGCCGCGCGAGCGGCTGGCGTTCATGTTCTGGCCGGACTCCCAGGAATCGCAGTCGCGTACCAACCTGCGGCAGACCCTTCATCTTCTGCGGCGAGCCCTGCCCGAGGCCGAGCAGTTCCTCGACAGCGATGGCCGGTCGGTGTGCTGGCGCGCGGATGCTCCGTTCTGGTTCGACGTGTTCGCCTTCGAGCAGGCGTTGGCTCGCGCTGAGCACGCGCGCAAGGCGAGCGCGGCCGGCGCCGTCCGCGAGGCGCTCGAGGCGGCGGTCGATCTGTATGCGGGCGATCTCCTGCCGGGCTGCTCATCGAACCTGCCGGGTGACCGAGGCGCGCGCGATCGCGATGGCCGGGCGGGTCAATCAGCCGCGCGCCCTCAGTAGTAGTGCCGACGACCCCCGATGGCGTGCCCCAGCATGCCGGCCACGTAGAGGATCACGCCGATCACGATGCAGATGATTCCGATGCCCCACAGGACGGCGAGTTTCGGGACGAGCACGGCGACGATGAGTAGGAAGATGCCGAAAACGATCATGCGGTCTCCTGACCTATGGACGGGCGCGGTGATGACGAGCCGCGACCGGTTATGGGTGGTGGCTCCGATCGCCTCGCCGCGATGGTCCGTTCGCGCCCACGGTACTTGGCCTCCGGCACGTTGCGGCGTGCGCATCGGCCGGCCCCGACCAGCGTTGGCCAACGACGCCGGCGACGCGCGCTACGGTGTCCTAATCAACTTGGATAGCAACGGGGCTCCCCTGAGACTCGGTGTCTAGCCAGCGGGGAGGCCATTGGTGGCCCACCGAACGTCAGTCCATTCATCCCGCCGATTCCCTGAGCGTGCTGAGCATGCGGGGCGAACGTCGATCCGGTCGCTGCGCCGCGTGACGTCATGACGACGACCTCGGGAGCCGCCGGCGGTGCGCAGCGCGGCGGTGAGGCGGTGGCCGCCCGGCGCGAGTTTGCGTGGTTCGCGCGCTACGGGCTGGTCGCGCGCGGCGTGTCGTACGCCATCATCGGCATCCTCGCTCTGCAACTGGCGGTTGGCGCGGGCGGCAAGACGACGACCCAGCGCGGAGCGCTGCTGGAGATCGCCGAGCGGCCCTTCGGCCGGGCACTGCTGACCGCCATGGTCATCGGGCTGGCCAGCTACGCAATCTGGCGCCTGGTCCGCGCCGGGATCGGTCATGGAACCCAGGACAGAGACAGCGCCGGGGAGCGCATCGCGGGTGTCGCAAGCGGCCTCGCGTACCTCGCTCTGAGCTTCACCGCGGTCAAGATCCTCGTCGGAGCCAACAGCGGCGGCGGGACGAGCAGCCCGAAGAAGACCACAGGGGGCGTGCTGGACTGGACGGGCGGCACGTTGATCATCGGAGCGATCGGCGCCATCCTGATCGGCGTAGCGCTCTACCAGGGCTACGCCGGCCTCTCCAAGAGGTTCCTCAAGGACTCCAACACCGCGCAGATGAGCCGCGCCGTCGAGCGCGCCTTCACCGCGATCGGCGTCTTCGGGCACCTCGCACGGATGGTTGTCTTCGGGTTGGTCGGCTACGGGCTCGTGAAGGCCGCCGTCAACTACAACCCGCGTAACGCGGTCGGCCTCGACGGAGCCCTCAGCCAGGTCTCGCAGTACTCCTACGGACCGATTCTGCTGGGCTGCGTGGCCGCCGGCCTGATCGGGTTCGCGCTGTACTCGATGGCCGACGCCCGGTACCGCAAGATCTGACGCGCCCACATCGAAGATCACGGGGCGGGGATCTATCTAGACTCGCGACCCGATGTCTCGATTTTCAGAGCCGCAGGACCCCGTCTTCGCACGCCTGAACACGTCGCTGTCATTCGACCAGCGCCTGTGGCACCACGACATCGCGCAATCGCGCGCGCACGCGCGAATGCTCGCCGCGCAGCAGATCATCGGTGACGACGACCGTGACGCGCTGCTGGCCGCGCTCGCCGCCGTGCAGGACGAGCTCGTCGCCGGCACCTTCCCCTTCGAGGACGGCGACGAGGACATCCACATGGCGATCGAGCGCCGCGTGACGGAGATCGCCGGCGCGGTCGGCGGCAAGCTGCACACCGCGCGCTCGCGCAACGATCAGGTCGCGACCGACGTCGCGCTCTTCACGCGCGACTCGGCCGGCCACGCCGCGCGCGCCGTCGACGCGCTGGCCCATGCGCTCGTCGACGCGGCCGAGGCGCACCTCGACTGGCCGCTGCCGGGCTACACGCACCTGCAGCGCGCCCAGCCCGTCTATCTGTCCCACCATCTGCTGGCCTACGTCTGGATGCTGCTGCGCGACCGCGAGCGCTTCGCCTTCGCCGAGACCCAGACCGCGGCGCTGCCGCTCGGCGCGGGCGCTCTCGCAGGCGTGAACTTCGACACGGACCGCAGCGCTGTCGCCGCCGAGCTCGGCTTCGATCGCGTCGCGCCGAACTCGATCGATGCCGTCTCCAACCGCGACTTCGTCCTGGACTATCTGTCGGCAGCCGCGACCTGCGCGACGCACCTCAGCCGCCTCGGCGCCGAGCTCGTCCTGTGGTCCAGCGAGGAGTTCGGCTTCGTCACCCTGCCCGACGCCTGGACGTCCGGTTCGTCGATCATGCCGCAGAAGAAGAATCCCGACGCGGCCGAGCTGCTGCGCGCGAAGGCGCCGCGGATCGTCGGCCACCTCGGCGCGCTGCACGGCGTGATGCACGCGCTGCCGCTGACGTACAACAAGGACCTGCAGGAGGACAAGGAGCACCTGTTCGACACGGTCGACACGCTCGACGTCTGCCTCGCCGCCGCGACCGGGATGATCCGCGGTGCGCGCTTCGACGCCGAGCGAATGTCCGCCGCCGCATCCGACGACCTCATCGCGGCGACCGACGTCGCCGACCACCTCGTCAAGCAGGGGATCCCGTTTCGCCGGTGCCACGGCATCGTCGCGGGCCTCGTGCGCGTCGCGGTCGACTCCGGCCGTTCGCTCGCCGAGCTGACCGACGAGGAGCTCGCGCAGGCGTCCGAGCAGCTCGATCCCGTCGCGTTCCGCGCGCTGCTGGCGCAGAGCTCCTGGCTCGAGTCGAAGGTCAGCTTCGGCGGCACCGCGCTCGCCCGTGTGCGCGAGCAGCTCGACGCGGCCCGCAGCGCGCTCGCGCTGCACGCCGCGTGAGGGCTGCCGGCGACCGTCACGTGCGCGCGCTGGAGCTGCCGGTCGTCGAGGCCGCGCAGGCGCTTGTGGGCTGCACGATCGCCTACGAGGACTGCAGCGGCGTGATCGTCGAGACGGAGGCCTACCACGAGCAAGAGCCCGCCTGCCACGCGTTCGCGGGGGTGACAGCGCGGACGTGGCCGCTGTTCGCGGCACCCGGACTGGCCTACGTCTACCGCTCGTACGGCATCCATGCCCTGCTGAACGTCGTCGTCGAGCCCGAAGGCGTCGGCGCCGCCGTGCTGATTCGCGCGCTCGAGCCGCTCGACGGCGTCGAGCACATGCGCGTGCGCCGGGGCCGCGAGCCGCTGACCGAGCTGTGCTCCGGTCCCGGCAAGCTCACGCAGGCGCTCGGCATCGGCCTGGAGCTCAACGCGACGCCGCTGCTCGGCGGACCGATCGAGCTCGGTCCGCCGCCGGCCGGGCGTGAGGCCCCGCCGCTCGTCGTCGGCCACCGCATCGGGATCACGCGCGCAGTCGAGCTGCCGTGGCGGTTCTGCGCGGCCGGCAGCCGCCACGCGTCGCGGCCGTGGCCGCCCGGTCTCCTGGACGACGTCGGGCGCTGAACGCTACGGCACCGGGGTTGCGCCGCCGGATTCCGGGACGGGTGCCACCGGCGCGGGCACGGCTGGAGGTGTGACCGGAGCGGACGGATTGGACGGTTCTGTGGGCGCCTGCGGCGCGACGGCGCCGGTCTCGCCGTCGGCCGGCGGGGCCTCGCCATCGTCGGCCGGGGTTCCGCCGTCGTTCTCGGCGTCGGGTGTGGTGGTCGACGGCACGGTCGTCTGCGGTGCGGTCGCCGGCGCCGCGGGGGTGGTCTTCGTCGGGTCGTCCGCAAGCCCGGCCTCGATGCAGCGCGTGGACGGCGCATCGTCCTTCTTGCGCTCGTCCTTCTTGCGCTCGTCCTCCTCGCGCTCGCACTGGCGCTCGAGGCGATCCTTGTCGGCCTGGAGGACCGAGAGCATGAAGTCGTGCCAGATCAGCGCCGGGTACGTGCCACCGGCGACCGGATCACCGCGGTACTCGCTGGTCATCGGCCGCAGCTCGTTTGGATAGCCGACCCAGACCGCGACCGTGAACTTCTCGGTCGCTCCGACGAACCAGGCGTCTCCGTAGTTCTCGGTCGTGCCCGTCTTGCCCCACGCCCGGACCTTGCCGAGCCCCGCGACGCGCGCGGTCCCGACCTTGATGACGCTCTCGAGGATGCCGGTCGTCGTCTCGGCGACGGCCCGAGGGATGACCTGCTCGTGGCGCGCGCGGTTGCGGTCCACGACGCGCTTGCGATCGTCGCGCAGCGTGACCCGCCGGATGCCGACCGGGCCCCTGCGGCCCGCGCCGAGCGTGCCCGTGACGAGCACGCCGCCGGTCGCGAAGGTCTGGTAGGCGTGGGCCATGTCCAGCGGCGTGACGCCCTGCCTGAGACCGCCCAGCGTGATCGCGTAGTTGCTCGAGACGGGGGTGCGGATGCCCATCCGCTGGGCGGTGCGGGCGACGCGCTTGGTGCCCGCCTTGATGCCGACCTGCGCGTACACGGCGTTATCGGAGAACGTCGTCGCGCGCGCCAGCGTGCTCACGCCGGAGTAGGCGTTGTCGTAGTTGTTCACGGTGAACTTCTCGGTGCTGTTGGGTATCGGGATGACCTGCTTCCTGGACACCCACGTCGATGACGGCGAGATCCCCCGCCGGATCGCGGTTGCCAGCACGAACGGCTTGAAGGCCGAGCCCGGCTGGCGCTGACCCTGCGTGGCGAGGTTGAACGGCACCTGGTCGTAGTCGCTGCCGCCGACCATCGCGCGCACCTCGCCGGACGTGTTGTCGATCGCGACGAGGGCCGCGTTCGGTCCGAACGGCGGGTTGCCGAGCCAGCGCCCGATCGCATCCTCGGCGCGGCGCTGCAGCCCGAGGTCGATCGTCGTCTGCACGCGCAGGCCGCCCAGCAGCGCCTCGCGCGCACCGTAGCGATCGATGACCTGCTGGCGCACCCACGTCGCGAAGTAGGCCGAGGACTTGCTCGCCGCCTGCGCCTGCGGGGGGGCGATCAGGTCGCGCGAGGGCACCGGCTCGCTGCGCCCGCGTTCGTACTCCACGCGCGTCAGGTAGCCCTGCTCGAGCATCTTCGCGAGGACGATGTTGCGCCGGCGGGTGGCCGCCCGGCGGTGGGCGATCGGGTCATAGGCGCTCGGCGACGCGACCATGCCCGCCAGCAGCGCCGCCTCGTGCGGCTTGAGCTCGCTCGCGCAGCGGTCGTCGGGCTTGCCGCAGCCGGCGTGGTCGGGGTGGCTTGCGAAGTACGTGCGCGCGGCCGACTCGATCCCGTAGGCGCCGTTCCCGAAATAGATCGAGTTGAGGTACTCCGTGAGGATCTTCTGCTTGGACCACTTGCGCGTGAGGTGGTAGGCGAGCGCCGCCTCGCGGACCTTCTCGACGACCGTCCGCTTGCGCTGCTTCTGCGTGGCGTTCTTGACGAACTGCTGCGTGATCGTCGATCCGCCCTGGACGATGCTGCGGCTCGTGATGTCCGTCCACAGCGCGCGCGCGGTCGCGCGGAGGTCGACGCCGTCGTTCTGGTAGAAGCGCTCGTCCTCGATCGAGATGATCGCGTGCTGCATCGACAGCGCGATCTCCTTCGTCGGGATGATGATGCGGCCCTGATCGGCGAGCGTCGCGAGGTAGTTGTCGTGCACGTCGACGAGCAGCGAGTTCTGCGCGCGCTGGAACTCGCGCTGGTTCTCGAGCTCCGGCAGGTCGGCGGCGACGGCCATCATCATCCCGAAGGCGGTCGAGATCAGCGCGATGATCGAGAGCCCGGCCAAGATCAGCGCGAGCCGTAGGCGCTTGAGCCGCGGGCTGCCCAGCGGGGGGTCCGAGAGGACCGGGATGTCGGGACGTTCGAAGTCGTTCATGCGAACGCGGGAATGGTCGCATCGGTGCGGCGACTGACCCCGTGGCGCCCCGAAGACAGCGGCTGGCGACAGCGGCTGGGGCGGGTCGGACTCTAGCATTGGCCCCGTGATCACCAACCCGCAGGACGACGCACGCTTTCTGGCGCGAGACGCCGTCGACTGCCTGCCCGCGGGCGGGCTGGCGCGCAAGCTCGCGGTCCGGCGGCCCCTGCGGGTCAAGCTCGGGCTGGATCCGACCGCTCCCGACGTGCACCTGGGCCACACGGTCGTCCTGCGCAAGCTGCGCGAGTTCCAGGATCGAGGCCACGTCGTCGTGCTGATCATCGGCGACTACACCGCCCGCGTCGGCGACCCGAGCGGACGCTCCTCGACGCGGCCGGTGCTCTCCGGCGAGGAGATCGACGCCAACGCCCGCACGTACGTGGCGCAGGCGCAGAAGGTGCTCGATCCCGACCGCATCGAGCTGCGTTACAACTCCGAATGGCTGGACATGAAGATGGTCGAGCTGTTCGCGCTCACGCGCACGACGACCGTCGCCCAGCTGCTCGAGCGCGACGACTTCGCCAAGCGCTACGCCGCCCGCGAGCCGATCTCGATCCTCGAGCTGCTCTACCCGCTCATGCAGGCCTACGACTCGGTCGCCGTGCGCTCCGACGTCGAGCTCGGCGGCACCGATCAAAAGTTCAACCTGCTGCTTGGCCGCGATGTGCAGCGTGCGTATGGGGTCGAAGAGCAGATTGCCCTGACGATGCCGATCCTGCCGGGCCTCGACGGCGTGCGCAAGATGTCCAAGTCGCTGGGCAACCACATCGGCGTCACGGATCCCCCGGAGGAGATGTACGGCAGGACGCTGAGCCTGCCCGACAGCGCGATGGCGAGTTGGTACGAGCTGCTGCTCGGAGAGGCGATGCCCTCCGAACTGCCCCCGCGCGACGCCAAGCACGCACTGGCGCGCCGGCTGCTCGAGCGCTTCCACTCCGCTGATGCCGCGGATGAGGCCGCGCAGCACTTCCAGCGCGTCTTCGTGCAGCACGACACGCCCGAGGACATCGAGGACGCGAGCTTCGCTCCCAGCAACGCGACCGTGCACATGCCGGCGGTTATTGCGGACATCTTCGGCGGCTCGCGCTCCGACGCCCGACGCAAGATCGCCCAAGGCGCGGTCAAGCTCGACGGCGATCCCCTCGGCTCAGCGGACATCGACATCGCGCCGGAGCGCCTCGACGGCGCGATCCTGCAGGTGGGCAAACGCCGGTTCCGGCGTATGCACCGCCTGCCCTGAGCCGCCGAAAGCGGGGCTCGCGCTCGTCCCACGGGCACGGAGGCTGTGGTCGAGCGGGTCCGTCGGGCCGACCTGTCTATACTGCGGGCTGCGCCGGTCCACGTTCCGACCGGAGCCCTTCCACGGGCCCGTCGGAGCGCTATACTGGCCAGTCCTGTCTACGAGCCGCCTGCTTGGGGCTCGATAGAGCGCACGTTCCGGGAGGAAGCCCCTCCGCGGGAGCTCGCGACGGTCTTTGAAAACTCAACAGCATGCGCACCCTTGACCGCACCTAGCGATCAGGGTGTGCGTCCAGGTTCGATCCCCCCGTACCCCAGCCGGGCACGGGGGGTCTGAGATAAGAAACCCGTCATGTACCGCGATCGCCTCGTGTATTGGCATCGCACATGGTCATGACAGCTCTACGTGACGAAGGGTTGGCCCTCGGGTCCCCCTTCAGCAGTTCTTCACGGAGAGTTTGATCCTGGCTCAGGACGAACGCTGGCGGCGTGCTTAACACATGCAAGTGGAGCGACGAACCGGGGCTTGCCCCGGGGCAGAGCCGCGAACGGGTGAGTAACACGTGGGTTACCTA
>DATLNO010000037.1:0-4837 GCA_035536715.1 Solirubrobacteraceae bacterium
GGCGACCTCGAACGCGACGAAGAGGAGGCCGCTCGCGTCTACCTCGACAAGCACGGACGCTGGCCGGATGAATAGCGTCGTCTGGCGTCCACGTCGGCGTCAGACGACCAAGTGCAGCTAGTCGCGCCGCACGGCGCGTCGGCGAATCGAGATCCCGGCTGACCCACCGGGCGCGCCTCCGAGCGAACGGGCGCTCCACCTCGCGCTCTCCATCGGACCCGCCAGCCGGTCCTTGGCCGGGACGCGAATCGGCCGCCCGGGAAGCGCTGGGCGAAGTGTTGGCGGCGGGTTCCACAACGGAAGGGGCAACCGGACGCGCGTAACCAAGCCGGCTGGTTCGCCGCCGGCATGCGAGGCTCAGCCGACTGTCCGCGGCGGGCGCAGTCTTGGCGCAGCACGGTCTCGTCGCCCTACTCATCGCGGTCAGACCGCCTGCGCTGCTGCTCGTGGCTGCGCCGCTGGCGCGCCAGCGGCGCTGGCTGTGCCGCTGGCGCGCCAGCGGGGTGGGCGACTGAGGTGCGGCTAGGTTGCGGTGATCGTGGCGCGCCGTGGCAGCCGTGCCGCGAGCCGCCAGCCGCCGATCTGGGGACCGGCTTCGAGGCTGCCCCCGCAGGCGCAGACTCGTTCGTGCAGGCCGCGTAGGCCGTTGCCGGTTCCGCCGTGCGCCAGCGGCGGGAGCGCGTTCGTCTGCGGGCCGTTGACGACTTCGACGAGGAGTTCGGTGGCGTCGCCGCGCAGCCGCACAGCGACGCTTGAGCCCGAGGCGTGCCGTAGGGCGTTGGTAAGGCCTTCCTGCACCACCCGATAGGCGAGGTGCGCCACCTCCGGCGCCAGCGACTCGCGGTCGCCCTCGAGGCGCAGCGAGACGTCGAGGCCCGATCCGGCGGCGCGGGCCACGAGCTCTTCGACGAGCGGCAGGTCGGGCGCGGCGCCCGTCTCGTCGCCCAGCAGCGCGACGAGACGAGCCATGTCCGCCTCCGCCTCCCGCGCCGCGGTGGCGATCGCCTCGAACGTCTCTGTGGTCAGCTCGCGATCCACGCTGACCAACCGCTGTCCTGCGCCAGCTTGGATGACCATGACGCTGAGCGCGTGCGCGACGATGTCGTGCAGCTCTGCGGCGATCCGTGCTCGCTCGTAGCGGACGGAGAGGCGGGCGTGGGCATCACGCTCGGCCTCGAGTTCCCGCGCGCGCTCGGCGAGGCGCTCGGCGACCCGCTCACGGTCAGCAAGCGCGAGCCCCGCCGCCCAGGTGGTCACGGGTATCAGGAAGGCCGGAATGGCGGCGTCGCCGGTGATCCACGCTCCGGCCAGCAAGCTGCCCGTCAAGGCGACGAGGCCGGCGGTGCCCCACCAGCGCCCGCCCCACCGGCCCGCCGCGAATGCATGCGCCATGACGAGGAGCCATAGGACGAAGGCCATCAGCCCCTGCGTGTCGAGCGCCAGCACCAGCATCGCCCCAGACGCCACGACCCAGGCGACAGGTGGATGAGGGCGGCCGAGGCACAGCGCGGCCCCCAGCAGCGCGGCGGCGACACTCGCTCGGGCGCCTCCGCCCTCGATGGCCACGCCGACGACGCCGAGCATCGCGCCGAAGAAGCCCGCCAGCATGTCGGCGCGGCGCGGCATTGCCGTTACGCTCCGGTCAGCACCGGAATACGCGCCACGGCCTCGGCACGGCCGCCGCGCGTGCGCGCCTGCAGCGTCCCGCGGTGCAGTTGCGTGCGCTCCCGCGCCCGCTGGATCGAGGCGGCAGCGTGGCCGCGGCGGCGGGCCGGGCCGCGCACGGCGAGCTCGAGCGCATCGTCGCCGAAACGCACCCGCACATCGACGTCCGGCGCGTCCTCCAGCGCGTCGAGGAGGTGCTCGAGGATCCGATAGGCCGACAGTTCGACGCCGGCGGGCAGGACGCGAGGATTGCCCTCGACCGTCAGGCGTGCGTCGCTGCCCTTGGCATGGACCAGCAGCGCTTCAAGGTGAACGAGCGTGGGCTGCGGGGCCGTCGGCGCCCCGGTGTCGTCGTGGCGTAGGACGTTGACCACGGAACGCATCTGTTCGAGTGTGCGCCGGCTCTGGTGCTCGATGTCTACGAGCGTCGCTGTCGCCGTCGCGGCGTCGGGCTGCTGGGCGCCGTCGTCGGCGAGGCGCGCGAGCTCGCCGAGGCGGCGCTGCAGCAACTCGTCGAGCTGCGTCGACAGGCGAGCGCGATCGGCGCTCACCTCCATGCGGGCACGCTCGTCACGCGCTTCTCGCAGCTCGACGGTGCGCGCCTGCAACTCTGTGGCGAGCTCGGCGCGGGAGCGCACGACGCGCCCAATGCCCCAGACAGCCGCGGTCACCGCCGCCATCACGACGCCGAACGCACCGAAGAACACCACGCTCTCAGCGGCGATGACGGCGAGCGCCAGCCCGAGCCCGATCTGCGCATCACGCCGCTCCAGGCGCGCGGCCGCCGAGAAGACCAGCAGGAAGACGACCGGCAAGACGACGCCGCAGCGAATCACGTCGGTCCCCGTCGCGGCAACATGAACCAGGTAACCGACGAGCACCGCGCCCAAAGCGGCGACGGGCGCTGCCCGCCGCCAGACCAGCGGCACCGTCACGAGCAAGAACAGCGGAATCACCACCACACTCGCCTCGACCTCCGGGTCGACGACGTTGCCGTACATGAGCAGGAGGCCCAGCACGCTGAGCACCAGCGCGATAGCGATGTCGCGCCTACCGAGAGCTGCGCCCGCGGAGGGCATGGAACGAATCATGGCGCCAACAGTTCCCTTCTGGAAGAGCAATTGGCCGTCGGATCGGCGGCAGGTCGCGACCAGCATCGGCCAGCAGCGCCGGCCCGTCGTCACCCGGGCGTATGAACCGCCGCGGCAGGCATCACCCCAGGAGGTGACGCGGGGCTCCGCGCGCGCCATGATGCTGGCGACATGGAAGCGTCGTTCGTGACGATCCTGTTCGCCGATCTCCTCGGCACGGCAGCCCTCTATGACCGCGCCGGCGACGACGCGGCCGACGCGGTGCGCCGCTCGCAGCTCAGCGCATTGCGCGAAGCCGTCGAACGGCATGGTGGGCGCGAGGTCAAGTCGACCGGCGACGGGTTGATGGTCGTGTTCGCGAGCGCAGTTGCAGCGGTGCGCTGCGCCATCGAAATGCAACAAGCGACAGCCGCCCAGCCGCACGGGCTCGCGCTGCGTGCCGGTCTCGACGCCGGCGAGCCGCTCGTAGAGGGCGACGACCTCTACGGCACGCCGGTCATCGTGGCGCGCCGGCTGTGCGACGCCGCCGCCGCGGGCGAGGTCATCGCATCGGAGGCGATCCGACACATCACGGGAAGCCGCAACGTCGACGTTCTGCATCCCGCCGGCGCGCTGCGTCTGCCCGGCATCGCCGAGCCCGTCGCGGTCGCGCGTGTGCGCTGGCACGACGACGCCGAGGCCCCGCCGCCCTCTGTCGCGGTCGAGACAGCAGCGCCCGGTCGTCCGATCACGGTCGTGCTCGCCGACGACCAGCGCCTGGTGCTCACCGGCTTTCGCGTCATCCTCGAAGCCGAGGCCGACATCACCGTGGTCGGGCAGGCCGCGGACGGGCGCAGCGCCGTCGACATCGTCCGCCGCCGGCGCCCCGACGTCGTGCTCATGGACATCCGCATGCCCGAACTCGATGGCCTGCGCGCCGCCGAACGCATCCTCACCGACCCCGAGCTGGACACTGCCGTCATCATGCTCACCACGTTTGACCTCAGCGAGTACGTCTACGAAGCGCTGCGCATCGGAGCCAGCGGCTTCTTACTCAAGGACACCCCCGCCGACCGACTGCTCGACGCCGTGCGCGTCGTCGCCGCAGGCGACGCGCTGCTGGCGCCCTCGATCACCAGGCGACTCATCGAGCAGTTCACGCGCGCTGCCCGACCTGTCGCGGATGGCGTGCCAGACTCGCTGGCCGAGCTGACCGCACGAGAGCTCGACGTCATGCGCCTCCTCGCGCGCGGACTCTCAAATAGCGAGATCGCCGCTGAGCTGATGCTCAGCGACAACACCATCAAGACGCACGTCACGCGAATCCTCTCCAAGCTCGGCCTCCGCGACCGCGTGCAAGCGGTCGTCCTTGCGTACGAGTGCGGGCTCGTCGAGCCCGAGCTGACGCCGTAGCGGCGGCAGTGCCCTTCAGCGGCATGCGATCGCCGCACGTGAATGTGCCGCGCGGGTTACGGCCCCGTAGGGGCTGACGCAGGCCTCCACATCAACGAGGGGCCAGGATGTGCTACGCGTCGCGCGGGCGAGCGGCAGTCAGCCGGTGTCGCAGCCATCGCCGCCGACAGCCAAGTCTCAAGCGCCGCGCCTCTAAGGCGACGTCACCTCGACGGGTGACTGAGCGCGCGAACAATCACCCCCGCCGACGACGACATGACCCGCGTTCAGGATCAGGCTTGCCTCACACGATTCCCAGGAGGTAGTCATGTCGCAGGCCACTCATTCCGCCGCCCGCATCAGCAGCCCGTCGCGCGTTCGTCGCGCGCCCGTCCTGTTCGGATTGCTTGGGCTCGCCGCCGCCGCTGCCGTGGTCGCCGTTATGTTGGCTTTGACCGTCGGCGGGTCCGACGTCAAGGCGCCGCCATCGATCGTTTCTCATCAGCCCGCCGTGCGCTTCGATGGCGGACCGAGCGAGAGCGCGGTCGCGGCGGCGGTCGGCTCACGACCCAGCGCCCGCCCCAGCGAGAGCGCGATCGCCGCCGCGATCGCCGCCGCCGCGCCGGTGGCGACCAATCGACCCGACGAGAGCCGCATCGCCGCCGCCATCTCAGCGGGCACGTCGGACCAGCCGTAGACCACGACGGGCT
>DATLNO010000038.1:0-27122 GCA_035536715.1 Solirubrobacteraceae bacterium
GTCAACGGCTCGGGCAAGACGACGCTGCTGAAGCTGCTCGCCGGCGAGCTCGAGCCGACCTCGGGCCACGTCGAGCGCGGCGCGACCGTGCGCCTCGCGCAGCTGTCGCAGGACGCGACCGAGATCCCCGGCCAGCTGCGCGTGCTCGAGTCACTCGAAGCGGTGAAGGCCGTCGCGACGCTGTCGGACGGCGTCCAGATCACCGCCTCGCTGCTGTGCGACCGCTTCGGCTTTCGCGGCGACAAAACCCGCACGCTCGTGCGCGACCTGTCAGGCGGCGAGCGCCGCCGCCTCGGCCTCATGCGCCTGTTGATGGCCGAGCCCAACGTGCTGCTGCTCGACGAGCCGACGAACGACCTCGACATCGACACGCTGACGGCGCTCGAGGACCTGCTCGACGCCTGGCCGGGAACGCTCGTCGTCGTCAGCCACGACCGCTAC
Organism: Solirubrobacteraceae bacterium; assembly: GCA_035536715.1. Classification (GTDB taxonomy): domain Bacteria; phylum Actinomycetota; class Thermoleophilia; order Solirubrobacterales; family Solirubrobacteraceae; genus CADCVQ01. Next base: position 442 of record DATLNO010000038.1, read on the forward strand.
TTCGTCGAGCGCGTCTGCGACAACGTCTACGCGTTCACAGGCGACGGCGGGATCCGTCACATGCCGGGCGGGATCGAGCAGTACGTCGACGATCGACGGGCGGCCGCGGCGGCGGCGGTGGAGCGCGCGCCCGCGGCCGCGGCCACCAAGCCGGCGACCACGGCGCTCGGCGGCGGAGCGCTGCGAGCCGCGCGCAAGGAGGTCCAGCGCCTCGAGCGCGCGGTCGAACGGCTCGGCGAGCGCGAGCGCGAGCTGTACGACGCGATGGCGCGCAGCGCCACCGAACCCACACGGCTGCTCGAGCTGCAGTCTGAGCTCGCGGCTTGCGTCGCCGAGCGCGAGGACGCCGAGGTGGCGTGGCTCCACAGGGCCGAGGCACTCGAGGCCTGAAGCGACAGGTCGACAGCCGGGCGCACAAGCACACCGAAGAGCTGCGGGCGGCATCCGCGAGGAGAACCTCTTCGGCACCTGATGGCGGCCGCGATCGAGCGCCGCGACGTCGGCGTCTGGGCGGGCGAGCACGACCTCGTCACGGCGCGAACAGCAGGCCGATGCGCCCAGGTATCTACGATTCTGTTTCGGTTACGCCGACACAGGGGCAGGAAGCGCGCATGACATTCCGCCGGACCAGATTCGCTGTGCTCGGCGTCGCCGCGTTCGGGCTCGTGAGCTGTGGCGCGAGCGACGCCCCATGCACGGCCGATTCCGGCGGTGCGCCGGGCACCATCGAGGCGCCCGCCGACTGCGCCGTGGACTCGGTGGTCGCACTGGATGCGACAGGTGCGATCCAGGATCGCGCGCTGGCGCGCGACGCCGGATCGGCGGCGCTGCGGGCGGCCGAGCACACGATCACCGCGGGCGGCCACCTGCGGATGGTGGTGTTCGCCGGCGACGCGAACGCCGTCGAGGTCATCTACGACGACGACGTGCCGACGCTCGCGGAACTCGACGAGACCCGCCGCGGCCCGCTGGAGCAGGACCTGCGCGCTGCGCTCGGCGAGACCGTCGACAGCGCGCTCGGGGTCAGCCGCGCCGACCCCGCGCTGACGCGCCGCGTACGGGCGCTGACGCGTGGCGGGACATCCGACATCGCACGAGCCGTGCGCAACGCTGTGCAGTCGCTGAAGGACCGCTCGGGCGCCGCGACGGTGACGCTCGTCTCCGACGGCGTGCAGGCCAGTGATCAGCTCACACTCGCCCGGCGCCTGCAGGCCGGCGACGGGGTGGACGACCTCGGCAGGCAGCTGGGTGCGCTGCTCGGGAGCGCGGATGGCGTTGAGGTTCTGCAGGCCCTCGGCCTCGGGCGGCTGCCCGGCCGCGTCAACCAGAGCGCGCGCCGCACCGACCAGCTCGTGCAGATCTGGAAGACGGCATGCGAAGAGACCGGCGCGAAGAACTGCGTGACGACGACAGAGCTATGAGGCCGCGGAGGAGCACCGGATGACGCCAGACGAAACTCCGAAGAAGAACGAGGTTCAGGTTCCTCCAGACGACGCCGAGAAGGACGAGTACGCCCCCGGCATCCCCTTGCCCCTGCTGTCGATCCCCGGGATCAGCGAGCCGACGCAGGGGCCCGTGCAAGCGCAGAAGCCGATCGTCGGCGGCACGCTGCCGGCCCCCGACCTCGACGACGGGCGCCGCACGAAGGCCGCGCACCCGCGCGACGACGCCGACGAGGCCCGCGGCCAGATCGTCGCCGAGACGATCGCCCAGCACGCCGACCACGTCATCGGAGCGCGGCTCGGCCCGCTGATGGAGCGAGCGGTGCGCGTCCGCATGCTCGACGACGACCTGATCCGGGCGACGGCAGCCGCCGACGAGGTCACGCTGTCCCCGGGGGACGAGCCCGACCCGGAGCCGACCACGAGGGGCGCGCGGATGAGCGCCCGCATGGCCGCCGGAGGCGGGTTGCTGGCGCTGTTCTTCGCCGTCGGCATCGCCGAGGCGCTGTTCGCCTACGACGGCTTCCGCGAGCTCGCGCGGTTTCGCGCGAGCGATCCGGAGCTGCTGCGCGAAGGCGCTCCCGCGCTGTCCGCCAGCGTCATCGCGCTGCTGATCGCAATCGGCCAGAAGGCGGCCGGCAGGAACCTGCGGCTCGCGAATGCGAAGGATCCGCAGCCGGCCGCCGACGGGCGCCCGCGACTGCTGGAGCGCGACCTGTCGAGCGGCGCGCGCTACGCGGTCGTGCTCGCGATCGTCATCACGGGACTGGGCCTCTGGTACGGCGTGCAGAGCGCACGCACGACGGCGAACAACGCCGCCGCGGCCCGCCTGCAGGCCAACCAGGCCGCGGGCGCACGCGGCGCTGCCGCCGAGCGCCTCACCACCCAGAACACGCAGCAGCAGTCGGCCGCTGAGCCCGGCGTGTACTTCCTCGTGTCGGCGTCCGTGTTCCTGCTCGGTATCGGCGTCGCGTACCTGCTCGTCGACCCGGTGCGCGAGGAGCGCGAGCGCCGGCGCCGGCGCGACGCGAACACGCTCGAGTTTCGCGACCGCGTGCGCTCGGAGCTCGCCTCGGAGGTCGGCGCGCTCGTCGCCCAGCGCGCGGAGATCGCGACCACGGTGGCGAACGCCAAGCGCCAGATGTACCAGGAGGCGGCGCTGCACCCGAAGGTCGGGTTCCTGCAACGTGCCGACGAGTTCCCCCACCTCTACGGCACGTGGAGCCCCCGCGCAGAATCGCCCTTCAGCGGCATGCCCGAGGTCGGCGAGGCGCATCACGCCCAGGCGGATCTGACGCACACCGGCGGGCTGACCGTGCCCGACAAGCTCGCCGATGTCGATGCCCTGATCGCGGAGTTGCTCGGCCGCAACCTCGCGGCGCCGAAGAGCCTGCCGCAGTGAGCAGGCCGCGGCAGGCGTCCGGCCCGCGCACCGGGAGCGGCCCCCGGGCGCCTGCGGGGGCCCGCCGCTCGCGGGGCCGCAGCGGCCTTGCTCGCGCCTCATACGAGCCGGTCCCCGCCGAACCCCCGCGCGAGCCCGGGGCCGTCGCCACCGCGGCGGCGGCCGACGCCGACGCTGCTGCGGCCGAGGCCGCCCGCGGGCTGTCGCCTCTGCAGCAACTGCTCGCCGCACTCGACGCGTTCCTACGCGATCCCCGGCTGGCAGACGCGCTGCGTGCCGGGCTGCGCAACGTGGCTGCCGGCGTACGCGGCATGGGAGCCGCCGCGAAGCGCTTGGCGATCGCGCTGTGGGCCATCAAGCTCCCGATTCCCCGCTGGCTGCTGCTTGCGCTGCTGGCATTGGCACTCCCGCTCGCCCTGCTGGCGCTGCTGCTGGGCTCCGACGACGAGCGCAGCGCGTCCGATCAGCCGCCGGCCGCGCCCGCGCAGGGCGGCGGCGGATTCTCGCTGCCCGGTGTCGGCATGCCTGACGTGCGCGCCGATCCCGACCGCGTGCCGCAGGTCCGCGTCGCCCTCGTCCTGGACCGCACGTACACGCCGCAGCAGCTGCGTCGCGAACTTCGCACGCTCGGCGACTGGCTCGCCGAGAACCATGCACCGGGCACCCGCCTGTCGCTGATCGACGCGACGACCGGCCAGGCGAGCCGCCCGCTGCGCGCTGCGGACCTGGCCGCCGCGAGCCCGCTGTTGCGTCCGCGCCCGAACACGCGCGTCGCGATCCGCTCGGCGTTCAAAAGCCAGAAACGCCGTCGCCTGCTCGTCACCGTCGGATCTCGGGTGGCGCCGCCCGGGCGCACCACCACGGTCCGCGTCGGGACAGGCGGCGCCGGCGCCGGCGCGGGATCGAGCACCCCGCTGCGCCGTGGAGGCCGCTCGCGCGTGACCGTCGACGAGCGGCGCCCGAACGCGCTCGCGGCAAGCGTCGCACGGTCGATCATGGGCGTATCCGGTCAGCGCGAGCCGCGCTGAGCAACAGAACAACGCCCAGCGCGCTACGCACGACCATCAGCCGACCGAGCCGCGACGAGACGGTCCAGCAGCTCAACCTGCCCACGCACGATCCTGCGTTTCGCCGTCTCGACGTCGAACCACGCCACGCGATCGACCTCCGGGAACTCGCGCGAAACGCCCGAGCGCGGCGGCCACTGCATCTCGAACGTCCCCGGCCGCAGCCCCGCGGGGTCGAAGTCGCCCTCGACCGCGAACGCGACAACGACCTTCGCCCGCTGGCGGATCTCGCCGAGGTCGAGCGGCGGCCCCCGCGGCGGCGGTTGCCCGAGCTCCTCCTCGAACTCGCGCAGCGCGGCGGTGAGCGGCGCTTCGCCGTCCTCGAGCTCACCTTTGGGAATCGACCATGCACCCTGGTCCTTGCGCGCCCAGAACGGTCCGCCCATGTGGCCGAGCAGGACCTGCAGCGACCCCGCGTGCTCGCGGAACACGATCAACCCGGCTGATGTCTTCATGAGGATCGCAATTTCGGACGTTTCTCGTCGACACGCGCGGTCGCGTTGGTAGATGATCACCGACCGTGCGCGTGGCTCTCGTTTCGCTGCTGCTGGCGGGCTGTTCTCTGACGGTGTTGCTCCTGCCAACCTCGCAGGCGCGGCCCGACCAGTCCCGGAGCACGAGCACGACGAAGGCCGCCGCAGCCACGCCCTCGAACGGCCGCCTGCGCTTCGGCATCTACCCGTGGGGCAGCGTCGGCTGCCTCAATCAGTGCTCGCCGCCCGTGGCCGAGAATGCGACGAAGGCGCTGAGCGCCGTCAAGCGGCTGAAGGGCACTCGCGCGTTCGTCGCGCACATCTTCGCCGAGTACAACGGCGGCTCCAACGCCTCGGCCGACGGACTGGTGAAGGAAGCGGCATGGTGGGGGTCCAACGGGCTGAAGGTCGCCGCAGTCCTGCGCTACCGGCCGCAGTCCACCGGCAGCCCTGCGGGCTACCAGGATTGGGTGCGCACGCAGGCGCGCCGGCTCGCAGCGCTGCCCGGCACGCTCAGCATCCAGATCGCCAACGAGCCGACGAACCCGGCCGCCGGCGCGGGCGACGGGTCCTATCCAGGGGTCATCGAGGCGATCGCCTCGGCCGTCCCGGCCGCCCGCGAGGAGGTCGTGGCGGCCGGCCGTCAGGACATCCTGATCGGCTTCAACTGGGACTCGGGACTGCCCCCTGCCACGACCGAGCCGTTCTGGTCCGCGCTCAAAACGGCCGGCGGCGCCGCGTTCACGCAGGCCGTGGGGTTCGTCGGCGTCAACATCTACCCGGGCACCTGGACACCGCCGCTGTCGTCAAAGGCGCCGACGACGTCGCAGATCTGGGACGTCATGTACAGCACGCTGCATTCCCTGCGACACCGGCACATGGTGGCCGCGGGGGTGCCGCAGGCAGCGATCATCATCGGCGAGACCGGCTACCCCACGTCCGCGAAGCGCAGCGCGGCGACGCAGGAGCGCATGCTCAAAACGATCATCGAGGCGGCCGACCGTGCCCGGACCGCGTACGGCGTCACCGACCTGTACGGGTTCGGGCTGCGCGACGCGAGATCGGCCTCCGGACTGATGGAGGACGGCTACGGCGTGCTGCGCGACGACTACACGGCCAAGCCGGCGTTCAACACGCTGCGGTCGCTGATCGCGCAGATCGGCGCCTGACGAACAACCGGGCGCGGCTCCTAGGCGACGAGCACCGGCGTCGACGGGCGCACGCGCTCGAAGAGGTCGATGACGTCGCTGGGGCTCATCCGGATGCAGCCATGCGAGGCCGCGCTGCCGAGCGACCCGGAGCTGGCCGTGCCGTGGAAGCCGACCGAGCCGTTGAAGCCGATCCAGCGCGCGACGAGCGGGTTGCGCGGATCGCCGCCCGGGATCGTCTCGCCGGCGAGCGATCCCGCCCACTCGGATTGCGGCACGTTCCAGGCGGGGTTCGTCTGCATGCTCTGCACGACGAACTCGCCGGATGGCGTCGGGAACTCGGGCGAGCCGACGGCGACGGTGTAGGCCTTGACGAACTTGCCGCGGCGAAACACGCGTGCACGACGCTCCGCGCGCGAGACGGTGACGGCGACGGGATTGACGTCGAAGACCTTGGAGGTGGGCACCTTCGGCGCGATCGCGACGACGCGGCCGCGCAGCGTGCGCAGGTTGGTGCGGCTCGTCAGCCGCCGTGTCAGGCGGGCGACGAGCGCGTCGCGCGCGCCCAGGCGGCGACCGGGGCGCGCCTTCTTGACGCTGACCCGCGTGAGCGTGAGCTTCAGCGACGCGTCGACCGGCTTGCGCCGCTGCTCGCGGGCGATGCGTCCCACGAATGCGCTGACGGCTGCCTGGTCGACTGAAACCGGCACCGGGACGTCGAGTCCGTGCTCCGCTCCGGTCAGCTTGCGCCAGCCACGGGCGAGAAACGATCCTTCGCGACCCGCCGCGTAGGCGCGCTCGACGGCACCCGCGGGATCGATCCGCACGGCGGCCTGCTCCGGCGTGAGGGTGTAGCGACGTCCACTGATGTCCACGTGAACGGGCCGCGCGATCAGCGCCGTCGTCGCCGCGCGCGCACGCTGGAGCGCCTCCTCACGCGTCAGGCCGCCGACGTCGACGCCGGCGACGCTCGCGCCCTTGGGCAGCTGTTCGGCGCCGCTTGCAGCAGTCGCCGCGAGCGCCCCGGTTCCAACAGCAGCGAGAACCGCGAGCGCGACGAGGGCAATGAGGGCGATGCGGTTCACGAACAGCTTCCGGTCGGTACGTGGTGTAGGGCCGGCTCATGCACCGTCGCCCTTTCAGGTTTGCAGGGTAGCCGCGCGCCGGCCGAATTTCGACCGTTGCGACGCCAGGAACGAGCCGCACCCGGGCCGGGCTCAACCCGCCGAGCGCTCAGCATGTACCAGACACGCGTCCGCCACGAGCGTCTGCAGCAACGCCGGGAAATCGCCGTCGCCGAACGCTGCTCGCTGCACGCCCGCCCCACCGCCCGCGTCGAACAGCGCCACGAGGCCGTCCAGCTGGCGCTCGCAGCCAAGCTCGCGCGCATCGGCCCGAACCAGATCGACGAGCGCCGCGAGCAGTTCGGACACAGGTTGCAGACGGCCCGCGTGATCCGGCAGCCTCGCGTGAACGCCCTCGCGCCCGGCGCGGAACGAGGCCTCGTCGAGGATCTCGGCGGGCGGGCCGTGATCCAGCGGATCTGCCCGCACCTCGTGTCGTGCAAGCGCGTGCACCGCCGCGACGAGCGCGGCGGTGTGCTGCGGCGATACCTGCGTGTCCAGCGCGCGGATCTCGACGGTCCCGAGCCGCGGATGCGGGCGCAGCTTCCACCAGTGAAACGTGTAGTCGGGCACCTCGGCGACTCGTGTGAGCAGGTCCGTCGAGCGGACGAAGTCGTCGAAGTCCGCCATCGCGCGCGGAACGCCGGCGCGCGGCCACGAGCGCAGCGTCAGCTCGCGCGCCGATGCAAGGCCCGTGTCGCGGCCATGGCGAAACGGCGAGTTGGCCCCCAGCGCCTCCAGCAGCGGCAAGTAGCGACGCAACCCGTTGAAGACGCGGATCGCGGTATCCGCATCCGGCATCCCGACGTGGATGTGCAGCGCGCACACCGGAGTCGCGCCGGCATCGCCGAGCCAGTCGTTGATGCGCTCGTAGCGCGGCTTGTCGGTGATGACCGAATCGCCTTCGAGGGCGGTCGGATGCGTCCCGGAGGCGATCAGGCCGACACCCGTCGCGAGGACGCGCTCGCGCAGCTCGCACAGCTCGCCCACCGCCTCCTCGACCGACGTGCAGACCCCGGTGATGAGCTCGATCTGGCTGCGGTGAAGCTCGCCCTTGACCTCGCCGCGGTCAAGCTCGCCGACCCGCTCGAGAACCTCGCCGCCGGCGTTGAGCAGCTGCCCGTCATCGGGATCGACGACGAATAGCTCCTCCTCCAAGCCGAGCGAGAACGGCTCCTCCTCGCCGAAATTAACTGCCTCTTGCATCGCGCAGGATGCTTACCCAGAGCAGGACCGAATCAGGCCATCGTGGACACCTGTTCGACCCCTGTCAGCGGGCATTCATAGGTTCGTCCAGCGAATGCATGAGGCTCTGGCAAAGCCTGCCGGAGCGGCCGTCAGGCCTTGCATGGCACGCACCTGGCTCATCGTTCTGCTCGCCGCCGTGACGGCCTCCTTGCTCGCCCCCCTCAGCGCACAGGCACGCACCCCCTGCCCCAACGAGTCCGCTGCGCCGACCGCGCTGAACGGCGTACAGGTCAGCGATGCAATCTTCTGCCTGACCAACCAGATCCGCGCCCACTACGGGCTGCCCGCGCTGCGCCGCGACACGCGACTGGACGCCGCCGCAACCCTGCACAGCCTCGACATGGGCAATCGCCTCTTCTTCGCCCACAACAACCCCGAAGGCCTGACCCCGACCGCTCGCGCAGCAGCTCAGGGCTACACGCTCGGCGTCGGAGAGAACATCGCATACGGCTACGCCAACGCGCGCGCCGTCGTGCTCGGCTGGGTGGCGAGCGTGGGGCACTGCAAGAACATCCTCGGCAGCGCCATCGATCTCGGGGTCGGCACGGTCGTCGTCGGGACGCCGCACTACTCACAGGAGTTCGGCGACTGGTACACACGTCCAGTCGACCCGGCGCCCCGCGACGGCTGCCCGTACACGCTGAACCTCGACACGCTCAACACCGTCGCGCCGGCAGCGGCCGCGCAGCCTGCAGCTTCGCCATACCCCGCCAACGACACTCCCCTTCCGAGCGAGACACGCACCGCGCAGACGCTCTCACTGCGCTCGCTCGAACTGTCGTCGAGCCGCTTCCGCGCAGGCGACGGCGGCACGACGATCTCCTACACCCTGTCGGCACCGGCGACGGTGACGTTCCGCATCCAGCGGGCGAGCCACAGTGGTCACAGCACCCGCTACCGCACGATGACCGGGCGCCTCACCCACAGCGGCGTGGCGGGCGTCAACCGGGTGCGCTTCACCGGCCGCATCGGCGGCAGCCTCCTGCGCCCGGGTCGCTACCGGCTGCAGGCGGTGGCCACGGACGTGGACGGAACGTCGGCACCAGTCGCCCGCACGCGCTTCAAGATCTCGCGCTAGTCGTCGGCGGGTGCGCGGCGCAGGCCGCGCTGCTGGCGACAGAGCCGACACAGCACCGTGACGTCCGCGGCATCCTCGGCGTCGTGCTCCAGGTACTCGTGCGGTCGCTCCCCGGCGAACCAGATGTGACCACACTGGTCGCAGGGCCGGTCGTTGGGGTGTGGCCAGTCGGCCGGATGGAGGTCGTTGTCCACGCTCATCGGCTGGAACCTGCGCGCGCCGCGCCCTGGCGTGCGCTGAGGTCGCCGCTCGCAACCTTGAAAGCAATCGTGTCGATGTAGTCACGACGGCCGTCGCGGGTGCGCTTGGTCGCCTGGCCCGGCGTCACCGCGAGCTCGGCGAGCTCGCGCGCGGCCGCCGGGTCGAAGCAGCGCGCCTCGAGCCACTTGGCGGTCTCCTCGTCGTCGAAGCCGGCGTCCGTCCAGGCCTTCGAGGCGACCGCGGGATCCTCACCGCGGTCGGCAAGATCGCCGAAGCGCGCGATCGTGTCGACGCTCGGCCCCCGCGACCGTGACCAGTGACTCATGGCGCTCGTTGTACCGGATTGCACGGGCTGATCACAGTTCGGCGACGGCGGCGCGGGCGCGTTCGTGCTCGGCCGCAGCTTCGCGCGCCTCGGTCTCTGCGGCGGCGAGCGCCGCCTCGGCCTCCGCAAGCGCGTGGGCCGCCCGCTCATGGCGTCCCTGCGCCGCGCGCAGTGCGGCCTCGCCGCGTTCGACGCGGCGCCGCGCTGCCGTCTGCGCCGTGCGCGCGGCCTTCTTCGCGGCAGTGCGCTCACGCTCAGCCCGCTTGGCCGCCTCGGCCCGCTCGCGAGCCGCCTGCTCGCGCGCCGTGCGCTGCGTCTTGGTCTCCTGCTTGTTGGCGACCGGCTTCTTCGACCGCGTCGGCGCCGGCTTCGCGGCCGGCGCTGCCATGGCCGGCGCCGCAGCTGGGACGAACGGCGTCTCGCCCAGGCCGAGGCCGACGTGGCGCAGCTCGCGCTCGAGCGTCCCCCCGCGCACCTGCTCGCGCGCCCCCTCGTCGAGCGCCGCGGCGTGCAGCGTGTCGGAAACGCGCTCCACGATGGACGGGCTCAGCTCGTGGCCGTCGGAGTTCAGCAGCCCACGGGCGGCCTCGACGAGCCCGTCGACGGCGGCCCGCTCGCGCTCGCTGGCGGCACGCAGCGCGCGCCCGTCGCCGCTGCCGTCCAGAAGGTTCGCCTGCGCCTCGCGCAGCGCATCGCCCGCGGCGTACAGCTCGCCCACGGACGAGCCCTGCGAGCGCACGAGCTGGTTGACCGCCCACGCCGCCACCGACGGCTTGCGTCGCGCCGCGACCGCGGTCGCCTCGTCGCGGCGCTTGTCGGCGCGCAGCGCGCGGGTCAGCGCCGTGCGCTGCGGGATGAACTGGTCGAGGGGCAGTCCGTAGAGGTCGTCCGGCTCCATCTGCGCCATGGTGCCTGGCGCGGGCGCCGACCGCTACGTCGTCACGGGGCCGAGCCATACTGGAGGCATGTCCTCCCGCGTCATTCTCTTCTCGACGGACTCCTGCGCGTACTGCGAGCACGCCAAGTCGCTGCTCAGCAAGCGCGGGGTCGACTTCGAGGAGGTCAACCTCAGCGACAGCCCCGAGCTGCAGTCCGAGCTCTCCCAGGTCACCGGCCTCGAGAGCTTCCCCCAGATCCTTGTCGACGGCGAACCGCTCGGCGGCCTCAACGAGCTGCGCGCGGCGGACAAGAACGGGGTCCTGCTGTCCTGGAGCGACGCATGATCCCGTCCCAGCAGACCTTCTACGACGCCGTCGGCGGCGAGCCCACGTTCCGCGCGATCGTGGCGCGCTTCTTCGCCCAGGTTCCTGACGACGAGGTGCTGAGCGCGGTCTATCCGCTCGACGATCTCGACGGCGCAGAGGAGCGGCTGCGGCTCTTTCTCATGCAGTACTGGGGCGGCCCGACGACGTACTCCGACCAGCGCGGACACCCGCGGCTGCGGATGCGCCACGCGCCGTTTCGGATCGGTCCCGCCGAACGCGATGCGTGGCTGGGAGCGATGCGGGTCGCCATCGGCGAGGCCGGGCTGCAGGAGCCCCTTCGCGAGCAGCTCTGGGACTACATGCGGTCGACGGCGCAGCACATGATCAACGCCCCGCGATGAGCCCGCGCGCGCGCTCGTGATCGCTCAGGACGAGCCGGACGCATAGGATTGCGACATGGCGATCGTTCGACTACGTGGACAGCTCGAGAAGCTTGCAGGCTCGTCGGAACTGACCGTCGAGGGCGGCACAGTCAAGGAGTTGCTGCAGGCGCTCGAGGGCGAGCACTCCGGACTCGAGGGCTGGATCCTCGACGAGCGCGGCGTGCTGCGCCGGCACATCAACGTCTTCGTCAACGGCGAGCCCGCCGAGCCGGACTCGTCCGTCGGGGAGAAGGACAAGATCGAGATCCTCCCCGCGATCTCCGGCGGATTCTGAAGACCGCATGACGGAGCTGCTCGTCGGGACCCGCAAGGGCCTCTTCGTGCTCGCGGGCGAGCCGGGCGCGCAGTTCGAGATCACGACGCGGGCGTTCGTCGGCGAACCCGTCGACTACGCGATGCGCGACCCACGCACAGGCCGCCTGTTCGCGGCCGTCACGTCGCCGTTCTGGGGCCCGCGGATCTGGTTCACCGACGGCGAGCCGGGCGACGGCGACTGGCAGCCCGCCCGCGGTGTCGCGCTGCCCAAGGGCGGCGACGAGGCGCTGAAGCGGATCTGGGTGATCACCGCCGGTGAGGCCGACGGGCTCGTGTACGCGGGCGGCGATCCGGGCGTCCTGCTCGAAAGCCGCGACAACGGCGAGGCGTGGCAGCTCAACCGGGCGCTGTGGACGCACCCGACGCGGCCGCGCTGGCGGCCCGATTCCGGCGGCCTCTCCGTGCACTCGATCGTCCCGTGGCCGGGCGAGCCGGACCGTCTCGCGCTGGCGATCTCCGCTGCAGGGGTCTGGCTGACCGACGACGGCGGCGTGACGTGGTCGCACGGCAACGAGGGCATCGTCGCGGACTACCTGCCCGAGCGGACGCGTGCGAACGCGATCGACCTCTGCGTGCACCATCTCGAGCGCGCGCCGCAGCGCCCGGAGCGGCTGTTCCTGCAGTTTCACGGCGGCGTCTATCGCTCCGACGACGCAGGCCGCTCGTGGACGGACATCGCCGCGGGCCTGCCGCATGACTTCGGCTTTCCGGTCGCGCTCGATCCCGCCGATCCCGACAGCGCCTTCGTGATCCCGGTGACGACGGAGGATCGCGTCACCGACGGCTGCGTCGCCGTGTGGGAGACGCGCGACGCCGGCGCGTCGTGGATTCCCCGTGGCCGCGGGTTGCCGCAACGCAGCGCCTGGCTGTCGGTGCTGCGCCAGTCCTTCACGGCACACGGAGCGGGCACCGACCTGGAGCTCTACTTCGGTGCGACGTCGGGCGAGATCTTCGGTTCGGCCGACGCGGGGGCGAGCTGGTTCGGCGTTGCCACCCGGCTGCCGGCGATCGCGTCGGTCCGAGCGGGCTGAGGTTCGCGATAGGACGTAGGGTGGCGCGCATGTCGACCTCTCCCACCACCATCTCCAGCGCTCGCCGCTCCTGTATGTCCGTTCCCGGCTCGTCGGCGTCGATGCTCGCCAAGGCGCCTTCGCGCGGCGCGGACGAGATCGTCATCGACCTCGAGGACGCGGTCGCCGCGTCAGCGAAGGACGACGCCCGCGAGACCGTCGTCGCGACGCTGCAGGAGCCCCAGTATCAAGGCGTGCGGACCGCGGTCCGCGTCAACGCGCCCCGCACGCCGTGGTGTCACCTCGACGTGATCGCGATGGCGTCGCTCGCGACGGGACCGGCGTCGATCATCGTGCCGAAGGTCGAGAGCGCGGCCGACCTGGCGTTCATCGAGCGACTGCTCGACGGGGCCGAGGCCGCGGCGGCCGGCGAGTCGGGCCCGCCGATGCGGGTGCAGGCGCTGATCGAGACCGCGGCGGGCGTCGCGCGGCTGGACGAAATAGCGGGCGCGTCCACGCGGCTGGACACGCTGATCCTCGGCTACGCGGACCTGTCGGCGTCGCTCGGCCGCGCGGCGGGAGCGCGCGCCGAGCTCGACTCCTGGCGCGCGATCCAGGATCTCGTGCTCGTCGCGGCGCGCACGCACGACGTGCTCGCGATCGACGGGCCGTATCTCGGGATCAAGGTCGACGACGGCTTCATCGCCGCCGCCGAGCGTGCCCGCGACATGGGCTTCGACGGCAAGTGGGCGATCCACCCGGCGCAGGTGGCCACGCTGAACGAGCTGTTCACGCCGTCCGACAACGAGGTCGAGCACGCCCGCGCCGTGATCGCCGCCTTGGAGGAGGCTGAGCGGTCGGGTGGCGCGGGTGCGGTCGCGTTGGACGGGCAGATGCTCGACGAGGCCGTGCGGGTGGCGGCGCTGCGGGTGCTCTCGCGCGCGGGCGCCTGAGTGCGTCCCGGGTCGTGCGATTTGCGCTTAACTGGTGCCTGGCATCACGTAGGCGCCAGACGACGCGATTCGTCACGGCAGACCGCGAGCGCTCCGTGCACTCACTCCTTCATCGATGCAGTTCGGTGAACTCCTCCCCCGTCGCCCGCCGGCCGCTTCCCCTCGACGCGTGAGCGACGCCCTCGAACATGTCAGCGCCGACGCGATCGCGCGCGACCTCGCGCGCGTCGTGCGCGTCCCGAGCATCACAGGCACCGAGCGTGCCGTCGCGGGCAGGATCGTGCAGATCGCCGACGAGCTCGGGCTCGACGCGGAGCTCGTCGAGTTCGACCTCGAGGCGACGCGCGCGGCCCCCGGTTATCCCGGTGAGGAGGCTCCCCGCGACGAGCTCATCGGCGCGATCGTCACGCTGCCGGGCACCGACCCCGGCGCGCCGCGGCTCGCGCTCAACGGCCACATCGACGTCGTCGGGCCCGGCATGGAATCGTGGCAGCGCGACCCGTGGTCGGGCGACATCGCCGACGGCCGCGTGTACGGCCGCGGCGCGCTCGACATGAAGGGCGGCGTGATCGCGGCTCTGCACGCGATGGGGGCGCTGAAGGCCGCCGGCGTGAGCCTGCCGGGCGACGTCGTCCTGCAGGCGACCCCCTCCGAGGAGGACGGCGGCCTGGGCACCTTCGCAGCGCTGCAGCGCGATGACCGCTTCACCGCCGCGCTCATCCCGGAGCCAACCGAGCTGCGCATCGTATGCGCCCACGGCGGCGCGCTGACGTTCACCGGCACCGTGCGCGGCAAGACGGCGCACGCGGCGCTGCGCCTCGAGGGCGTCTCGGCGATCGACCGCTACATTCCGATCCACGCCGCCCTGCACGAGCACGAGCGCGCCGTCAACGCGCGCCCGCGCCATGCGCTGCTCGCCGACCACCCGCTGCCCTATCCGCTGCTCGTGGGGCAGCTGCAGGCCGGCCGCTGGTCGAGCCAGGTTCCCGACGAGCTGACCTTCGAGGCGCGCCTCGGCGTGCCGGTCGGCCAGTCGCTCGAGGACGCGCGCGCCGACCTCGAAGGCGCGGTCGCGAAGGCCGCGGACGACCTCGGGCCTGCCGTCGAGATCATCTGGAGCGGTGGCCAGTTCGCGCCCGGTGAGACGGCGCTCGACGATCCCTGGGTGACGCTCGTGCAGGGCGCCGCCGCTGACGAGCTCGGCGCGCCGCCACCCCTGGTCGGCGTCGGCTACGGCGCCGATATGCGGCTCTTCTGCGCGCGCGGCATCCCCAGCGTCCTGTTCGGGCCCCGCGGGATCGAGCTCGCGCATGCCGCCGACGAGCACGTCGCGATCGCCGATCTCGAGAGCGTCGCTCGCGTGATCGTGCGTTGCGCCCGGGCGTTCTCGGGCCGCTGAGCCGGTCTCCCGCTCGCGCACGCCGCGCAGTGTCTCGCGCAACGCCTCGATTCGCGTGTAGCGCGGGCTCCAGCCAAGCTCGCGCTTGGCAGAACAGATGCTCGGCGCAGACGAAGCGCTTGACACCCGCGGCCGCCGCGGCCGAGAACGTGTTCAGCGTGCCCTCGACGTTGATCGCGCGAATCGTGTGCCGGTCGGACGACCCCGTGATCAGAAACGGGAGGTGTACGACGACGTCGGCGCCCGCGAACGCGTCGGCGAACGCCGCAGGGTCACGCACGTCGCCGCGGCGGTACTCCATCTTCGTCCAGCCGTGCCCCGGTGACCCCGACGGTCAGCCCTTGACTGCGTGGAGCCACACGGCGACGGTAGCGCTCACACCGATGCAGATCGCGATCATCAGCGACACCCACATGCCACGCGGCACACGGGCGCTCCCGCAGGCATGCCTCGACCACTGCGCGGCCGCCGACGAGATCCTGCACGCCGGTGATCTCTTGGACATCCCGGTATTGGAGATGCTGCGCGAGATCGGCCCGCCGGTCCACGCGATCCACGGCAACGTCGACAGCGCAGCGGTCTGCAGGCTGCTTCCGAGCCGGCTCGTGCTCGAACGCGGCGGCGTCCGCATCGGCATGATCCACAACCCCGGCCCAGCGAGCCGGCGTTTCGCGTGGCTACGCGCCAACTTTCCCGATTGCGACGCAGTCATCTTCGGCCATACGCACATGCCAGAGCATCAGGAGCGCGACGGCTTTCAGGTCTTCAACCCCGGTTCGCCGACCGAGCGCCGGCGAGCGCCCGTCCACACCATGGGCCTCGCCACGATCGACGCTGGGCGCATCACGTTGGAGTTGCTCGTCGTCGCGTAGCTCCACGCAGAGACCGCAGAGGGTATCGCGCCGATTTGTTGCTCGCGCAATCATCTGGTACGATTCCTTTTGGCGTCGTGCGGGAAGCCCCGTGTGGGGACACTTCCGCCATTCGCTCGACCGCCTCCTCTCCCCCCTTCTGACGTGCTGCGCCTCATGGTGGGCAACGGCGGACGGGTCGAGGTGAGTCGCGAACAGCGGCGCTCCGACACATCTGAAAGGGAATGTATGGCCAGGACTACGACAACGACCAGTGCACGCCGGCGAGGCGAGCACAGCGCACCAGTCAAGCGCCCCCGGCGCCGGACGCCGGCTGAGGACGTCGCGAAGCACGGCGCACGCGTCCAGGCCGAGATGACGGCTGATTCGCTGCAGACCTTCCTCAACCAGGCGTCGCGCTACGCCCTGCTCACAGCAGCTGAAGAGATCGAGCTTGCCAAGCGGATCGAGCGCGGAGACATCGCAGCGAAGGACCGCATGATCAACGCGAACCTCCGCCTGGTGGTCTCGCAGGCACGGCGCTACCAGGGCCTGGGTCTGCCGCTGGGCGACCTCGTACAGGAGGGCACGCTGGGCCTGATCCGTGCCGCCGAGAAGTTCGATTGGCGCAAGGGCTTCAAGTTCTCGACGTACGCCACGCTCTGGATTCGTCAGAGCATCCAACGCGGACTGGCGAACACGTCGCGGACGATCCGCCTCCCGACGCACATCGAGCAGCGCGAGCGCAGGCTTTCGCGGGTCGAGCGCGACCTGACGGCGAAGCTCTCGCACGATCCGTCCGACGAGGAGGTCGCAGCAGCGGCCGATATGACCGTTCCGGAGATCCTCGCCCTGCGCGAGGCCCGGCGCCATGTCACGAGCCTCGACGTGCCGATCGGCGACGACGGCGATTCGAACCTCGGTGACTTCATCGCCAGCGAGCGGCCGGACCCGAGCCAGGAGGCCGAGTCCAGCGAGCTGGAGCGCACGGTCGCGGATGCCCTCGGGCGCCTGACCGGCGAGGAGCGCCGCGTCGTCGAGCTCCGTTACGGACTGCGCGACGGCCGCGAGCGCTCGATCGAGGCGACGAGTCGCGAGCTCGGTCTGACCCGTGACAAGGCCCGTCAGCTCGAAGAGGCCGCGATGCGGACCCTCGGCGACGAGCCCGCGCTTGCGGGCCTGCGCGAGGCCGCATAAGGGTTCGGGCCACGAGTAGTGGCCCGAGTCCTAAGCGCCCAGCAGCTGTAGTTGAGCAGCATCCCGAGCGCCCGCACTGCGGGCGCTCGGTCGTTGCAGGGGGCTAATCGCCCTGCGGCTTCTTGCGCAGCCGCAACCTTCCCGGGCGCAACGAGCTCTTGCGGGATTCCGGTTCAGGGGCAAGCGTCTGCGGAGGGCTCCACGGCGCCGGCTCGGGAGCCGGCTCCGGCTCCTCCGCGGCAGCCGGCGTTTGCGACGAGCCCCATGTCTGGGGCACAACAGGAGCCGGCGGCGGAGGCCGGAGGGCCATCCACGCCGGAGGCTGCGGCTCGGGTGGCGGGGACTCCGGCTCCGGCTCCGCGACCTCCGGCTCCCGCTGCGCCGGCCCGGCCTCCAGCGCCGACTGCCCGGCCTCGGGCCCTGGCTCTGGCTCTCGCGCCTCCGTCTCTGGCTCAGCGGCCGCCCGCTCGCGTGCCGGCGCGGGCTCGGTCGGCGGCAGCTGGGGCGCATACGTCGGAACTGACGGATCCGGAGGGGTGACCCCTACGAGCCGGATCGTCCCGTGGCCGATGTCATGGACGGCCATCCGCTGCAGGCCATCGTCCGGGTCCGCCCCGCCGCCATCAGGCCCCGTGGCCGGCACCGGCACCGCCAGCAGGGAGGGCGCCGGCTTCTCGCCCTCCGCGCGCTCGCCGCGCGTGCCACGAACCACCACGAAGATGCAGAGCAGGATCGCGGCGACGGCGATCGCCGCGGTCGGCGCATCTCCGAGGGCCGCCAGAACGTCCATGCGGGCAGCCTACGCGTCGGCCAGGTCGAATACGTCGTTTGCGTCGGCGCCCATCACGCGCTCGGCCAGCTCCTGCTTGAGGACCTCCAGACGCGCTTTCTCGTCGTCGCTGAGCCCATCCTTGCGCGCGAGGTCGATGAACTCCGGCATCACGAAGCCCTCGCGTAGCAGCAGCTTCACAGCGAGGTCGCCCAGGCTGACCTGGAAGATGAAGCGCTCGATCTCGCGACCGCGCTCGGGCTGGGCGAGGTCGGGGTCGTGCGTGAACCGGTCGCCGGTCACGGCACGCGTGACGGCCTCGAAGCCGTCGCGCGCGCCCGGGCCACCGAACGCCGTCCGGATCGCGATGTTGCGCCGCACCGGCGGGCCCTCCGGCGACAGCAGCGGGAGCGCGCGTTGCAGCACCTTGAAGGCGACCGCGACACCCCCGGGAGAGCCCGGGCCGTGGTACTTCATCATATCCTCGAACGAGTACGCGAGCGTCCGCCCGCGCTCCTGCACTTCGATGGTCTCGGTCATCGCCCAGCTCCTCTGCATCGACAGATCGTCACCCCGACGGTACCTCGGCGCCGAGAACGAACTCCCGCACGAGGTCCGCGCTGCGCTGCGGCTGCTCCCAGAAGAACAGGTGCCCGACACCCTCCAGCAGCTCCAATCGCGCCCCCGGGATCAGCGACGCGATGAGATCGCCGTTGATCGCGGCGAGCAGCTCGTCGGCGGTTCCATGGATCACGAGCGTCGGCGTCCGCAACGCGCGCAGCCGCGCGTATGCGTCGTACGCCTCGATCGCGATCTTCTGATCCATCAGGACGTGCAGGGACGCCGGATGGTGCTTCGCCGCCGCGACGAACGCCGCGAAATGGGCTGGATCGGACGCGTGCTTGCGCGACACGACGAACTCGAAGCCGGTGCGCAGGACGCGATCGAAGTCACCCGACAGGGCGGCCGCCGTGAGGCGCTGGATGACCTGCGGCGGCGTCGGCCGCGACTGCGTGCCGCCGCACGAGGTGCAGCCGAGGGTCAGCGTGCTGACGCGCTGCGGCGCGACGAGCGCGAGCTCCTGTGCCACCATTCCGCCCATCGAGATCCCGAGCACGTGCGCGCGCTCGATGTCGAGAACGTCGAGCAACGCGAGCGCGTCCGCGGCGAGGCCGGAGATCGTCAGATCGCCCGCCGGCGGCCCGCTGCGCCCGATCCCGCGATGGTCGTAGAGCACGAGCGCGAGGTCGCGCTCGAGCGCCTTCAGAAACGGCTCGCCCCAGTGCAGGCTGTGGGCACCCATGCCCTGGACAAGCAGCAGCGGTGGCCCCTCCCCGCGGCGCTCGTAATACAGCTCGGTGGCGCCCAGGGGCAGCGTTGGCACGCGTCGAACGCTAGCTGCCGGCACGAACGTAGACCCCGCTTTGGGTCGATCCCTGGCAGGCTTCGCATCATGCGCCTATTACAGAGACTGCTCGTGTCGGTCCTCACGTCCGTGGCGGCGGTCGCCCTCGTCGCCTGTGGCGAGCAGGCGAGCGAGAAGAAGACCGACACGCTCAACGGTGAGGGCTTCACCGTCAGCATGCCGGGCGAGCCGAAGCGCTCGACCCAGACCGTCCAGACGGCAGCCGGCCCCGTGCTGCTCACGGCGTACGTCACCGAGGGCGGCGAAGAGGGCTTCTCGATGAGCGTCGCGCAGATCCCGTCGTCGGTGAAGGGTGACCTCGACGGCGCCGTCCAGGGCGCTGCCTCGAACGTCAAGGGCACGGCGAGGGACACGAAGAAGACGACCTATCAGGGCTTCCCCGCGCGCGACACGCGGATCGTCAACGCCCAGGACGCCAACGGCAACAAGGGCACCGTCTTCGCCCGTGTCATCCTCGCCAAGAGCAAGCTCTTTCAGCTGCAGTTCGTGCAGGAGGGCGCCGACGTCAAAGACCCGCCGGCCGCCTATCCGGCGTTCCTGGCGTCCCTGAAGATCAACTGACGCCGGGATACTCGAGGTTCACGCGTTGGCAGCGCCCGAGTGGGTACGCCAATCGCATGACATCTTCTGAGAAGACCAAGATCGTTCAGTACCTCAACGAGGCGCACGCAATGGAGGTCGCGCTCGTGCGCGTGCTCCAAGAGCAGATCGCGGTGACCCCGTCGGGGGCCTATCGCAGCGCTCTGGAGAAGCATCTACGCGAGACGCGCTCTCACGCCGACCGCGTCGGCGACCGGCGCGGCGAGCTGGAGGACGGCATCAACCCGATCGGCGCGATCGTCGGGTTCGCCCAGGACGCCGTCGGCCAGGCGCTCGCGCTGGCGAAGACGCCGCTGGACCTCGTACGCGGCTCCGGCGGCGAGGAGAAGGTGCTCAAGAACGCCAAGGACGCCTACGCCACCGAGGCACTGGAGATCGCGACCTACATCTCGCTCGAGGCACTTGCGCGCGCGATCGGCGATACGCAGACCGCCGACCTCGCGGCATCGATCCGCGGTGACGAAGAGGCCATGCTCGAGCGCATCGAGCGCCAGCTGCCGGCGCTGACGAAGGCCGTAGTGGCAGCTGACATCGAGGGCAACGGCTCCTACGACATCACGGAGACCGGCGCTGCCGACGCCGCGCGCGACGTCGTCCAAGAGACCAAGAAGGTCGCGCGCGGCGCGACCACCACCGCCAAGCGGACCAGCCGGCAGGCCCGGCGCGTCCCCGGCGTGGCGCAGGCCGAGGGCGCCGTCAAGGGCGCCGTGGCGTCCGAGGAGGACCTGGCGATCAGCGGGTACGACGATCTCACCGCGGACGAGATCGTCGGGCGGCTGCCGAGCCTCTCCCAGATCGACCTGGCGAAGATCGACGCCTACGAGCGCAAGGAGATCGGCCGCAAGACGATCCTGGAGCGGATCTCGGCGCTGCGCGGCGATGAGCCGTGGCCCGGATACGACGAGGCAACCGCGCAGGAGATCGTTGAGCGGCTACGCGACAGCGACGACGAGCTCGCCGCCAAGGTGCGCGACTACGAGCGCGCCCACAAGGCCCGCGCCACCGTCTCGCGCGCCGCCCAGCGTGAGCTGACACACGCCTGAGCACGGTTGGGTCCGGGGCGCGCCGGCATCAGCCGCCCCGGACTCGTAGGATGGATATCGGGGACGAGAGAGGGACGGGATGACAGCGCAGCCACAAACGATGGTGCGGTGTGAACGTTGCCGTGCTGTGATCAGCAGCGCGGCCGCGACCGACATGATCCGCGATGGCGTTCCGTGCGGTGTCTGCGGCGGCACGCTGTCGCTCTGCAGCTCGCGTCAGGCGAGCGACTCCCAGCCCAACAGCTCGCGATAACGGCGTCCCAACTCGTCCCAGGCTGTCTGCAGTTCCCTGCGGGAAGCATCGAGGATCTCCGGTGGAGCCGGCTCCGGCGCCCAGCGGTTCTTGATCGGCTCGGTCGCGACGAGGGCCATGACCTCGTAGGTGGCGGTGCGCACCCGCTCGTGGGCGCGGCGCAGTTGCCGGCGCTCGTCGTCCGTCAGTTCTTCCGGCGTGCTCGGCATCGGCGCCCATCATGGCAACTATCGTCCAGGTACTGATGGCGGGCTCGAACAGACTGGTGCTGTGCGTGATCACCTGCGTTTTGCTGGCCTGGCCGGCGACGGTGTCCGCCGACGTCTTCAACGGCCGCATCGCCTTCGCGAGCGTGCGCACCGATCCGCAGGGCGCGAGCTTCGACATCTTCAGCATGAACCCCGACGGCTCGGGCGTACGGCGGCTGACGACCAACGCCGAAGGCGACCGCCAGCCCGACTGGTCCCCGACCGGGACGGCGATCGCGTACGCGATCGACAAGCCCAACGCGAACAAGAACTTCGAGGTCGCACGAATGACGGCGAGCGGCACCGGCCATCGCCGCCTCACCACGACGGCGGCCGACGAGGCTTCGAGCCAGCCGTCGTGGAGTCCCGACGGCCGCGCGATCCTCTTTCGCCGCAGCGGGCCGACGAGCCGAGTCGGCTCGATCTGGCAGATCGGCCCGTTCGGCGAGGACCCCGTGGTGCAGCTCAGCACGTCGGCGCCGCCCCTCTACCCCAGCTACGCGCCCGACATGAGGCGCATCGCATATGCCGCAATCCTGTCCCCGACCGGGGATACGGACCGCGGAATATTCACGCAGCGGGCCGACGGCAGCGGGACGTCGGCGGTGTACGACATCCCCGGCGCGTATGACTCCGCACCCGCGTGGTCGCCGGACGGCATGCGGATCGCGTTCGAGAGCGATGCCGACGTGACGGGCGATAACCCCGAGCACGACATGGAGATCTGGGTGATGGACTTCGACGGCGCGAACCCGACGCAGATCACCCGCAACGCCGGGGTTCACGACGAGGGCCCGTCGTGGTCTCCCGACGGGGAGCTGCTGACGTTCACGCGCGGTTCCGACCAGACGCACGGCGACATCCACGTCATGGCGCCCACAGGCAGCAACGTGCGCCGCCTGACGCAGTTCGCGGGTGCCGACGAGTCGCCGGACTGGCAGGCGATCCCGGCGCCGCGAACGGCCACCCGCTGCGGCGACATCGGGACGACGGGCCGTGGCGCCTACGACGTGCGGCGCGCCGGCCGGAACCTGACCTGCGCGCGGGCACTGGCGCTCACGCGCCGCTGGGTGCAGGCCCGCCGGCCGCACCGGGTGCAGGGCTACCGCGCGACGACAAAGGACTTCGGCGGCACAAAGCGCGTGCAGCTGCGCGCAGGCGCCGGCGACCGGCGCCGCCTCGTGGCGTTCCTGTATCAGCCATGACTGCTCGTGCCCGCCGGCCGCGATGATCGCGGGCATCGAGGACCTCGCCGGCGACCTCGTCCAGGAGCTTGGATACGTCGGTCTCGTGCTGCTCATGGCCGTCGAGCACATCTTTCCGCCGATCCCGTCGGAGCTCGTGCTGCCGCTCGCGGGCTTCGAGGTCGGTCGCGGCAACCTCAACTTCGCCGGGGCGCTGGCGGCATCGACGTTCGGCTCGCTGATCGGTGCGAGCGTGCTCTACGGGTTCGCCCGGCGCGGCGGGCGCCCGCTCATCCTGCGTCTGCACGGGGTGCTGCGCTTCGACGAGGCCAGCCTGGATCGCGCGGAGCGCCACTTCGAGCGCCACAGCGCGTGGATCGTCGTGCTCGGGCGGATGGTGCCGGGCATCCGCAGCGCGGTCTCGGTTCCGCCGGGCCTGCTGCGGATGCCCTACCGCAGGTACCTCCTGCTGACGCTTGCGGGATCGCTCGTCTGGAACGCAGCGCTGATCTTCGCCGGCCAGCAGCTCGGCACCCATTGGAAGGACGTCGCCCACGTGGTCGAGCCGATCGCGCAGTGGGTCCTCGTGGCGATCGTTCCGCTGCTCGTGGTGGGCCTACTCATGCGCCGGCGCGCGAAGCGCCCGTGAGCGCCGACGTTCTCACGCCGCGCGCTCAACCGGGCGACGCTCGCGCGCCAGTTCCTGCTCGAGCTGCGCAGATGCCTGCGCTGGACGCCATCGAGCACCTCGTGGGCATGCAAAGGCGCAGATTCCCGGCGGCCCCTATCGAGCTCACCGGCAGCCCGGCCACGCTGCACGTCGATCACGCCGGGCCGCTCACGAAGCGCGAGGCGAGCGCAACGCGGGCGGAGGGACGCAGGATGCTGCGCTTCCTCGAGCCCGAGCGCGCGGCGGCGGGTGGGGAGGTGTTGCTCGCGGACGCGAGGCGTCCGCAAACCCCTCGCCTGAGGGGGTCTTGGAAGTAATGCGACATATAGGCGCATAAGTTCCAAGACCCCCGAGAACCGCCCCGGAACCCTGACCTCCGGAGCGAACGCCAGGCCGGCCCACACGTCTTCGAAGATGCTGCTCACATGCGCCACGCTGCGCCGCGGACCGCCGAGCCCGCCGGCGCCCTACGGGTTCGTCGTCGCCGTCCCGGTGGCGGTGATCGCCTCGAGCACGCCCTCCGCGATCCGCCGCGGACGCGGGCCGATCCCGCGGATCTTCGAGATGTCGCCGCGGGGATCGACCTCGAGCACCTTGGCGCGCGCGTCGACCGGGACGCCGTCGTGGACGAGCCCGCGCAGGAGTCCGTCCAGCGGAGCGAGCAGCGCTTCGTCGCCGATCGATGCGACGTGTTCGCCGGCGCTCACGCGCTGGGCGATCTGCGCCTGCGTTCGCATCACGCCGGCGACCGGTGCGTAGATGAAGCGGTCGCGCGCGTGGCCGTCGAAGTCGCGTGGCTCGCCGCCGAGGGCCCGCGTCGGGCCGAGCTCGACGACCATGCCGAGGTGGTCGCCCCATTGCGTCTCGATCGCGAGGTCGGTCGTCTCACCCGCGACGAAGTTCGGTCCCAGCCCGATCGTCAGCGGGGCCCGGCCGCGCTGCGGCTCGGGCTGGGCGCGCTTGCGCATGCGCGCGTCGACGAGCACGTCGGGCTGCACGGCATCCAGCACATCCTCAAGGGCAGCCGTCGTCAGCAGCACCTCACCGGTGATCGCGTCGCACAGCGCGTCGGTCGCGTCGACGCGCCGCGCCCGCACGCCGTCGAGCTCGCAGGCGCCGTCGAAGATCGCGTCGGCGAAGGCCATCCCGCGGCGCGGCGCCGTCGGCAGCGCGGCGTCGTGGATCACGACGTCGTGACCGCTGCGCAGCAGCAGGTGGGCGACGGCGGAGCCGACGTCGCCGCTGCCGCGGATGAGCACGCGCGCCACGGTCGGACCGTATCCCGTCAGCGCGACAGGCGGGCGACGATGGCCTGCGCAAGCGCCTGCGCCGAACCGGGCGCGAAGTCGAGAAACAACGACGGCTCGATGAGCTCGAGCTCGAGCACCGCGGGCGCGCCCTGTGCATCGCGCAGGACGTCGACGCGGGTGTACAGCTGGCGGCCGAAGCGCTCCTCGACGTAGGCGTGCACGCGCAAGCCGAGCGCGACGACGTCGGCCGCAGGATCGTCGACCGGGCTCATCTGCTCCTGGCGAAAGAGACCGTCCGGGGGCGGCAGGTCGAGCGCCAGCAGCGGTCCCTTGCGCATCGCGTGCGACAGCCTCCCGTCGAGGAAGACGAGCGCCGTCTCGGCCTCGGCGCCGTCGACCGCGTCGAGGTAGGGCTGCAGCAGCACGTCGTGGCCGTCGGCCTGCAGCGCGGCGGCGTGCTCGCGCGCCGCGTCGTGGCGGGCCTCGTCGAACACCGCGGCGCCACGCGAGCCGGCCGCGACGGCGGGCTTGAGGACGAAGCGCCCGGCGGGCGGGTGAAATGGGGTGCCGGGCGCGACCTGCTCGGTCGGGATCGTGGCGATGCCCGCTTCCACGAGGTCGGACAGGTAGCGCTTGTCGGCGTTCCAGGCGACGACCTCAGGCGCGTTGAGCAGGCGCCCGCCGATGTCCTGGGCCCAGTGCAGGAAGCGCTCGGGCATGAACGTGTAGTCCCAGGTCGAGCGCAGCACGACGAGCTCGTATGCGTCCCAGCCGCCCGTGGGCTGCTCGGTCCAGACCGCGGGCTCGGCGGCGATCTGCAGCTCGCGCAGCGCGTCGAGCAGCAGGCGGCCCTCAGCGTCGAGTTCGGGATGCTCGGCGCACGTTGCGATCGCGACGCGCCGCGTCACCGGGGCGTCGTCGCTACCCGACGAACTCGATATCGACGGGCTCACCGGCGCGCAGGACCTCGCAGTCCTCGGGCACGAGCGCGAGCACCGGAACGCCGAGCATCGACGTGAGGATGTGCGAGCGCTGGTCGCCGTTCGGGGTCACGTGCCAGCCGTCGTCATGCATCTTCGCGTGGCAGCGGATGACGGCCGTACGGCCGAGCGTCCCGATGAGGTCGGTCTCCGCGATCCCGCGGGCGGTGTGCAGCGTCAGGTCGCGGCCGAGCATCCCGTAGATCGCCGGGACGACGAGCACGCGGAAGGCGGTCATCGCCGACGCCGGGTTGCCGGGCAGGGCGAACGCGAGCGTGCCATCGGGCGCTGCGTAGAGGCAGACCTGGCCGCCGGGCTTGAGGCTCACGCGGCAGAAGATCTGCTGCGCCCCGAGCTCCTCGAGCGCGGGCCGGACGTGGTCGTGCGGGCCGACCGAGACGCCACCTACGGTCGCGACGATGTCCGCGCCCTCCATCGCGCCGCGCAGCGTCGCGATCGTCGACTCGCGATCGTCGCCGACGCGCACGTTCTTTGAGATCTCGGCGCCTGCGGCAGCGGTCGCGGCGGTCAGCGCGGGCGCGTTGGCGTCGCGGATCTGGCCGGGCTCGAGCTCAGGTCCGGGCGAGACGAGCTCGTCGCCGGTGCTGACGAGCGCGATCCGCGGCCTGCGCACGACGACCGGACGCGCGATGTTGACGGCGGCCAGCGCTCCGATCTCAGCCGAGCCGAGCAGCGTCCCGGCGTGCAGGATCGTCTCTCCCTTGCGGATGTCCTCGCCGGCGTAGCGCACGTCGTTGCCGGCAATGACCTCCTCGTTGACGATCACCGCGCCGTCCTCGATCTGCGTCAGCTCCTGGCGCACGACCGCGTCGGCGCCCTCGGGCACGACCGCTCCGGTCGAGACGCGAATCGCCGTGCCGTGCGTGACGGGGTCCTGCGCGAGCGTGCCCGCGCGCGACTCGCCGACGACCTTCAGGGCGACGGGCGCGTCATCCGTGTCGGTCGCGATGACGGCGTAGCCGTCCATTCCCGAGGAGTGAAACGGCGGCAGATCGGTCGGCGCGACCGCATCCTCGGCGAGCACGCGCCCCAGTGCGTCCTCGAGCGCGATCTCGTCGCCTTCCAGCCGCGAGAGCTGCGCGAGCACGAGGTTCCTGGCGTCTTCGATCGAGATTCGCTTGGCTTCGCCACCCATTCGAGCGGGAAGGTATCGAAGCCCGACCCCTTCCAGGCGCCATCAGCGCGGCGTGGCGGCGAGCAGGAACGCGACGAGCGCGTCGAGCTCGGCGGCGCTCATCCGCCGGCCGAAATCCTGCGGCATCGCCGAGAAGTCCGCCGGTTCCCCCGCGGGGTACGGATCGACGATCTTCGCCCGCAGCGTGGCGGCGTCGTAGTTCGGCAGCAGCGTGTCGAGAG
>DATLNO010000039.1:0-5819 GCA_035536715.1 Solirubrobacteraceae bacterium
GTCCATCTTCGCCAGCCAGCGAACGAAGGTGATGACGGTTCCGGGTGGTGCCGTGATGGTCGCGACAGACGCCGCCCCGCGGTTCACCACGCCTGCCCGTTGAACGTTGGCTGTGATCAGCCCGCGATCGCCAGGCCCTCGTGTACAGGCCCGCTTGACCAGCATCCCGCGGCTCGCGAAGTCCCTGAACGCAGCCGTCGCGTTGTTGAGCTTGTCCGATTGACACGCGGCGACGGCGAACTCGCCCGCCATCGCCGTCGCAGCCGTTGCGAGCAACGCGGCGCATGTCGCGCTCGTGATTGCAGCGAGCTTCCTACGCATCGTCGTCCCCTTTCGACGAGAGTTACCCGGCGGCGCCGCGTGATCGCGTGGGCGCCACAGCTGTGCGGTGGATGCCGTCACAACCCGTAAAGCGCCCGGGAGCGAAAAACTCGCCCCCCGCCCCTCAGTGAAAGTTGGTCCTGCCTCCGGCATGTCCCCAGGTTGTGCAGCCTTACGTGCACGCCGAGCGAAAGCAAGTGACGTTGCCGCTCGTCGAGAACCGCGGTCTCACTTCCGCGTCTCGCCGCCTACCTCGGTGCCTACAGCCGTCCGACAGCCGCAAGGTAGCGACGGTCCTTTGGGCGCGAGGCGACGCGCAGCCGTCAGGGAACCCCGCCGGCGCAAACGCGATGTCGAGCATCGATGTCCTGGGTCGCGTAGGCCTGTCCGTGGGACTGCAGCGCCGCTCCTCCGATCAGCACGAACTGCGCCCCGCTGCGCGCCAGGACTTCGATCAGCGCGACGCGGTCTTCGTCGAGTGCGTCAGCCATGACTCGATCGCGGCATGCGCGTCCTCGTCGCTGTAGCGCCGGCGCTCGGGCGGCCCGTCGGGCCAGCGCCGGCGATGCTCGAGCACGGCCTCGAGCGCCCCGGCCTGCACGCCGCGGTGTCTCGCCAGCTCGACGCGCACGAGGTCCAGCAGGTCGGCGACGAGGATCTCGCGTTCACCGATCTGGATGCGTTCAGCGGCGCGCCGCAAATCGGTGTAGCCGCACGTGCCCGCCGGCCGGGGTGTCACGATCACGCCGTCGCTCAACGCGGCCTCCGAAAGCCGCGACGGATCGCGGGCGCAGACCTCGACCGTGTCGTCAGCGGGCAGCATCAGCGGCCAGCCCTGCAACGCGCCCGCCGCGTCTCCGAGCACGATCACGTCCTCGTCGCCATCCGCCAGGCGCTCGACCGCACCCACCCGCGCATCGGCCCCGAGGCGCCGCAGCCGCTCGATCGGAGCCAGCCGCAGCTGCTCACCGATGGCGTACAGATATGACGGATCGTCCTGCGTGAGCTCGACGCTCGCCGACAGACCACAAGCCGCAACCGCCGCGATCACGGCGTCGTAGGGCGGCTGCATCTCGCCGAGCTCCCAGCGCGCGATCGTCGAGCGCGGTCGTCCCAGCCGCGCGGCCAGCTCGGCCTGCGAGATGCCCGCCGTGCGGCGGGCGAGCAACAGCAGATCCCTACCGGACAGCATGCCGCCATGGTGGCGGATCCGCTACCGAGGATCGCGCGTTTTTGGGCGCGGAGCCTCGGCCTTACGGCCCCCTGGGTGCAGCACGAGCCGCCCGTGCTCAGACCACCCGCACAGCTTCAGCACCCGCACGAGCGGCGCCGCCGGCTCGGGCAGCACGAGCCGCCGGCCCTCGCCCAGCGCCTCCGCGGCACGCAGCAAAGCGCGGCACCCCGAGACATCCGCGAAGTCCAGGCCGTCGGTCAGCACGACGACATCGCCGTCGCCGTGGAAGTCAGCCAGCCGCGCTGTCAGAAAGGCAGAGGAGTCGATGTCGAGCGCGCCCGAGACCGCTACGGCGCCGTCGTCGTGCTCGGTGACGGTCAGCCGCCGGCGCACGGTTCGCGTCGCGTTGGGGCTCGTGCTGACCTGGAACTCATGCGTCGACACGAGCCGGTCGAGTACCGCGGGCTCGAACAACCGGCGGTCGTACTGGCACACGCTGGTGATGTTCGCTGCGGCGAAGATGCGCGTGACGTTGCGCTCGTAGCGCACAGCGGCGTCCAGCTCGTCGGGCCGCGTCAGCGTCCAGCTCATCTCGGACGTCGCGCTCAGCGCGCTGTACCCGTGGCGCAAGGCCTCGCCACGGTCGGCCTCGAGCCCCGCGATGATCGCCTCGGGGTCGATGGCGACCTGGTCGTGCTGGAAGCGGCGCAGCTCGATCTGGCCCAGCGCGATGCCCGCGTCGACGTCGATGCCGGCCTGCTCGAGGTAGCCGTGAATCGTCTTGTCGTCGCTCGAGTGCAGGAAGTACAGGAAGCGCTCGCCGCGGCGCAGCGCCTGCCGCGCGTAGCCACCGACGAGAGCCCGCTGCTCGTCGTCGGAGCCGAAGCTCGCACACACGTGATCGCCGGGCACGATGCCGGCGACTGCGTGCTGCGCGAGGCACGCGGTGGCGCGCGTGCGACGGAACCTCATGCCACGCCTGCCGGCTCGTTCCACGCCTCGATCCCCCCGGGTCTCCAGCCAAGACTCCAGAATCGAGTGTAACTGCGCGTCCGCCCGCGGCGAGCAGGAGAAACGGACGGTTGCGAGCTGCCCTCAGCGGTGGTCGATCGGGATCGTGAAGGGCTTGACGTCCTTCGCCCGCACGAGCGCCGAGCCGGTTCCCGTCTCGTAGCGCACGAGGTCCGCGCGGACCTGCTCGCGGCGCCCCTCCAAGATGGCGATCTCGGCCTGCAGCTCGTCGCGGCGTCGCTCCAGAGCGGCGACGCGCTTGCGCATCCGGTCGAGCTGCTGCTCGAGCTCGAGCACCTTTTCGACGCCCGCGAGATTGAGCCCGAGCTCGGCCGTCATCTGCTGGATGCGGCGCAGGCGCGCGACGTCCTCGTGCGAGTACAGGCGCGTGCCCTTCGGCGAGCGCTTGGGCTCGATCAGGCCGCGCTGCTCGTACATGCGCAGCGTCTGCGGGTGCATGTCTGCCAGCTCGGCGGCGACCGAGATCATGAACACGCCGCGGTCGTGCGATACCTCGATGCGAGTGGTTGTACGCCGCCGCTGGTTCATTGCGAGAAGAGCTTCGCGCGTGGGTTGCCGTTGAAGACCTTCGCGAGATCGTCCACTGCAGCCTCCTGGTCGGCCGTCAGCTTGTCGGGCAGTTCCAGCGTGAAGCGGTAGTGGATGTCGCCGTGGCCGGTCTTGCCCAGCCGCTTGGGTCCCTCCCCGCGCAAGCGTTGCACGCTGCCAGGACGAGTTCCGGTCGGCACGCGCAGGGTCTTGCGGCCGTTGAGCGTCGGCACCTCGATCTCGCCGCCGCGCAGCGCCTCGGGCAGCGTCAGCGGAACCTCGACCTCGACGTTGTCGCCCTTGCGGGTGAAGACCGGCGAGTCCGCCACGTGCGTCACGACGTAGAGATCGCCATCGGGGCCGCCGTTGCGACCCGGCTCGCCCTTGCCCGCGAGGCGGATCCGGCTGCCCTCCTTCACACCCGCGGGGACGTTGACGCGGTAGCGCTTGACGGTGCGCTTGCGGCCCTCGCCGTTGCAGGTCGGGCAGGGGCTCTCGATGATCGTCCCGGCGCCGCCGCAGCGCGAGCAGGGCTGGGAGATCGAGAAGAGGCCCTGGCCCTCTGACTCGATGCCGCGCCCGTTGCAGCGCGGGCAGACGATCGGCGACGTGCCGGGCTTCGCGCCGGTTCCCGTACAGGTCCCGCAGCGCTCGTAGGTCGGCACGGAGATCGGGACCTGCGCGCCGGAGATCGCCTGATCGAAGCTGATCGAGACCTCGGCCTCGAGGTCACGCCCGCGTTCGGCGCGCGTGCGAGGCGAACCGCCCACACCACCGCCCGTGCGGCCACGCGCCTGACCGAACAGGTCAGACAGGATGTCGCCGAAGCCGCCCGTGTCGAAGCCCGGCTGGCCCGAGCCGCCGCGGCCGGCCTGCGAGAACGGGTTGGCGAGCGCGCGGTCGTAGGACTTGCGCTTCTCGGGGTCGCCGAGGATGTCGTGCGCTTGCGAGATCTGCTTGAACCGCGCCTCGGCCTTCGCGTCGCCGGGGTTCTTGTCGGGATGGTACGTGCGCGCGAGCGAGCGGTAGGCCTTCCTGATCTCGTCCTGCGAGGCCTTGCGCTCGACGCCGAGCACCTTGTAGTGATCCTGAGCGGCCATCGTGTCTCCTAGCCCGCGACGACCACCCGCGCGGGACGCAGGACGAGGTCGTTGAGCCGGTAGCCCGACTGCAGGACCTCGACGATCGAGCCGGGCTCGGCGCCCGCGACCGGCGTCTGCGCGACGGCTTCGTGGTGGACGGGATCGAAGCGTTCGCCCTTCACGGCGTAGGACTCGATGCCGCTGCGGGTCAGAGCTACAGCCAGCTCGGACTGCACGAGCCGGATGCCCTTGGTCATGTGGTGCTCCACCTCGTCATCGGACGCCTCGACTGCGGCGATCGCTCGGTCGAGGTTGTCCAGCGCCGGCAGCAGCTCCCGGGCGAGGCGGCTCATGCCGCGCGCCTCGGCGGCGCGCAGGTCGCGCGCCATCCGCTTGCGGAAGTTCTCGAAGTCCGCCTGCGTGCGCTGCGCCAACGCGAGGTACTCGTCGGCCTTGCCGGCACGCTCCTGCAACGCCGCTGGATCGAGCGCCTCAGCCGCATCAGACGACGGGGACGGGTCCGTCGCCACCCAGCCCTCAGGGGGCGGGGGGTCGTCGACGGCAGGAGCAGGCGGCGCCGGCGCTTCCGGCGCCGCCTCCTGCTCGATGTCGTGCTCGGGCGGATGCACGGGCTATCGGCCTTCCTCGACGACCTCGGCGTCGACGACGTCCCCCTCGTCATCGGCGGAACCGCCCGCGCCGTCGCCATTGGCCGAGGTGTCGTCGCCGGCCTGCTGTGAGCGGGCCTTCTCGTACATCGCCTCGGAGACCTTGTGGAACGCCGTCTGCAGCGCGTCGGTCTTGGCCTGCAGCTCGGCAGCGTCCTCGGACTCCAGCGACTCGCGCAGGTCCTTGATAAGGCCCTCGATCTCCGTTTTGGAGGACTCGTCGATGTTCTCCTCGAGATCCTTGAGCTGGCGCTCGGCCTGGTAGGCCGCGTTCTCGGCGCCGTTGCGCGCTTCGGCGAGCTCGCGCAGGCGCTTGTCGTCGTCGGCGTGCGACTCGGCGTCGGAGACCATCCGCTTGATCTCTTCGTCGGTCAGGCCAGAGCCCGACTTGATCTCGATCTTCTGCTCCTTGCCGGTGCCGAGGTCCTTCGCCGACACGTTGAGGATGCCGTTGGCGTCGATGTCGAACGCGACCTCGACCTGCGGGATGCCACGCGGCGCGGGCGGGATGCCGGTCAGCTGGAACTTGCCCAGCGACTTGTTGTACTGCGCCATCTCGCGCTCGCCCTGCAGCACGTGGATCTCGACGGACGGCTGGTTGTCCTCGGCGGTCGAGAAGACCTCGCCCTTGCGGGTCGGGATCGTCGTGTTGCGCTCGATGAGCTTGGTCATGACGCCGCCCTTGGTCTCGATGCCCAGCGTCAGCGGGGTCACGTCGAGCAGCAGCACGTCCTTGACGTCGCCGGCCAGCACGCCGGCCTGGATGGCGGCGCCCACGGCCACGACCTCGTCGGGGTTGACCCCGCGGTGCGGGTCCTTGCCGGTGAGCTCCTTCACCTTCTCCTGGACGGCGGGCATACGCGTCATGCCGCCAACCATCACCACGTGGTCGATGTCGGCGCCCTTGACGCCCGCGTCGTCCATGACCTGCTTCGTCGGCCCGACGACGCGGTCGAGCAGCCCGCTGGTGAGCTCGTTCAGCTTGGCCCGCGTCAGCCGCTGGTTGAGGTGCTT
>DATLNO010000040.1:0-7151 GCA_035536715.1 Solirubrobacteraceae bacterium
CCACGCGGTGCGGCTCGCGCTCGACTTGCAGCCAGGTCGTGCGCAGCACGCGGTTGCCGGCGATGACGAGATCTGCCTCCCGCCGCCGATCACGTTCGACGCAACGACGCGTGCGGTGGTAGCGGTGGCCATCGGCTTCCAGGATCACGTGCTGCTGTGGCCAGAAGAAGTCGACCGTGTGCCAGACGCCAGGCCCGCAGGCGACCGGCTCGTTGACCTTCGGCAGCGGAAGCCGGGCGCGCCGGCACACGTCCAGCGCGCGCTCCTCCAGCTCGCTGCGAGTCAGGGTCGTTCCGATTACGTGCTCTTCCAGTACCGCGCGCAACGTGGCGATGCCGCGACGGCCCGAGGCGCGGTCGAGCAGTTCCTCGACCGCTCGCATGTCGAACACGCCCTGCACCTCGGCTTCGTCGCAGGCGCGCCCGGTCTGGCGCCGATCGGTGGCGGCAGCAAGCCCGAGCAGGGTCAGCGCGACGGATGTGCATGGGATGCCGTCCACGAGGGCCCGATCCTGAGACCGCAGCCCCGCGCAGCGGTAGGTCCGGATGCCGGGGATCGCACGCGCTCGATCCGACGGCACCGTGATCTCGACCAGCGCCTGCGACGTGCGCCGGATCCCCTGTAGTGCAGCGCTCGAGCGGTGGCTGAGCAGCGCGCCCGGGCCGCCGGCGAGCACCGCGGCCATCCAGCGGCCCCTGACGCCAAGTGATCGTCGGCCGAGGGCGTAGACCCCCGGGAACACGCGGTGAAGCCAGCCCGCGGCGTTCAGCCCCGCGATCTCGTGGCGCGTGAAGCCCAGCTCGGTCAGCTGCCTGCGCGAAATCGCGCCGTGCTGCCTCGCAGCGAGATCCTCCAGCGCCGTCCTGCGCCGCCGAGCGGGCGCGTCTGCCGTTCCTTGCGGCCTCTCGTCCACCTCGATCCCCATCGGTGCGAGCCTGACGTCAAAGCTGTGCCGTGTGGCGCACGAATCGCAACAACTCAGACCCCAAACTGCGGGAACGCCAGCCTGGACCATCCGCCCCGGCACCTATCCTGATCGCCCGTGACCGCACCCTCCTGCGCCCATCTGCACGTCCATTCCGAGTACTCGCTGCTCGACGGCGCGTGCAAGATCGATGCCCTCGCGGCACGTGCGGCGGCGTTCGGCCAGCCGGCCCTCGGCCTCACCGACCACGGCGTCATGAACGGCGCGATCGAGCACTTCCAGGCGGCGCGCAAGCACGGCATCAAGCCGATCCTCGGCTGCGAGATCTACCTCGTCGACGACCAGACCCAGCGCGGTCGCCACGAGCACAACCACCTGACGCTGATCGCCGCCACCGATGCCGGATATCGCAACCTCGTCAAGCTGTCCAGTGCAGGGTTTCTCGCGGGACTCAACCGCGGCAAGCCGACGGTCGACCTCAACGTCATCGAGAAGCACTCCGAGGGGATCATCGCGCTCACGGGCTGCCTGGCCTCGCGCTTTTGCCAGCGCCTCGTCGCCGACCGTGAGGACGACGCCCGCGCCCACGCCGACGACCTGCTCGAGGTCTTCGGCCCGGAGGACGTCTATTTCGAGGTCCAGCGCAACGGCCTGCCCGAGCAGGACAAGGCCAACGAGGGGATCGTCAAGATCGCCCGCGAGCTCGCGCGGCCGATCGTCGGCACCGCCGACGTGCACTACCTCCGCAAGGAGGACTACCACCACCACACGGCGCTGCTGTGCGTGCAGACGAAGTCGACCCTGCGCGCGCCGAAGATGACGTTCGACACGAACGAGTTCTTCCTCAAGAGCAACGAGGAGATGATCGACTCGTTTGCGCTCTGGCCCGAGGCGATCGCGTCGACGATCGAGATCGCCGAGCGCTGCAACGTCGAGATCGAGCTCGACAAGCAGCTCATCCCGGCCTACCCCACGCCCGGCGGCGAGCCGGAGGACGCCTACCTGCGCGCCCGCGTCGAGGAGGGCCTGCGCGTGCGCTACGGCGATCCCGCGCCCGGCGCCGCTCGCGAACGCGTGGAGATGGAGCTCGAGGTCATCCACCGGATGGGCTTCGACGCGTACTTCCTGATCGTCTGGGACTTCATCCGCTACGCCAAGGAGAACGGCATCGCGGTGGGTCCGGGGCGTGGGTCGGCGGCGGGCTCGATCGTCGCCTACTGCCTGCAGATCACCGACGTCGACCCGCTGCGCTACGACCTGCTCTTCGAGCGCTTCCTGAACCCCGAGCGGGTGTCGATGCCGGACATCGACATCGACTTCTCCGTGCGCGGGCGCGCGCAGGTCATGCGCTACGTCGTCGAGAAGTACGGCCGCGAGTCGGTCGCCCAGATCGTGACCTTCGGCAAGATGTTCCCGCGCGCCGCCACGCGCGACGCGGCGCGCGTGCTCGAGCACGACTACGGCGTCGGCGACAAGCTCGCGAAGCTCATCCCCGACCCGATCATGGGCCGCTCACCGTCCTTCGAGGACTGCCTGGCGCCCGGCCAGCCGCTGAAGCTCGCGTACGACTCCGACCCGATCGCCAAGCAGATCATCGACGTCGCGCAGGGCCTCGAGGGGATCGTGCGCAACTCGTCGATCCACGCCGCGGCGGTCGTCATCGCCGAGGGTCCGCTGACCGACATCGTGCCGCTGCAGCTCGCCGACTCAAACCAGGTCGACGCCGACGGCAACAAGATCTTCAACATCGTCACGCAGTTCTCGATGAAGCCCGTCGAGCAGCTCGGCCTGCTGAAGATGGACTTCCTCGGCCTGCGCAACCTCGACGTCATCGAGGACGCGCTGGACATCATCGAGCGCTCTGCCGACGTGCGGCCCGATATGGCGGCGCTGCCGCTGGACGACGACGCGACGTACGAGATGCTCGGCGCCGGCGACTCGATCGGCGTCTTCCAGTTCGAGTCCGAGGGCATGCAGAAAGCGCTGCGCAACGTGCGCCCGACGGAGTTCGACGACCTCGTCGCGCTCGTCGCGCTGTACCGCCCGGGCGCGATGGATTCGATCCCGGCGTACGCGCGCGGCAAGCGCAACCCCGAGTCGGTCGCCTTCGCCGACGAGCGCCTGCGGTCGATCACCGAGACGACGAAGGGCGTGATTCTCTACCAAGAGCAGTCAATGCAGATCGCCAAGGCGCTCGCGGGCTTCAGCGGCGCCAAGGCGGACGACCTGCGCAAGGCGATCGGCAAGAAGAACCGCGCGGCGATGGCAAAGCTCGAGCCGGAGTTCGTCGCCGGCTGCCGCGCGTCGGGCACGAGCGACCAGGTCATCGAGCAGCTGTGGGCGACCAACGTCAAGGCAGCTGACTACTCGTTCAATAAGTGCTTGTCCGCGCAGACGCGCGTGATCCTCCCCGACGGCACGCGCATCCCTCTCTCTACGGCAGCCCGACAGCAGGTACCGGCGATCATGTCGATGTGGGCCGACGGCCACATCCGCCCGCACAAGGTGGAGCGGATCGTCAAGACGGGTCGCAAGTTCGTCTATCAGGTGCGTTGCGAGAGCGGTCGTCAGGTGCGCGCAACGGCCGAGCATCGTTTCTTGACCACCGCTGGCTACATGCCGGTCTGCGACATCGAGGTCGGCGCGACCGAGCTGATCACGACGCCGTTGATCAGCGACAAGCAGCGCGAGGCCCGTCGGGAGACGATGCGCCGCCTCGCCAGCAGCGAGGAGCGCAAGAAATGGGATCGTCTGGCCTCGCGGCGGATGCGCGCATACCAGGCGGCACGGCCCCACGAGGACAAGGCGGCCCACATGCGCCGGATGCACGAACTGCATCCGCATATGACGCGTGCGGGTACTGCCGCTATGCACGAGCGCGCTAAGTGGCTGTGGGCAAACGATCCTGAGTGGCGAGCTCGGCAGATGGCACGCTCGTCCGGGCAGGTTCGCGCGGCGTACGACACGGGGCCGGGCTATGGCCATTGCTCGGTTGCGTCAAACGGCATGTGGTGCGCGAGCTGGCCCGAGCGTGAGATGTGCGAATGGCTTATCGACTCGGGGATCGCGTTCGAGATGCACAAGGCGCTCGCGAACGGGCGTATGTGCGACTTCTACTTTGACGGCGTGTACTGGGAGATGGACGGGCTGGACCGTGCTCCCGAGTACTTTTCGCTCAAGTACGGCGACCTCCCGTACGTCGTGGTCACCCCAGAGGATTTCCGGTTCCGCGTCGAGCGCCACATGGCCACGGCGCACGCCGAGAACGGCGATCGAGTCATCGCGATCGAGCCGCTCGGATACGAGAGCACATACGACGTCGAGATGTGCGCCGACGGGCCGCTGAACTTCCTGGCAAACGGGATCGTCTCGCACAACTCCCACGCGGCCTGTTACGCCCTGATTGCCTACCGCACGGCGTGGCTGAAGGCCAACTACCCGGCGGAGTACATGGCGGCGCTGATCAGCTCGGTCATGTCGACGAAGGACAAGGTCCCGTTCTTCGCCACCCAGGCAGAGCAGATGGGGATCGAGATCCTGCCGCCCGACGTCAACGTGTCCGACCACGACTTCGTCGTCTTCGAGGGCAACATCCGCTTCGGCCTGGATGCCGTCAAGGGCGTGGGCTACGCGGCCGTCGAGGCGATCAAGGCCGCGCGCGACGAGAGCGGCCCATTTGAGTCGATCTGGGACTTCTGCGCCCGCGTCGACGGCCGCGCGGTGAACAAGAAGGCGATCGAGGCGCTGATCAAGTGCGGGGCGTTCGGCTCCACCGGCGCGTCGCGCAAGGGCATGCTCTCGGTTCTCGAGCAGGCCCAGGGGGCGGGGCAGAAGGCCCAGCAGGACGCGGAGATCGGCCAGGGTTCGATCTTCGACGGCTTCGACTGGGGCGACGCCGGCGGCAACGGCTCGGCCGCCGCAGACGCGTTCGCCGCCCCGCAGCACCCGCCGATCCCGAGCGAAGAGTTCGACCAGCCCGAGCTGCTGGCGATCGAGAAGGAGGCGATCGGCCTCTTCATCTCCGCCCATCCGCTCAAGCAGGTGCGCGAGGCGCTGCGCGAGCGCGTCGACTGCTCGCTCGCCGACCTCGCACAGCGCAAGGACAAGGAGTGGGTCAACGCCGGCGGCATCATCACCGCGGCCAAGAAGATCCGCACGCGCAGCGGCGATCCGATGATGTTCGCGACGCTCGACGACCTCGAGGGCTTCGTCGAGATCCTCGTCTTCGGCAAGGCGCTGGCGGAGTACGAGGGCGCGCTCGGCGTCGACTCCGTCGTGCTCGTGCGCGGGCGTGTCGACCACAAGGACGCCGACAAGACCTGCCTCGTGGTGCAGGCCGTGGAGGCCTTCGAGCCGACCCCCGAGGAGATCGAGCTGGCCAAGGCCAACGCGGTCAGGCGTCACGTCGGACCGCTGCCGTTGCACGTGCGCGTAGACGCCGCAGGCCTGCCAGCGTCGATCATCGACGACCTCAAGAGCCTGCTCGCGAACTATCCGGGTGACAGCGAGGTCGTGCTCGAGGTGCAGATGAGCTCGGGCGACCCGCGCAAGCTGAAGCTCGGCTCGTCGTACAAGGTCGCGACGACGCCGACGCTGCGCGCCGAGCTCGAGCAGGTGCTCGGACCGGCCGCACTCGCGATCTGATCCTCCACGTCGTCGGCTGACAGACGACACGGACACCGGCCTCTTCGGCGGGGCTTAGGTATCGATGCTCGGCGGCGTCACCGGGTTGCGTCCGGGCTTCTCGGTCAGCTCGCGCGAGCGCAGCACCGAGGCGACGCCGATGAACACCGCGGCGAGCACCACGATGGCGAGCAGCGCGACCGCGAAGGGCGAGTTGGGAAGCAGCAGCCAGCCGCCGAGCGCCAGCAGCAGGACGGCGAACATCACCGCCGCCTGGCGGAACGGCAGGGGCGGCTTCCTTGGCAGGTCGTAGTCGTCTCGAAGATCTGTCATGCCGTTGCGCGTACCCGTCACGGGCCGGTGGCTAAGCACCCCGAGTGTGGCGTGCTGCGAGACCCCGCTCCCGCAACACGCGCGTCAGCGCGAGCTCCGCGGCCGTCGGGCCGCTGCGGTTGGGTCCGGGCGTCTCGAGCACGAGCGGCAGGCCCTCGAAGCGCGGCTCGGAGAGAAACACGGCGCAGCCGTTCTCGCCGAGCTCGCCCTCGCCGACGTTCGCGTGCCGGTCGACGTTGGAGCCCAGCGGCTTCTGTGAGTCGTTGAGGTGCAGCGAGCCCAGCCGCTCGAGGCCGACGAGCTCGACGCAGCGATCGAGCACCGACGTGAGCGCCTGCTCCGTGCGGATCTCGAAGCCCGACGCGAGCAGGTGGCAGGAGTCCAGGCACAGCCCGAGGCGCGGGTCGCCGCCGGCGGCATCCACCAGCGCGGCGAGCTGTTCGAGCGAGCGCCCGAGCGTGCCGCCCGAGCCGGCGGTGTTCTCGAGGTGCAGCGCGCAGCCCTCGGTCTGGGCGAGCGCCTCCGCGATGACCTCGCCCGCCCGCGCGATCGCGGCACCGACATCGCCGGTCTTCGCCGAGCCCGGATGCAGCACGACGGCGTCGGCGCCGAGCGCCGCACCCGAAGAGAGAGAGGAGACCAGCGAGCGCAGCGAGTTGGCCCGGATCGTCTCGTCGCCGGAGGCGCAGTTGAGCAGGTAGACCGCGTGGATCAGCAGCGCGTCGACGTCGGAGTGCGCCATGGCCGCACGAAAGGCGGCGATCTCCTCCTCGGAGTATTCGCGCGGCTTCCACGCGCGCGGGTTCTGGTTGAAGATCTGGATCGCCTGCGCGCCGCGCTCGACGCCGCGCGCGACGGCCTTCGCGGGGCCGCCGGCGGGGGAGACGTGGGCGCCGATCAGCATCTCGTAGGGTCAGGCGCCATGAGAGTTCGCTTCGCTCCTTCCCCGACCGGGGCGCTGCACGTCGGCGGCGCGCGCACGGCGCTGTACAACTGGCTGCTCGCGCGGCACGACGGCGGGACGCTCGTCCTGCGCATCGAAGAGACCGACCGCGAGCGCTCGACTCCGGAGAACGTCGAGCAGATCCTCGACGCCCTGCGCTGGCTCGAGCTCGACTACGACGAGGGCCCGATCAGCCAGGTCTCGCGCTCCGATCGCCACCAGGAGGCGCTCGCCCACCTCATCGACGGCGGCCACGCCTACCGCTCGACGGCGGCGAAGGCCGAGGTCGACGCCTACAAGGCGCAGCATGGCGCCGACCGCGGCTTT
>DATLNO010000041.1:0-2093 GCA_035536715.1 Solirubrobacteraceae bacterium
ACGCCGATCTCGTCCGAGCCGTAGTCGCGGGTGGGGCGCGACAAGTCTCCTTCGGAATACCGGCTGGCAACATCCGCGATGTCGCGCACGCGACGGCTCAGGAAGGCGGAGCTGCCCCATGCGAGCGCGAGCGCTGCCGCGAGCCCTGCGGCGCCAGCCGCCAACGCGACGCGGCGTACCGCTGCCAGTTGGACGCCCACATCGGTGAGTGGAACGGCCATGCGTACGCTCGCCAGCCCGCTGAGCGCCGGGTTGTTGACCGGGACAGCGACGTAGAGCATCTCGGCGCCGACGGTGGTGCTGTAGCGCCGCGCGAGGCCGAGGCCCTCGCGGTGCGCCTGCACGACTTCGGGGCGTGCGGCGTGGTTCTCGACCTGGCCCAGCGCGTCGAGGGAGAGATCCGAATCGCCGGTGACGGTGCCGTCGCGGGCGATGAACGTCACGCGCGCCGAGGCGAGCAGCCCCAGGGCGTCGGCTTCGGCGTCGAGCTCCGCGGGGGTCGCCGGGCTGCGATGCGACAGCGCCGCGGCAGCGAGCCGCGCCTGCGTGACCAGTGAGCGCTCTACGCGCTCGGGCACCGCAATGCGGAGGTAATACGCGGCCAGGCCAACGGCGACGGCGAGCGTGATCGCCGACGCCGCCAGCGCGGTCGCGAAGACGCGCGTCCGGAAGGTCATGCGCCTGCGCGGTCGGCCCGATCGGCGAGCTTGTAGCCGAACTGTTTGATCGTTTCGATGGCCTCGCCAAGCTGCGGCAGCTTCTCGCGCAGCCGGCGGATGTGCACATCGACGGTCCGCGTCCCGCCCGTGTAGTGATAGCCCCAGACGTCGGTGAGCAGCAGATCGCGTGAGAGGACACGCCCGCGGTGCTGCACGAGATACTGCAGCAGCAGGAACTCCTTGGCCGTCAGCCGCACGTCCGCGCCGTCGCTGGTGACCGCGTGCCGATCGGGATCGATGGTGATGCCGCCGTAGCGCAGCGTGCCGGAGGAGGGGGCCGGCCGCGCCGTACGGCGCAGCAGCGCCATGACGCGCGCACTGAGCTCTTTCGGGCTGAACGGCTTGGTGACGTAATCGTCCGCCCCGAGCTCGAGCCCCGCGACCCTGTCCGCTTCGTCGCCGCGCGCCGTGAGCATGATCACGGGGATCGCGGCGGTGGCCCCGTCAGTGCGGATCGCCTGACACAGCGCCAGACCGTCGATTTCCGGCAGCATCAGATCGAGGATGACGAGCTCGGGAGGATCGCTGCGCAGGCGCGCCATCACGCCGCCGCCGCCCGCGAGCCGGTGGACGGTGTGGCCGGACTTCTCCAGATACAAGCGGATGAGATCCGCGATGTCGGGATCGTCCTCGACCACGAGAATCTTCGACATGCCCGGTTCGGGCAGTATAGAGGATGCGTGTGCGGCGTCCTCGAAGGCCGTCCCCGCTGAGCCATCCAGAGGACAGTCCACCGCACGCCCGCCGCCGTTCAGGCGAAAACCCCAGGAAAAACGAGCACCTTCACCCCTGACGGGGTGGCATCCCCCTTGGATTCTCCGGCCTCAACGCACAGGCGGAGGTGAGTGATGGCCATGGAACTGACGTCGCGGTGGAGATCGGCGTTCGGCGCAACGGCGGGTGCAGGCGCGCTGCTCTTCACGTTTGCATGTGGCGGAACGGCGCGCGAGCTGACGAGCGTCGCGGCCGCGCCGGCGGTACCGGGCGCGGCGGGTGCGCCCGTGCTGGTGAGCTGCGAACCTCACCAGCGGACGCTGGTGCGGCCGGTCGTCGTCAACGGCGCGGTCGTCTCGCAGGTCGAGTGCGTCGCGGCCCAGGCCGCGTATGCGCAGACCGCGGCGGCACCGGCGGCGGCCATGCCCGTCAACTATGGTGCCCCTTATCCGGCACCGGCGGCGGGACCGGTTTACGCGCCGCTCGGTGACGCGCAGGTGGTGCCGGCGTCGTATCCGGCGACCGCGGCGCGGCCGGTCCGCTCGCGCCAGGTCGTTCATGGTGAGCACGTCGAGCGGCCGGTGAAGCGAACCCGGTCGGTGAAGAAGAGCGCGATCATCATCGGCTCCTCGGCGGGCGTCGGCGCGGGCGTCGGCGCGG
>DATLNO010000042.1:0-2866 GCA_035536715.1 Solirubrobacteraceae bacterium
GTGCGCATCGTGAACGCCAGGGCAATGGCGAGCGTGGGCACGATCAGAAACCCGCCGCCAACGCCGAAGAACCCGGTGAGCAGGCCGACGAGCGCCCCGGCGAAGAGGTCGCGTGGCAGTCGCAGCGGCGGGCAGGCGCCACCGCTCTCCCATGCACCCTCTGCGGGCTCCTCGGCGCCGGCCTTGCGCCAGGTTGCGGTGGCCGCGGCGAGCATGATGAGCGCGAACGCGGCGAGCAGCGCGGTGGCGCTGACGGCCTCGGCGACGAGGGTGCCGGCGACGAGGCCGGGGATCGCCGCGAGCGTGAACGAGCCGGCGTGGCGCCAGCACACCATGCCCGCTCGCGCGTGGCCGAGACCGCCGGCGACGGCGCCTGCGGTGACGACGACCAGCGATGTTGTCGTGGCTTCGGACACGCTCTGGCCCAGCACGTAGACCAGGACGGGGACGGCGAGCACGGAGCCGCCACCGCCGAGCATGCCGACGGCGATGCCGATGGCCAGCCCGAAGGCGATGGCGAGCAGCACGCCGCGGTCAGGCCTTCGGTGCGACAGGTGCCTCGACGGGCCAGCCTTGGCGTTTCCACAGGGGCACGCCGCCCTCGACGACGTGGATGACGTCGTGGGCGCCGTAGCGCTGCAGCAGGCTGGCGGCGACGGCCGCCCGTTGCCCGGAGCCACAGATCACGGCGACGGGCCGGTCGGGGTCGATTGCCTGCGGCATGTGGCTGATGTCGTGGTAGGGCTCGTGGATCGAGCCGGGGATGTGTCCGGCGTCCCACTCGGCTTGCTCACGCACGTCGAGCACTTGGAAGTCGTCGCGGTCGGAATTCCAGCGGTCGTGGAGCTCGTCGACGGTGAGTCGGGCTACGTGCTGGACGGGTCGTTTCTCTTCGCGCCAAGAGGTCATGCCGCCGGCCAGGTAGCCCGCGATCTGGGTGATGCCGACTGCGGCGGCGAGGGTGACGGCGTGCCGGGCGTCCTCGTCGTCGCGCCCGACGATCGCGACTGGCTGCTCGCGATCTGCCAGCCAGGCGAGCTTGGAGCCAAAGCCGGCCCTGAGCGCGGTGATGCAGACGGCACCGGGAATGTGCGCCTCATCGAACTGCAGCTCGGTGCGAATGTCGATGACCAGCGCACCGTCGCGCTGGTGCGAGTCGACTTGGCGCGGAGCGAGCGGATGCGCTTCGATGCTCTCGCGCAGCAGCGGTCCTCGGTTGAGCGCGACGATGTTCTCGAAGTTCGGTGGCTGCGGCCCAAGCGAGGCCGTGGTTTGCGCGACGAACTGCTCTTCGTCGGTGATCGCGAGCAGCTCCTGGTGAGCATGTTCGTAGCCGATCGTCGAGGAGACCTTCATGTTCATCCCCGGGCCGCCGCATAGCGACCCGCCGAGATGCCCGGGCCAGACCTCACAGGAGTCGGGCAGCGCGAGAACCTTCTCCTGCAGCGAGCGAAAGATGCCCTGCGCGCCTTCCTGCTTGTCGACCGCGAGGTCGGGGCGCGCGATGTCCCCGACGAACAGCGTGTCGCCGCTCAGCACGGCCCACGGCTCGGGGCCACGCGCCGTGTCGACGAGCGTGAAGGCGGTGTGCTCGGGACGGTGTCCGGGCGTGTGCACGGCGCCCACGCGGATCGCGCCGAGCTCGAGCTCCCAGCCATCGGCGAACGCTTCGTGTTCGTAGCCGGGGTCGGCGGCTTCGTGGATGTGGATCGTGGCGCCGGTCGCGGCGGCGAGGCGGCCGTGTCCGGAGACGTGGTCGGCGTGGTTGTGGGTTTCCAGGATGTGCTCGATGCTCACCGCGAAGTAGCGCGCCAGGCGCAGGTACTCGTCGATGTCGAGCTTGGGATCGACGACGGCGGCGACGCCGGCGTCCTCGTCGCCGATCAGGTAGCTGGCGCAGCCCAGGTCGTCATGGGTGATCTGGCGAAAGATCATGGGGTCCTCCGATCGCGGGGGGTGGGGTGCAACGTGCGGTCGGCAGGTCGGCCGCGATCCAGGCGCTCATGCCGCCGTCGATGCTCGCGATGTCTGGGCGCTGCTTGGTCGCGCGACGAGCGGCGAGGGCGCTGCGATGACCCGAGCGACACATCAGCGCGATCGGCCGGTCGCTGCGCACCTCGGGCAGGCGGTCGCGCAGTTGCTGGAGCGGGATGTGCGTTGCGCCCGGAACACGAGCCTGCGCGAACTCCCGGTGGCTGCGGACATCGACGATCGTCAGAAGGCCGGTGAAGAACCGATCCGAGGCGGTTCTCACCGACACGGTCTCGACGCGATGGTGCAGACCCATCAGGCGTGCCCGAATCGGACATCGGGCAGGATCCGGTCAAGCGGCTTGGGCAGCCACCACGCCCACCTGCCCATCAGGCGCAGCAGCACCGGAACGAGCAGCAGTCGTACCAGGGCGGCGTCAAGCAGGACGGCGATGCCGAGGATGACGCCCATTTCCTTGGGCGGCAGCGGCCCGCTCAAAGCGAACGTGAAGAAGACAGCGACCATCACTGCCGCGGCGGCGAAGACGACGCGGCCGGAGTGCGCGACGCCGCCGATCATCGCCTCCTTGGGGTCCTTGGTGCGGTCCCAGTGCTCCTTGGCACTGGACAGCAGAAAGACCGTGTAGTCCATCGAGATCGCGAACACCATCGCGAAGAAGAACACCGGGGCCCACGCGTCAAGAAACCCCTGCGGCTCGAAGCCCAGCAGCCCCGACAGGTGGCCCTGCTGGAAGATCAGCTGCGCGACCCCGAACGCGGCACCGGTCGCCAGCAGATTGGTCAGCACCGCCGCCGCGGCCAGCAGCGGCGCCTGCAGCGCGACAAGCAACAGCAAGAAGCCGAGCGCCAGCACGACGCCGATGACCAGCGGCGTC